>CAIOJO010000380.1 GCA_903858635.1 uncultured Telmatospirillum sp. | reverse complement strand
TCAGCGCCGCACTCTGGGGTGCTTTGATTGTCAGCCTGACCAATATGCTGCTCAGCCGTTTGCTCGTGCGGGCGGCCGTCCGCACGCCTCCTCCTCCGCCAGCCGGCCGTGGTCCCGGTGGAGACGTAATCGATATCTAATTCTCTTCCAGCCATGTCCGACACCCAATACGATCTGGTCATCATCGGCGGTGGCCCGGCGGGCTACGTGGGCGCGATCCGGGCTGCCCAACTCGGGCGCAAGGTCGCCTGTATCGAGATGGAGCGGGCCGGCGGCACCTGCCTCAACTGGGGCTGCATCCCGACCAAGGCCCTGCTTAAGAGCGCCGATCTCTACCGGACCTTCCAGAAGGCCGAGAGCTACGGCCTCAGCGTCACCGGCGTGGGCTTCGATTTCACCAAGATTGTCGCGCGCTCCCGCAACGTCTCCAACCAGATGGCCAAGGGCGTGGAGTTCCTCCTGAAGAAAAACAAGGTCGATTACTTCGTCGGCCAGGCGCAGGTGACCGAGCCCGGGCTGGTCGCCATCGCCACCGGGGAGCATCAGGGCAAATACCTTCGCACCGCCAGGATCATGCTTTGCACCGGGCAGAAGCCCCGGGTCTTGCCTGGTCTACCAGTGGACGGCGTCCGCGTTATGACCTCGCGCGAGGCCCTCGCCGCCAAGGCCCCGCCCAAGTCGCTCGCCATCATCGGGGCCGGCGCCATTGGGGTGGAGTTCGCCTATTTTTTCAATGCCTTCGGCACGAAGGTGACCCTGATCGAGATGCTGCCCCAGATCCTGCCCGTGGAGGACGAGGAGGTGGCGCGCCTGCTCCAGCGCAGCTTCGACAAACAGGGGATCAGCACCCACACCGGCACCAAGTGCGAGAACATCCGCGTCGGCGCCGAGAGCGTGAAGCTCGACCTCGTGAAGGACGGCGCCGCGACCGAGTTGGAGGTCGAGACCGTACTGGTGGCGGTCGGCATCACCTCCAATCTCGACGCACTCTTCTCTGCCAAGGTCCAGGTCGAGACCGACCGGGGCTTTGTCAAGGTGGGGACCGATTATCAGACCAGTGTGCCCGGTATCTACGCCGCCGGCGACATCCAGGGCCCTCCTTGGCTTGCCCATGTGGCGATGCATCGTGCAATCCATGCCGTCGAAGGCATGTTCGGCCATGCCGCACCCAAGCAGGTCGGGCTATTCCCCGGTTGCACCTATAGCCAGCCGCAGGTGGCCAGCATCGGCCTCACCGAGAAGATCTGCAAGGAACGCGGACTCTCCTACAAGGTGGGCAAATTCCCGTTCATGGCGGTCGGCAAGGCGGTCGCCGCCGGCGACACCGAGGGCTTCGTCAAGGTCATCGCCGAGATGCCCAGCGGCAAGATCCTGGGCGTGCATATCCTGGGCGGGGAGGCTACGGAACTCATCGCCGAGTACGGACTCGCCATGCAGCTGGGGGCGACGGTGGACGATATCCATCACACCATCCATGCCCATCCGACCTTGTCCGAGGCCCTGGGCGAGGCGGCTCTCGCGACTCGCGGTCAGGCCATCCATATCTGATTTAATTCATATCGATGTCGAAATTCGCAATCTTCCGCCTCTTCTCTTCTCGAATGCCCAAAGATTCTGACATCTTTAACTGAATATTCGAATTATATTTTTAATTATGAGTAGATGCATCCCAGATGCCTCGAATTTGGTTATATTATACCCCAGCAATGCAGGTAGCACTCACATATATATAGTGATAGTATAGTGAGTCACCGTTGCAGCCAGAAAGTGGAAAGTGAAAATAAATTGGCTAGCAGACCCATCCGAAAATATGCAGATTCATTTTGATATCGCTAAGCACGAAAAATGGCATAGAAAGGAATGGGAGAGCCGCTTGGAGTCAATTGAGTCTCGGGCAACCCGCGCCTCGTTGGTTGATCGGGCCGCGGACGCAGATTTTACCATACTAACGCGAGCTCCGCAACTAGACGACGCAGGTTTCGGAGCCCATCTTTGGGGTTCCCCAAGCCCTGGCAAGAGAGAGTATGTGTGGGACGATGGTGACCAGCCCACTGGCCGCTGGCCTGGGTTTTATTGCTCGCTGCCCCGTGAGGCCTTTGATTCCAAGAGACACCGCAGCTTCTGTTACCCAATCATCTACAATGAGCGCATACATCGATTCGACCCTGAGGATGCTCGTTTTTTGTATGGTTTTGTAGGTGGGATTACATCAGGGCTGCGATCCAGATTAATCAAATATTTGGTCGCCCAGAACAAGCCCGGGGAGGCTCTAATCAAGGTCCAGGGAGGGCCTTGGGAAAGCATGTTCGATAGAAGCGGTTTGGATGCCAAGCTTGGCTACGCCGAAAGTATGCGCCGGTGCCGATTTTTTGTGTGTCCTCGTGGCAATGGCCTCGGGAGCATCAGGCTTTTCGAGACTATGCGTGCAGGAAGGGTTCCTGTTATACTCAGTGATTCTTTTGTGTTACCCGAAGGGATCAATTGGAGCGCTTGCTCAGTTCGAATTCGTGAATCCGAATTCCACCGTTTACCTAGCATTCTAAGGCAACAGGAACCAAATTGGAGGCTAATGGCAGAATGCGCCCGCCAATCTTGGGAAACCCATTATTCTGATGATGTGTTACTCGACACAATCGCTGTACATCTGAAGGCCATGGATATATGCAAACGAGTAGGGCAACTGGAATCGCGCTGGGGCTATTGTCGCGGCTTGCTCCGTTTAAAGGGGCGTAGGTTATTGATAACCACCCGATCAAAGGTAATTAGCAAACTGACTCTTGTAAGGCGTAAATAACAATGTCTCGCTGCGTTATATGTCGATCAGGCGATGTACTCTCGATTGTCGGGCAGTGACGAGTATGAGCGGTATTATAACAGTAAGCCTGAGCATACAAATATTT
>CAIOJO010000379.1 GCA_903858635.1 uncultured Telmatospirillum sp. | reverse complement strand
GGAGATGCTGGATCGCCAGGAAAGGCTGGACGGTGTAACCCTGGCCGGCTTCCACCATGCCGATGGTCAGGTCGACCGAATCGATCTCATGGGCGATCGACAAGCGGACGCTGCTGTATTCCGCTGCCGCGTCGATCAGTTTCCGGTTGTCGTGGAAGGACGAAGGGAGGATCAGCGGGGTCGCCGGCAGGTCCCGGAAATTGGTCTGGCCCAGGTGACCACCCTTTCCGCCGGTGGCCGGTCCCACCAGGCAGAACCTTTCCTGCAGGACCGGTTCGCATTGCAGGCGATGCATATCCTCCGGCGCGTAGGTGAGGGCCAGGTCAAGCCGCCCGGCCAGCAGCCATTCGGCCAAATGGGTGTTCATATACTCGACCAGGCAGAGCGAGACATCCTCCCACTGGTGCGACCACGACCTTTTCAGGCCGATGGCGAACGGCGTGCTCAGGCTGCGCGGAATCCCGAGTCTGATCTGGCCGATCTCCTGGCCGCTGAACTGCCGGATATCCTGGCGTGCCGCATCGACCGAGTGGAGGATGAACCTGACATGACCCAGGAAGCGAGCCCCTGCTTCGGTGGCGGTCACCCCGCGGGAATGGCGCAGGAGCAGTTTCTGGCCAAGCTCGTCTTCCAGCTTCTGGACCTGCTGACTGAGCGCCGGCTGGGCCATGTGCAAGGTTTCCGCGGCACGGGTGAAGCTGCCGGCCTCCAGAACATTGAGGAAATAGGTCAGTTGACGCAGGTCCAAGCCATTCCTCCGGGCGTCGACTTAGCCTCGACGTTCTTCTACCGCATGGTGGCAAATTCCCGGGCCATTTGGAACATCGCTGAACAACCGCGCCTGCGGAGAGGTGGAGCACCGACAGCCCGGAGGAAAGCCGGTCGAAGCGGGCCTTAATGCATCGCCTTGCCGCCATCCACATTGATGGTCTGACCGGTGATGAAGTCGCTCGCCGCCGAGCTCAGGAACATCACCACCCCCACCAAATCCCGGGGCATCTGGGCGCGGCGGATCGAGCGATCGGCGAAGGATGACTCACCCACATAGCTGGCCGCCGACGAGGCGATTTGCGAATCGCTCATCGTCAAGCCCGGGGTGACGGCGTTGACGTTGATCCCGAAGGCACCGACTTCGCGCGCCAAGGCCCGCGTGAAGCCGACCACGCCGGCCTTCGAGGTGGTGTAGTGCAGGCGGTTGGGGGTGCCGTCCCAGATGCGGCTGGACGAGATATTGACGATCTTGCCCCGCCCCTGCTCCCGCATGATCGGGAACACCGCCCGGCAACACAGGAACAGGCCGCGCAGATTGACCGCCATGACCCGGTCCCACTCGTCGACCGGGATCTCGATCCACGGCCGGCGGGGCAGGCTGCTCATCAGCGAGGCATTGTTCACCAGGACGTCGATCGAGCCGAAGCGCTCCTTCGTCGCACCGACCATGGCGTCCACCGATTGGGGGTCGGCGATGTCGGTCGTGATGCCGCTGGCGGTACCGCCGGCGGCCTCGATGGCCGTCACCGTCGCCTCGACGGCCGGGGCGTCGATATCGGCCACCATGACCCGGGCGCCGGCCAGGGCGAACTGCTCGGCATAGACCTTGCCGATGCCTTTGCCGCCACCGGTGATCAGCACAGTCCGGTCCTGCAGGCTGAAACGGTCATTGTCATTGTTCATCGCTGGCTCCCTTGTGCCCGGCCACCTCGGGCCCCGCCCCGCTCTCCGGCACCGCCTCGACGCGGTAGATGAGCAGTGCGGAATCGGCACTGACATAACCGTTCCGCACATCGTCCAAGACGGCTGCGCGGTCGCGTTCCCAGGGTGGTCCGAAACCGGCGCCGCCGCTGCGCTCGAACCGGATCACGTCGCCCGCCACCAATGGCCTGGTCTGGATCGGCTCCAACTCCTCGCGTTCGACCAGATCGGGGTTGAGGACGATCCGCGACGCCTTCGGGCTGAAGCCGCCGTTGACGCCTCCGGCGGTGAAGCGGTGGTTGGCCGAGCGCACCGTCAGCGTGCTGTCCGCCAGCACTTCCAGTTCGCGGACATGGCCGATGCCGCCCCGGAACCGTCCCGGGCCGCCCGAGTCGCGCCAGATATCGAAGCTGCGGACCCGGATCGGGTATTCGGTTTCGATGATCTCGACCGGTGCACCGGGGGTGATGTGGTCGATCGCCTGGACGATTGCGGCGCCGTCATGCCGGCTGGTGGCGCCCAGCGAGGTGATCAGCAACTCGTAGATCACCGCCGGCTTGCCGGCGCGGCCGCGCTTGTAGCCGATCGACACGGCGCCCGATCCGAGTCCCGACGGGGCCACCGCGCGCGCCGGATTCAGCTTGCCGAGGGCCGACAGCACGCAATTGTAGACGAGATGCCCGGTCGGGAAATAATGGTTCACCGTCGCCGGATGTTGCGGATTGACCACCAGCCCTGCCGGCTGGATGAAATCGACGGCGTCGGCGATCCCCAGATTGACCGGGATGGTCGGGTCGGCGGTGGTCAGCAGGGCCAGCAACGAGACCGCCTGTGCGGTGCAACTGGTCAGGTTGACCGGTCCCGCCGTCTGCGGCGAGCAGTCGCTGAAGTCGAGAACCAGGCGATCCGCCTGTTTGGTCGCCCGCACATGGATGCGGACCGGTCGGTCCTTGGCGACGCCGTCGTGATCGAGGAAGCCTTCGGCTTCCGCGGTTCCATCCGTCCAGCCGCGCAGTTCGGCCGCCAGCCGGCGCTTGGTCAGCGTCAGGATACTGGCCATGGTGTCGCGCACGGCGCCGACCCCATACTCGTCGCACAAGCCGGCCAATCGCGCCACGCCCAGGCCGGTGCATCCGACCTGGGCGCGCAAATCGCCCAGGACGACGTCGGGAATGCGGCTGTTGTTGCGGATGATGGCCTCGACGTCGCCGTTCGGGCCGGCCGCGGTGCGGAACCGAACCGCCGGCAGCAGCAGCCCGTCATGATAGATCTCGCGGGCCGCGGCACCGGACGAGCCAGGCACCAGCCCGCCGATATCGGCCTTGTGGGCGATGCTTACGGCAAAGCCGATCACCCTGTCGTCATAGAAGGCCGGCGTGATGGCCACCAGGTCGGGGGCGTGCGCGGTGCCGCATTGGTAGGGGTCGTTGGCGACGAAGCTGTCCCCGGGTCGCAGTTGGTCGGCGGGGAAGCGGTCGAGGACGCATCGCACCGCCCGCTGATAGGCGAGGAAATGGTACTGCAGACCGCCGCCAATGATGATGGCCCGACCTTCCGCGTCGGTCAGGCCGGCCGTGCCGTCCTTGGATTCGCGTAGGATGGTCGAATAGCCGCTGTGGTAAAGGGCGTATTCCATCATCGAGGCGATCTCGCGCAGCCGGCTCGATACGACCTCGGTGGTCACCAGATCAATGGTCATCTCGGCTCCGGGGTTTCGATGACGAGAGTGCCGCAGGGAGCGACCGAGGCCGCTTGTCCGGACAGGACAACCGTCGTCGCGTCGAATTGATCGATGATGGCCGGACCGACGATGCGGTCTCCCGGCTGCAATCGCTCGCGCTGGTAGATCTTGGCCGAACGAAAGCAGCCGGCCTCCACGTCGAACACCTGCCGCTCGCCCTTCAGCGCGCGCTCCGTCCGGCCGTCGCCCAAGGGGTGGCCGGGCGTCTTGAGATGCGGCACGGCGATCTCGGATTGCACACGGAAGGTGACGACCTCGGCATCTTCGTCGGCCGCCGATTGGCCGTAGATACTGGCATGCAATTGGTCGAACTGCGTCTTCAGGGACGGCCTGTGCTGCTCGGTCAGCGCGCCGGGCGGGCAGGCGACGCCCAGGGTATAGCCTTGATGGGGATAACGCAGGTCGGCCTGGCGGGTCAGCGTGACCGTTTCGGCGGCAAAACCTTCCTCGGCGGCCTCGACCAGGGCCTGATCGGTCAGCGTGGCAAAGATCTGGTTCATCCGGTCGAGCGGAAAGCTGCTGAGGATGCCAACCGCCGATTGGAGATAGGAATGCTTTACATTGGTCTGTAGGAGGCCGGTGGCGCAGTTGATGCCGGGGTGCGGCGGCACCAGCACGACCGGGATGCCGAGGCTGCGCGCCACATAGGCGGCGTGCAGCGGCCCCGCCCCACCGAAGGCGATCAAGGCATATTGGCGGGGGTCCTGACCCTGCTCCTGCAAGGCGAGCCGCAGATCCACCGCCATGTTGGTATTGACGATGCGGATGATCCCCGCAGCGGCCTGCAGCAGGTCCAGTCCCAACGGCTCGGCCAGGCAAGACGAGATGGCCCGGCGGGCGCGCTCGGCATCGAGGCTGAGCGTGCCGGCCAGCGGCGTGTCGCCGCTCAGCGCCCCCAACACCAGATTGGCGTCGGTGACGGTCGGCTCGGCGCCGCCGCGGCCGTAGCAGGCGGGGCCCGGCACCGCGCCGGAACTGCGCGGACCGACCTTGAGCAGGCCGTCCTTGCCGATATAGGCGACGGTTCCGCCGCCGGCGCCCAGCGTCGTCACCTTCAGCATCGGCGTGCCGATATCCTGGCGGGCGATGGTGCCCTCGGTGGTCTCCAGGACCCGGCCGTTGATGATGACGCTGATATCGGTGCTGGTGCCGCCCATGTCGAAGGTGATCACATGCCGGCGGCCCAGCGTCTTCGCCAGCTCGGTGGCCGCGATGACCCCGGCGGCCGGTCCCGACAGAAGGGTCTGGTTGGGATGCCGGGCGGCGATGGAGATGCGCATCAGGCCGCCGTTGGATTGCATCAGGAAGACCTGCGGCGTGGTCACGCCGGCCACCTTCAGGCGTCCGGCGAGGCGGTCGAGATACTCTTCGATCTTGGGCCCTACATAGGCGTCGATCACCGTGGTGGACAGCCGCGGATATTCGCGGATTACCGGCAGCACCGCCGAGGACAGCGAGACCCGCAGCTCGGGCGCCTCCTCGGCGATGATCGCCGCCACGCGCCGTTCATGGGCCGGATTGACGAAGGAAAACAGGAAACACACGGCGATCGCCGCGACCCCGGCCGCCCGCAGGCGACGCACGGCAATGCGGACCGAGTCTTCGTCGAGCGGCGTGACCACTTCGCCCCGATAGTCGAGCCGTTCGGTGATCTCCTCGGTGAGATGCTGCGGCACCAGCAGCGGCGGCTTTCGATAGAAGGTGTCGATCAGGTCGCTGCCGCGCGGCTGCGACCAGCCGCGCGCCTCATAAACGGCGCGAAATCCGCGGCTGATCAACAAGCCGGTCCGCACGCCCTTGCCTTCCAGCAAGGCATTGGTGGCGACCGTGGTGCCGTGCGCCAGGAACCTGATCTCGGAGGGCATGACGCCGCGGCAGAACAGCTCCTCCAAAGCCTTCATCACGGCGATCGAGGGATCGGCCGGGACCGAGGCAACCTTGGCCAGGTGGCACTGCTGCGTCTCGGGGTCCACTGCGATCAGGTCGGTGAACGTCCCGCCGGTATCGACGCCGACCATCCAACTGCCCATGCCGCATTCCCCTTCCCGACCCTGAAATCCCCCACGACGGCCCCATCGTGGCGGCATGCCATCGGCCGCACTGCCGGACTCGGTTATTCGTCCGGCACGCTAGAGCGATGCCGGGGAAACAAAAAATACTGTTTTCTGCTGAGAGCCATCAGTTTGGCCAATGCGACGGTAGAAGCGGCAGTGATGGCTCTTAGCAGCAATCCGACTTGGACCGCCCGGGGATTCGGGTGCTAGTGACATTGTCGAGGATACTGCTCGGGAAAGGGGCCTCGACGAGATGCTCAGCGACACCGAGGTGAAGGCCATCCAGATCGTTCTCTAAAACAACAATGGCGCGAAAAACCAAGCGCCTTCAACGAATCGCGTGGGAGAATCGTCATGAAGACCAAGTTCTTGCTCCGAGCCGCCGTGATCGCTGTAACTGCCGTACTGTCGTTCAGCGCCGCCCAGGCGGAGGACAAGCCGCTGCGGATCGGCCTGGTGTTGCCGATGACGGGGCCGTTCGAGTATCTCGGCCGGCAGGTGTATGCCGGCGTCAAGCTCTACATGGAACAGCATGGCGATTGGGTGGCCGGTCGGAAGATCGAGCTGTTGCTGCGCGACGACACCGGCACGGCGCCGGAAACCACCAAGCGCTACGCGCAGGATCTCGTCACCAACGACAATGCCGAGGTTCTGGCCGGCTTCGGCCTATCGCCGCTGGCCTTCGCCGCCGCACCGGTCGCCACCCAGGCCAAGGTGCCGATGGTGGTGATGTCGGCCGGCGCCTCGGCAATCTCCGAGAAGTCGCCCTACATCATCCGCTCCGGCTATACCCTGGTGCAGTATGTGGCGCCTTTGGCGCTGTGGGCCGCCAAGAACGGCGTCAAGAATGTCTATACGCTGGTCACCGACTACGCACCGGGCCACGACGCCGAGGCGATGTTCTCCAAGGTTTTCACCGATAACGGCGGCACCATCGCCGGCAGTGTGCGCGTACCGTTGAAGTCGCCGGATTACGGCCCCTATGCGCAGCGCATCAAAGACGCCAACCCGGGCGCCGTCTTCGCCTTCGTCCCGGGCAGCGAGGCGCCGGCGCTGATGAAGCAGTTCCAGACGCGCGGCCTGACCGAGGCCGGCATCAAGCTGATCTGCGTCGGCGACGTGACCGACGAGGACATCCTGGACGGGCTGGGCGATGCGGCGGTCGGCACCATCACCTCGCTGTTCTATACGCCGGCGCTCGCCGGCGTGCAGGGCCGCGAGAAATTCACCCCCGAGAACATCTCGTTCACCAACGCCTTCGAGAAGGACAATCCCGGGATGCGGCCCGACCATATGGCGGTGACCGGCTACGATGGAATGCATCTGATCTATTCGGTGCTGGAGAAGACCCATGGTGCAGCAGGCGGCGACGCCTTCGTGGCGGCGGCGAAAGGCATGTCCTGGGTCAGCCCGCGCGGCCCGATGAGCATCGATCCGGAAACCCGCGATCCCATCCAGGACGTCTATATCCGCAAGGTCGAACGGATCGGCGGGCATCTCTACAATGTCGATTTCGATCGCATTGCCCGGGTCGACAACAAGGGTGTGCCCGTGGCGCAGGCGGTCGGCAAGTAATCCAGCCATGTTGACCGTGCTGTTCGACGGAATCGCCACCGGTGCGCTGCTGTTCCTGTCGTCGGTCGGCTTGTCGGTAACCCTGGGGGTGATGAACTTCGTAAATCTCGCCCATGGTGTCTTCGCGATGACCGGAGGCTATGTCGCGGTGGTGCTGCTCAATCGGTGGGGGGTGCCGTTTCTGGCGACGCTCCCCGCCGCCTTCGCGGCGTCGGCGGGGCTGGGGGTGGTGGTGGAACGGCTGTTCTACCGCAAACTCTACGATGCCGGCGCCCTCGAGCAGGTGCTGTTCACCACCGGCCTGGTCTTCGCGGCAATGGCGGCGGCCGCCTTCCTGATGGGCTCGCAGCATCAGATCATTCAGCTGCCGGCATTCCTGGCCGGTCAGTTCCATCTGTTCAAAGGGTTCGATCTCGGCGTCTACCGCTTATTCCTGATCGTCTTTTGCGGCTGTGTCGCGCTGGCGCTGCAGCTGGTTCTGAGCCGCACCCGCTTCGGCAGCCGCCTGCGGGCGGCAGTGGACAACGCGACGGTGGCCAATGCCCTGGGAATCAATGTCGGGCGGCTGTTCGCCGTGACCTTCGCGGTGGGATGCGGCCTGGCCGGCCTGGGGGCGGCGCTCGGCGTCGAGATCCTGAATCTCGATCCGAGCTTCCCGCTCAAGTTCCTGGTCTACTTCCTGATCGTCGTGGCGGCCGGGGGGACCGGGACCATCAGCGGGCCACTGCTTGCCTCGCTGGTCCTCGGGATCTGCGATGTCGCCGGCAAATACTACGTTCCGGACATCGGTGCTTTCATCATCTACGGCGTCATGGTGGCGATGCTGATCTGGCGGCCGCACGGGCTGTTCGGCAGGAGAGCCGTGCGTTGATTGTCGAGGCGAAATCGGCAGCGCCACCAACCGAAGACGAGCGGCGGTTGCGGGCGCCATGGCGTTCCGTCGAGATCGCGTTCTGGGTTCTGGCGGCGGCGGCCTATCTGCTGCTGCCGCACCAATTGCCGTTGTTGGCGCAGGCGGCGATCGGCGGGCTGTTCGCCCTGTCGGTCGATCTGCTGCTGGGGATTGCCGGTGTCATGTCGCTGGGGCATGCGGCCTTTTTCGGGATCGGCGGCTATGTGGCGGGCCTGCTGGCGCAGTCCGGCTGGGGCGAGCCGCTGAGCGGGCTGGTCGCCGCCGGCCTGGTGGCCGGGGGCTGCGGCTTCCTGAGCAGTTTTCTGGTGCTGCGCGGCTCGGACTTGACGCGACTGATGGTGACGCTCGGCATCTCGCTGCTGGTGATGGAGGCGGCGAACCGGATGACCTGGCTGACCGGCGGATCGGACGGGCTGCAAGGAATTGATGTCTGGCCGATCTTTGGCGTCTGGGAATTCGATCTCTATGGGCGCACCGCCTATGTCTACGCCCTGGGCGTCCTCTTCGCTTGCTTCCTGTTGGTGCGCCGGGTGGTCCACTCGCCCTTCGGCCTCACCCTGCGCGGCATCAAGGGGAACCCGCGCCGCATGTCTGCCCTCGGCACCCCGGTGGGGCGTCGGCTGGTCGGTGTCTATACCCTTGCGGCCGCCCTGGCCGGAATCGCCGGGGCGCTCCTGACCCAGACCACCCAATTCGTTTCCTTGGATGTCTTCGGCTTCGACAAGTCCAGCGAAGCGCTGCTCGCGGTGGTGCTCGGCGGCGCCGGCACGCTCTATGGCGCGATCGTCGGCGCCCTGATGCTGATGGAGTTGGAGACGCTGCTGGCCAGGATCACGCCGGAGTATTGGCAGTTCTGGATAGGCATCGCGTTCATGGCCCAGGCGCTTTACGCCAGGGGCGGCATCCTTGGCTTCACCGTCAGGCTATGGACCCGACTGCGGCGCGGTGTCGCCGCACCGTCGAGGACCGCGCCATGACCCCGGCGCTGGAGATGCGACGGCTGACCAAAAGCTTCGGCGGGCTGGTGGTCACCAACAATGTGTCGCTGAGTCTGGCGCCCGGCGAGCGCCATGCCCTGATCGGCCCGAACGGGGCCGGCAAGACCACCCTGGTCAACCTCTTGACCGGCGTCCTGGCGCCCTCGAGCGGCGAAATCCTGCTGCATGGCGAGCATATTACCGAGAAACGCCCGTATCTGAGGGCGAGGCTTGGGCTGGCCAGGACCTTCCAGGTCAATCAGCTGTTCCCGCTGCTGACGCCGCTGGAGGCGGTGGTCATGGCGATCCTGCAGCGGCGCGGCATCGCGACGCGCTGGTGGAGCGGATTGACCCGCGACAGAGCCGTCCTGGACGAGGCCTGGGCACTGCTGGAGCGTCTCGGCCTGGGCGATTGTCGGCATGAACCGACCCGGGAATTGCCCTATGGTCGGCAGCGATTGCTGGAGATCGCCTTGGCCTTGGCCCTGCAGCCCCGCGTGCTGCTGCTCGACGAACCGGCCGCCGGCGTATCCGAAACCGAGGGGCGCGATCTGTTCACCACCCTTGCGGCACTCCCCCCCGAGGTCACCGTGCTGCTGATCGACCATGACATGGACCTGGTGTTCCGCTTTGCCGAGCGGATCACCGTGCTGGTCGGTGGTGCCGTCTTGGTGCAGGGCCCGCCGCAGCAGATCGCCGCCGACCCACGGGTGCGGGAAGTCTATCTGGGGGCCGAGAGCCATGGCTGACCTGCTGTGCCTCGACGGCATCACCGCCGGCTACGGCAAGGCGGTGGTGCTGTCGGACATCGCCTTCGCGCTGGCCGCGGGCGGGACCCTCGCCGTTCTCGGACGCAATGGTGTCGGCAAGACGACGCTGATCAACACCATCATCGGCATAACCCGCATCCAGTCCGGCCGGATCCTGCTGCATGGCCGCGAGATCACCCGGACGGCGAGTCATCGCCGCGCCCTGATGGGGATCGGCTGGGTGCCGCAGGAGCGGGAGATCTTCCCGTCCCTGACCGTCCTCGAGAACCTGACAGCGGTGGCCCGGCCGGGACACTGGACAACGGCGCGAATCTTCGGGCTGTTTCCCCGCTTGGCGGAGCGAAAGGATAACTTCGGCAATCATCTGTCGGGTGGCGAACAGCAAATGTTGGCGATCGGCCGCGCCCTGGCCCTCAACCCCGACATCCTGCTGCTGGACGAGCCCCTGGAAGGTCTGGCCCCGATCGTCGTCCAGGAACTTCTCGCGGCGATCAGGGACATGATCCGCTTGGGTGGCATGGGCGTGATCATCGTCGAGCAGCACGCCCGCCAGATCCTGCCGTTGACCGAGCAGGCCATCGTTCTCGAGCGCGGCCGCATCGTGCATCGCGATCGTAGCGACCTGCTGGTCGCCATGCCGCGAGTCCTCGATCGCTGGCTCGGGGTCTCCGGGCTCGATGCCAAGGCAGCGGGTTGAGCCGCCGTCAGCCGAAGCGGACGTCGACGATTTCGTAGGATTTCGACCCCGAGGGGGTGCTCACTTCCACCGAATCGCCGATATGCTTGCCGATCAGGGCGCGGGCCAAGGGGGAGTGGACCGAGAGCCGGCCCGAGCGGATGTCGGCCTCATGCGCCCCGACGATCATATAGATCGATTCGTCGTCGCTGTCCTCGTCGGCCAGGGTGACGACGGCGCCGAAGCGGACCGTGTCGCCCGACAACTGGGTGACGTCGATGACCTGGGCCCGGCTGATGATGTCTTCAAGCTCGGTGATGCGGCCCTCGATGAAACTCTGCCGTTCGCGGGCCGCATGATATTCGGCGTTTTCAGACAGGTCGCCGTGTTCGCGGGCCTCGGCTATGGCGCGAATGACCGCGGGTCGTTCCACCGACTTCAACGCCCTCAACTCGTCCTCCAAGGTGGTCAAACCACCTGGAGTCATCGGGATCTTTTCCATCCGTTCTTCCTGAAAAAGCACAAGAAGCCTCTGCGGCCCAGCCCTCCCGGCCGCGGAGCTTCGTCAGAACGCGCCACTAAAATACGACTGCAACGGAGCGACATCAAGTGGGCCGCCGCGCAGCGCTTCAATTGCATCAACCGCGGCGCGTGCTCCGGCCAGGGTGGTGTAGTGCGGAATGTTGTGGGTGAGGGCAGTTCGCCTGATCGAGAAGCTGTCGGCCACCGCCTGTGCGCCATCGGTGGTGTTAACCACCAGTTGCACCTGTCCCGACAGCATGGCGTCGACGCAATGCGGGCGGCCTTCCAGGACCTTGTGCACGACACCGACCTCGATGCCGCGCTCGCGCAGATAGGAGGCGGTGCCGCTGGTGGCGATCAGCCGGAAGCCGAACTCGACCAGACGGCGCGCCACCTCGACCAGCCCGGTCTTGTCGCCCGGGCGGACCGACAGGAACGCGGTCCCGGACGATGGCAGACGGGTGCCGCTGCCCAATTGCGACTTGGCGAAGGCGCGGGCAAAATCGCTGTCGATCCCCATCACCTCGCCGGTCGATTTCATCTCGGGGCCGAGCAGGATGTCGACGCCCGGGAAGCGCGAGAAGGGGAACACCGCCTCTTTCACCGCCACATGCTTCAACGGCCGTTCGACCAGATTGAACGAGGCGAGGGGCTCGCCCGCCATGACTCGGGCGGCGATCTTGGCGATCGGGATGCCGATCGCCTTGGCGACGAAGGGAACTGTCCGGCTGGCCCGCGGATTGACCTCGAGGATGTAGATGTCGCCGTCCTTGACGGCGAATTGGACATTCATCAGGCCGACCACGTCGAGCGCCCGGGCCAGCAGGCCGGTCTGCCGCTTGATCTCGGCGACCACCGCCGGGGCCAGGGTGTGCGGCGGCAGCGAGCAGGCCGAATCGCCCGAATGAATGCCGGCCTCCTCGATATGCTCCATGATGCCGGCGACGAATACGTCGTGGCGGTCGGCCAGACAGTCGACGTCGACTTCCGTCGCGTCGGACAGATAGAGGTCGATCAGCACGGGATTGCCGCCGGTGACCAGCACCGCGTCCTTCATGTAGCGCTCGAGGCCCTCATGGTCGTGGACGATCCGCATGGCGCGGCCACCCAGCACGTAGGACGGGCGGATCACCACCGGATAGCCGATGCGTTCGGCCACCAGTTTGGCTTCCTCGATGGTCCGCGCCGTGCCGTTGGCCGGCTGGCGCAGGCCCAGCTCCTGCAGCAGCACCTGAAAGCGCTGGCGGTCTTCGGCCAGGTCGATGGCGTCGGGTGAGGTGCCGAGGATGGGGATCTGCGCCTTCTCCAAGGCCGCCGCCAGTTTCAGCGGGGTCTGGCCGCCGTACTGGACGATCACGCCGAGCACGCGGCCGTTGGATTGCTCGCGGCGGACCAGGTCGATCACCGTCTCGGCGGTGAGCGGTTCGAAATACAGGCGGTCCGAGGTGTCGTAATCGGTCGACACGGTTTCCGGGTTGCAGTTGACCATGATGGTCTCTTTGCCGGCCTCGGACAGGGCATAGGCGGCATGGACGCAGCAATAATCGAACTCGATGCCTTGACCGATCCGGTTGGGACCACCGCCCAGGATAATCACCTTGTCGCGATCGGTCGGATCGGACTCGCAGTCGGGCGGCTGGATGCCATCGCCCTCGTAGCAGGAATACATGTAGGGGGTCTTCGACGGAAACTCGCCGGCGCAGGTGTCGATCCGCTTGAAGACCGGCTTCACGTCCAGAACCTCGCGGCGGAAGGCCGTCTCGATCAGGGTCTTGCCGGTCAGCTCGGCCAGCCGTTCGTCCGAGAATCCCATCTTCTTGAAGCGCAGCAGGCCGGGGGCGTCGATCGGCAGCCCCTTGGCGCGGAGTTCCGCTTCGGCTTCGACGATCCCTTTGATCTGCTCGAGGAACCACCGGTCGTAGCTGCAGCAGGCCTGGACCTCGTCGACGGCCATGCCATAGCGCAGCGCCTGGGCGATCACCAGCAGGCGGTCGGCCCGCGGCAACGCCAGGGCGGCCTTGATGGCATCCTTGTTGCGCCCGTGGTCGGCCCCGATGATCTCCACCTCGTTGAGGCCGGTGAGGCCGGTTTCCATCGAGCGCAGGCCCTTCTGCAGGCTTTCCTGGAAGGTGCGGCCGATGCTCATGGCTTCGCCCACCGACTTCATCGAGGTGGTCAGCATCGGATCGGCGCCCGGGAACTTCTCGAAGGTGAAGCGCGGGATCTTGGTCACCACATAGTCGATGGTCGGCTCGAACGAGGCCGGGGTGACGCCGGTGATGTCGTTCAACAATTCGTCGAGGGTGTAGCCGACCGCCAGCTTGGCCGCCACCTTGGCGATCGGGAAGCCGGTGGCCTTGGAGGCCAGCGCCGACGAGCGTGACACCCGCGGGTTCATCTCGATCACCACCATACGCCCGTCCTGCGGGTTGATGGCGAACTGCACATTGCTGCCGCCGGTGTCGACGCCGATCTCGCGCAGCACTGCCAGGGAGGCGTTGCGCAGAATCTGGTACTC
>CAIOJO010000378.1 GCA_903858635.1 uncultured Telmatospirillum sp. | reverse complement strand
TTCCCCGGTCTCGACCCTGATGAAATGGTTTCCCGACCGTCGCGGCATGGCTACCGGCATGGCCATCATGGGCTTCGGCGGCGGCGCCATGATCGGCGCCCCGCTGGCCGACATGCTGATGAAGCATTTCGCCACCCCGACTTCCGTCGGCGTCTGGCAGACCTTCCTGGTCCTCGGCGCCATCTATTTCGTCTTCATGATGGGCGGCGCCCTCGGCTACCGCCTGCCGTCGGCCAATTGGAAGCCCGCCGGCTGGACCCCGCCGCCGGCCGGCACCAAGGGCTCGCTGATGATGGACAAGCACGTCCATCTCGACGTCGCCTGGAAGACCAAGCAGTTCTGGTTGGTGTGGGCGGTCCTGACGCTCAATGTAACCGCCGGCATCGGCATCATCGGCATGGCCTCGCCGATGCTGCAGGAAGTGTTCGGCGGCCAGCTGATCGGCGTCGCGGCCAATTTCAACGACCTCAGCGCCGCCCAGAAGGGGCAGATCGCCGCGGTGGCGGCCGGCTTCACCGGCCTGTTGTCGCTGTTCAACATCGGCGGCCGGTTCTTCTGGGCCTCGCTGTCCGACAAGATCGGCCGCAAGGCGACCTATTACACCTTCTTCCTGCTCGGCTTCCTGCTCTATGCCTCGATCCCCTGGTCGTCGGAAGGGGCCGCCCTGGCCCTGTTCGTCGGGGCCTTCTGCATCATCCTGTCGATGTACGGCGGCGGCTTCGCCACGGTGCCGGCCTATCTGGCCGACATGTTCGGCACCAAGATGGTGGGCGCCATCCACGGCCGGCTGCTGACCGCCTGGTCGACCGCCGGGGTGCTGGGTCCGGTGCTGGTGAACTACATCCGCGAATACCAGCTGGAGCACGGGGTGCCCCGGTCCGAGGCCTACAACATCACCATGTACGTCCTGGCCGCCTTGCTGCTGGTCGGCTTCCTGTGCAACTGGCTGATCCGCCCGGTGTCGGAAACCCTGCATATGAATCCCGAGGAAGCGGCCGAGGAGCGGAAGGCCGCCGACGACACCCACCCGCATTTCATCCAGGACCACATCGCCGTGGCCGGTGAAATCCAGCGCAATTGGACGGTGGGACTGGCCTGGCTGGCGGTGTGGATCCCGCTGGGCTGGGGGATCTGGATCACCCTCCAGAAGGCCTTCGTCATGTTCAAGTAGAACCGGCGGAGGGGAGCCGCCGCGGCTCCCCTCCATGTCTTTTTTGGCTCGCCCCCTGCAACCGCAGGTAATTCGAACCGCCCCCTCTTCCGCCGGTCGCCATTCGCCAGCACAATGGGCGGCTGAAACCACGGCCGTGGACGGGTTGGAGCGATGATCGCCAGGAAATACACCTATCTGATCGCCCTCGCCAAGGAGCGGCATTTCGGCCGGGCGGCCACCGCCTGCAACATATCGCCCTCGACACTGTCGGCAGCGATCCGCGATCTGGAGTCCGAACTGGGCGTCGCCGTGGTCGAGCGGGGCAAGCAGTTCACCTCCCTCACCGCGGAAGGGCTCTGCGTCGTCCGCTATGCGCAGCGCATGGCAGCCGAGGCGACCGAGCTCAAACAGGAATTGGCCCGCTCGCGGGACGGCCTGAGCGGAAGGCTGCGGCTCGGCGTCATCCCAACGGCCCTGACCGTCGTGGCTTCCCTGAGCGCCTCATTTTCGCGCAGCCATCCCCTGGTCACCGTCGAGGTCCTGTCGCTGAGCACCGGCCGCATCCTGTCGCGCCTGCGCAGCTTCGAGCTGGAAGCCGGCATCGTCTACACCGAATCCGCCGATCACCCGGACCTGGCGGTGATCCCCCTGTGGAACGAAAACCACGTCCTCATCACCAGTGCCGCGACCTTGTTCGAAGGCCAAAGCCGGGTCACCTGGCGCGAGGCGGCAGAGACGCCGTTGGCCCTGTTGACCCCCGACATGCAGAATCGCAAGACCATCGATCGCGTATTTGCCGGACTGGAATGTCGACCGCTGGTCACCCTGGAGACCAATTCCATCGTCAGCATCCTGGCCCATGTCTGCTCGGGCAACTGGTCCAGCATCGTCCCCAGGAGTGTCCTCGACCTGATCGGCGTGCCCGAAGGCATGCGGTTGCTCGATCCCGCCGTCAGCTGGTCGACCGGGCTGGTCACCCTGGCCCGCGAGCCTCTCCCCCCGATGGTTCAGGCCCTCAACGCCGAGGCCAACAGCCTGGTCTCGCTGTTCGGTGACACGCCTTAGGGGCAGCCGTTCGGAAAACCCGAAGACATGTGCAGGTTTTCTCGATTTAAAAGAACCTGCCCCACCACTATGGTTGAACCAAGCCAAGAGCCGGCTGCGCGGCCAAAGAAGACAACCAGCGAGGGAACACCAGGTGACCACACCCCGCCCGTCGTCGGCCGACGGCATCGCCACCGCCATTGCCGCCCATCGGCAGATGCCGGGGGCGCTGCTACCGATCCTGCATGCGATCCAGGACCAGCTGGGCCATGTCCCGCCCGAGGCCGTACCGTTGATCGCCACGGCGTTGAACCTGTCGCGGGCGGAAGTGCACGGCGTCATCCGTTTCTATCACCATTTCCGTCAACAGCCGGGCGGGGACCACACCGTTCGCATTTGCCGGGCCGAAGCCTGCCAGGCGCGGGGCGCCGATGCCCTGATCGCCCATGCCAAAAGGGCCTTGGCCTGCGATTTTCATGACACCACCGCCGACGGCACGGTGACCCTCGAACCGGTCTTCTGCCTGGGCCACTGCGCTTGTGGCCCGGCGCTGATGGTCGATGAAGAGCCGCATGTCCAGGTCACCCCAGCCCGCTTCGACGCCCTGACGCAGCGCCTGCGGAGCGGGAAATGACCGCCACCGTCTACGTCCCACGGGATTCCACCGCCCTGGCCCTCGGGGCCGACGCGGTGGCTCGAGCGCTGGCCGCCGAAGCCGAACGGCGTGGCATCTCCCTCGGTATCGTCCGCAACGGCTCCCGCGGTCTGTTTTGGCTCGAGCCGTTGGTGGAAGTGGCGACGCCGTCCGGCCGCCTCGCCTTCGGCCCGGTGTCGGTCGACGACGTGCCCGGCCTGTTCGAGGCCGACTTCCTGCGGCACGGGGCGCATCGCCTATGCCTCGGGCCGACCGAACAGATTCCATACCTGCAAAGGCAGGAACGGCTGACCTTCGCCCGGGTCGGCCGCATCGATCCATTGTCCCTCGACGACTATCTCGCCCATGACGGATACCGCGGGCTGTCGCAGGCCTTGGACTGGAGTGGCGCCCGCATCGTCGCCGAGGTAACCGAATCGGGGTTGCGCGGGCGCGGCGGCGCCGCCTTTCCCACCGGCATCAAATGGCAGACCGTGCAGAACGTCCGGGCGAACCGGAAATACGTGGTCTGCAATGCCGACGAAGGCGATTCCGGCACCTTCTCCGATCGCATGATCATGGAGGGGGACCCTTTCATGCTGATCGAGGGGATGACCATCGCCGCCATCGCCGTCGGCGCAACCGAGGGCTATGTCTACGTCCGCAGCGAATACCCGCATGCCTACTCGACCTTGCAGCAGGCCATCAGCCTCGCCGAAGCGCGCGGTTATCTGGGCGACGACATCCTCGGTTCCGGCCGAGGGTTTCATCTCACGGCCCGCAAGGCCGGCGGTGCCTATATCTGCGGCGAGGAGACGGCCCTCCTGGAAAGCCTGGAAGGCAAGCGCGGCATCGTCCGCGCCAAGCCACCGCTGCCGGCGGTGCATGGCCTGTTCGGGCAACCCACCATCGTCAACAACGTCGTATCGCTGGCCTCGGTACCCCTGATCGTCGAGCGCGGCGCCGCCTTCTACCGGGATTACGGCAGCGGCCGTTCGCGCGGCAGCCTGGCCTTCCAGTTGGCCGGCAATGTCAAATACGGCGGGCTGGTGGAAAAGGCCTTCGGCCTGACCCTGCGTGAGCTGCTCTACGAATACGGCGGAGGCACCGCCAGCGGCCGCCCGATCCGCGCCGTGCAGGTGGGCGGTCCGCTGGGCGCCTATCTGGGCGAAGCGCAGTTCGATACCCCTCTCGATTACGAGGCCTTCGCCGCCATCGGCGCCATGCTCGGCCATGGCGGCATCGTCGTCTTCGACGACAGCGTCGACATGGCGCGGCAAGCCCGTTTCGCCATGGAATTCTGCGCCATCGAATCCTGCGGCAAATGCACCCCCTGCCGCATCGGCTCGACCCGCGGCGTCGAGGTCATCGATCGCATTGCCGAAGGCACCGATCGGCCGGCTCAGACCGCCCTATTGCGCGACCTGTGCGATGTCATGCTGGCCGGCTCGCTCTGCGCCATGGGCGGCATGACGCCCTATCCGGTGCTGTCGGCGCTCGACCGCTTCCCGGAAGACTTCGGCCCCAGGGATCCGCTATGAACCAGCTCGTCGACATCGACTACGGCACCCCGGCGAAGCCTGCGGCCGAGCAGGTCAGCCTGGAGATCGACGGTGTGGCGGTGAGCGTCGCCGCCGGCACCTCGCTGATGCGGGCTGCCATGCAGGTTGGGATCGCCATTCCCAAGCTTTGCGCCACCGACAGCCTCGAGCCGTTCGGCTCCTGTCGCCTCTGCCTGGTGGAGATCGAGGGCCGCCGCGGCACCCCCTCGTCCTGCACCACCCCGGCGGAAGCAGGCATGCGGGTGCGGACCCAGTCGCCGCGCCTGGCCGCCTTGCGGCGCGGCGTCATGGAACTCTACATCTCGGACCACCCGCTCGACTGCCTGACCTGCGCCGCCAACGGCAACTGCGAACTGCAGACCATGGCCGGGGTGGTGGGCCTGCGCGAGGTCCGTTACGGGGACGCGGGAGCCAACCATCTGGACGCCGCCAAGGACGAGTCCAACCCCTATTTCACCTATGATCCGGCCAAATGCATCGTCTGCAACCGTTGCGTCCGCGCCTGCGAGGAGATCCAGGGGAGCTTCGCCCTGACCATCGACGGCCGCGGCTTCGCCTCGCGCGTCTCGCCGGGACAGATGCAACCCTTCATGCAGTCGGAATGCGTCTCCTGCGGCGCCTGTGTCCAGGCCTGTCCGACGGCGACGCTGATGGAGAAGTCGGTCATCGAGAAGGGTCAGGCCGAACGCGCGGTGATCACCACCTGCGCCTATTGCGGCGTCGGCTGTTCCTTCAAGGCCGAAGTCAAAGGCAATGAGGTGGTCCGCATGCTGCCCTACAAGGGCGGCCAGGCCAATGAAGGGCATTCCTGCGTCAAGGGACGCTTTGCCTGGGGTTACGCCACCCATGCCGATCGCATCCTGTCGCCGATGATCCGTCAGACGATCAGCGATCCGTGGCGGGAGGTCGGCTGGGACGAGGCCTTGGCCTATGCCGCCGGCGAATTCCGCCGCATCCAGGCGGAATACGGGCGCAATTCCATCGGCGGCGTGGTCTCGTCGCGCTGTACCAACGAGGAAGCCTACCTGGTCCAGAAGATGATCCGCGCCGCCTTCGGCAACAACAACGTCGACACCTGCGCCCGGGTCTGCCATTCGCCCACCGGCTACGGACTCAAGCAGACCTTGGGCGAAGCGGCCGGCACCCAGGCCTTCAAGTCCATCGAGAAGAGCGACGTCATCATGGTCATCGGGGCCAATCCCACCGACGGCCATCCGGTGTTCGCCTCGCGTCTGAAGCGCCGCGTCCGCCAAGGTGCCAAGCTGATCGTCATCGATCCGCGCCGCATCGACCTGGTGGCCGGCCCCCATGTCTACGCCCAGCATCACCTGAAGCTGCGCCCGGGGACCAATGTGGCAGTGATGAACGCGCTGGCCCATGTGGTGGTGACCGAAGGCCGGCTGGCCGAACAATTCGTCCAGGCCCGCTGCGACACGGACTCGTTCGAGCAATGGCGCCAGTTCGTGGCCCGTCCGGAGAATTCCCCCGAAGCCACCGCCGCCGTCACCGGCGTCCCGGCCGAAGAGGTCCGGGCGGCGGCCCGGCTGTATGCCACCGGCGGCAACGGGGCCATCTATTACGGCCTTGGGGTCACCGAGCACAGCCAGGGATCGACCACCGTCATCGCCATCGCCAATCTGGCCATGGCCACCGCCAATGTCGGGCGCGAGGGCGTCGGGGTCAACCCGCTGCGCGGGCAAAACAATGTCCAGGGATCCTGCGACATGGGGTCCTTCCCCCACGAGTTGCCGGGATATCGCCATATTTCCGACGGCGCCACGCGGGCCCTGTTCGAGCAGCGCTGGGGCGTGACCCTGCAAGCCGAACCCGGACTGCGCATCCCCAACATGCTGGACGCCGCCGTCGATGGCAGCTTCAAGGGATTCTATTGCCAGGGGGAAGATATCGTCCAGTCCGACCCCAACACCCAGCATGTGGTGGCGGCGCTGGAGGCGATGCAATGCGTCGTGGTGCAGGACCTGTTCCTCACCGAGACGGCGAACTACGCCCATGTCTTCCTGCCCGGCTCGTCGTTCCTCGAGAAAGACGGCACCTTCACCAATGCCGAGCGGCGCATCGCCCCGGTCCGCAAGGTGATGCCGCCCAAGGCCGGCAAGGCCGATTGGGAAGTCACCATGGCCCTGTCCAACGCCCTCGGCTATCCGATGCGCTACCGGCATCCGGCCGAGATCATGGCCGAGATCGCCGCCCTGACGCCGAGCTTTGCCGGGGTCACCCACGAAAGGCTCGATACCCTGGGCAGCATCCAATGGCCGTGCAATGCGCAAGCGCCGGACGGCACCCCCACCATGCATGTGGACGGCTTCGTGCGCGGCAAGGGTCGTTTCCTGATCACCCAATACCTGCCCACCGACGAAAAGGTGACGCGCCGGTTCCCGCTGCTGCTGACCACCGGGCGGATCTTGTCGCAATACAATGTCGGCACGCAGACCCGGCGCACCGAGAATCTGCGCTTCCATGACCAGGACCTGCTGGAAATCCATCCCCACGACGCCGAGGCACGAGGCATCGCCGATGGCGACTGTGCCGGCATCGAATCACGGGCCGGCAGCACCGTCCTGCGCGCCCAGGTAACCGAGCGGATGCAGCCCGGCGTCGTTTACACTACCTTCCATTTTCCCGAATCGGGGGCCAACGTCATCACCACCGACAATTCCGACTGGGCAACCAATTGCCCGGAGTACAAGGTGACGGCGGTCGAAGTCAGCCGCGTCGCCCAGCCCTCGACCTGGCAGAAGGCCCGCCAACGCTTTACCGACCAGCAACTGGCGCTGCTGGTCCGGGCCAGATCATGAACGTCGACAAACTCATCCGGATGGCCAATCAGATTGGTTCATTCTTCGAGGCCATGCCCGACCGCCCGCAGGCGCTGCAGGATATCGCCCTGCATATCCAGCGAAGCTGGGATCCGCGCATGCGCGCCGCCCTGCTGGCCGAGCTCGACAGCCGGCCCGGGACCGAAGGGTTGACCCCGATCGTCGGCGAGGCGGTGCGAACCCACCGCAAATCCCTGGAAGGCAGCCCCTGAGGCGCGAGACTACCGCGTCAACAGGCCGGTGCGTTCCAGGATGAACTCGGCAACGACTTTGCCGTCGTTCAAGTCGAGCACCGGAATCGGAAGGTCGGTCAGCGGCGAGTCGCTGGCGATGGCTACGATATGCGGGTCGCTCGGCCACAGCATGGCCTTTCCCACCGACGGACGGTGGACTTCGATCTTCGGATGACCGTGATACTTGAACCCCTCGATGATCAGGAGATCGACAGGGGTCATATGGGCCATCAATTCCTCGACCGACGGCTCTTCGGCGCCATGCAGTTCGTGCATCAGCGCCCAGCGCAGCGAAGAAGCCACCATGACTTCGGTGGCGCCGGCCACACGATGTCGATAAGAGTCCTTGCCCGGCTGGTCGACGTCGAATTTATGGTGGGTGTGCTTGACCGTCGACACCAGGAGGCCACGGCCGCTGATGTCGCTGATCAGCCTTTCGATCAAAGTCGTCTTGCCGGCGCCGCTCCAACCGGCCAAGCCGAAGATCTTCATCCCCTCGCGGGCCGAGCTGGGCGAGGTTTTGGGAATGCTGCTCCACCAGGCCCACAGGGCGGCCGGATCGGGCGGCAGCATGGTACCGATACCGCCGGTCAATTCCTCCCATTGCGGCTGGTAACGCCGGGACAAGGTGGTCAGCACGGGGATGCCCTGGGTAACCGCCTCGAACAACTCGGCCACCAGCCCGGTACCGCCGGCCTCCATTCCGGAGAATTTGTTGATCACCAGCAAGGCCGGTCGGTGGCGCATTTCGGCCTGCAGCACGACGGCGGCCTCGGCCAGACCGCTCGGGTCAACGCAACAGGAGGCCGAACCGCTGCCCAGATTCTGAGAGATCAGGGTGCTTCGGCCGCTCCGGACATCGATCAGCTCCATGCGGGATTTGCCGTTGTCCTCCTTGCTGGTACGTTGCACCAACCCACGCACGTCTGCCCCCTGGGCCGCCAGGGACAGGGCGAAGCGGGCCAACAGGGCTTCGCTGTCCTGGCCTTGCTCGTGCAGTATGACGCCGACAGGAGTGGAGGAATCGCTCACGTGGAAATGAACCGGACTGGAAATGACAGGGGTGCGCAGTCTAGTCGCCTTGTCCATGCTGTGCAATTCTTGCCCGGCGCAGATGCGAGCCGTTCATGACCGATTTTTCCGCCGCCCTATCCCTTGCCGGATCCCTGGTCTTCCAATTGGACCATCGCCTGATCGCCATCGTCCTGCTGTCCCTGCGGGTCAGCCTGCTCGCCGTGGCCCTGGCCAGCGTCTTCGGCCTGCCGTTGGGGGCGACGGTCGCCCTGGCCCGCTTTCCCGGCCGCAACGCCATCGTCCTGGTGTTGAACGCCTTCATGGGATTGCCGCCGGTGGTGGTCGGCCTGACCATCTACCTGTTGTTGTCGCGGGCCGGGCCGCTCGGGCCCTTGGGCATGTTGTTCACCCCCACCGCCATGGTGGTCGCCCAGATGGTGCTGATCCTGCCGATCATCGCCGCCCTGACCCGCCAAGTGGTCGAGGACCTGTGGGAGGAGTATTCCGAACAGCTCCGCTCGTTGGGCTGCGGGCGGGCGCAGGCGGTGCCGACGTTGCTGTGGGACGGCCGCTATCGGCTGGCCACGGTGATTCTGGCCGGATTCGGCCGCGCCAGCGCCGAAGTCGGCGCGGTGATCATCGTCGGCGGTAACGTTGCCGGCTTCACCCGCACCATGACCACCGCCATCGCCCTGGAAACCAGCCGCGGCGATCTGCCCTTGGCGATGGCCCTGGGGCTGATCCTCATCACCCTGACCATCGCGGTCAACGGGGTGATCCAACTGGTCAGCCAGCATGCGCGCCGGGGCATGGGATGACCGCCGCCTCCATCTTGCCCCTTTCGCTGTCCGGGCTGTCCTATTCCGCCGCCGGGCAAAGCCTGTTGGAAGATGTCACCGCCGAATTCCACGCGGCCCGACGCATCCTGGTATTGGGCCCCAATGGCGCCGGCAAGAGCCTGCTGCTGCGCCTATGCCACGGCCTGCTGGCGCCCAGCCATGGAACCATCCGCTGGAATGCGGATCTGCCCCGGCGCGAATTGCGGCGCCGCCAAGCGATGGTGTTCCAGCGGCCGGTCATGTTGCGCCGCACGGCTCTGGCCAATGTCGAATATCCATTGGCCTTGGCCGGGATCGGCAGGGCCGAGCGACGCCACTGCGCCACCGAGGCTCTGGCCCATTTCGGCCTCGCCAGCCTGGCCCAGCGGCCGGCCCGGGTCCTGTCGGGCGGCGAGCAGCAGCGGCTGGCCTTGGCCCGCGCCTGGGTCATGCGGCCCGAGATCATCTACCTGGACGAGCCGACCTCGGCCTTGGACCCCGCCGCCACCTATGCCGTCGAACAGGCCGTGCAGGACTTTCACGCCGCCGGAACCACCGTCGTGATGAGCACCCATGACCTGTCGCAGGCCCGGCGGCTGGCCGACGAAGTGCTGTTCCTATGTCGTGGCCGGCTGCTCGAACACGTCCCCGCCTCGGCATTTTTCGAAGCGCCCGCCAGTGCCGAGGCCCGTGCCTTCCTGGCCGGCGAGCTGGTCTGGTAGCCAAATAGCGAAACCGCGAACATAGGAGAGATCCATGTCGAGACGTGTATTCCTGCAGGGACTGTTCGCCACCGCCATCGCGGCATTCGCCATGACCGGGACGCCCCGGGCCGAGGATCACTTCATCACTCTGGCCTCGACAACCTCGACCGAGCAGTCCGGGTTGTTCGAATACCTGATCCCGATCTTCACCCGCGAGACCCACATCACCGTTCATGTGGTGGCGGTCGGCACCGGCCAGGCTCTGCAGATCGGCGAGCGGGGCGATGCCGACGCCCTCCTGGTGCACGACCCGGCGGGCGAGCAGAAATTCGTCGCCGACGGCTTCGGCGTCGACCGCCGCGCCGTCATGCACAACGACTTCGTCATCGTCGGACCGAAGGCCGACCCGGCCGGCATCGCCAAGACGCCCGACGTCATCGAGGTGTTCCGTCGCATCGCCGCGGCCAAGGCGCCGTTCGGCTCGCGCGGCGACGACAGCGGCACCAATCGGATGGAGCTTCGCCTGTGGAAGGACGCCGGCATCGACCCCAAACAGGGGGGAAGCTGGTACCGCGAACTCGGCTCGGGCATGGGGCCGACGCTCAACACCTCGGCCGGCATGAACGCCTATACCCTGGCCGACCGGGCGACCTGGGCCAATTTCAAGAACCGCCAGGACCTGGTCATTCTGGTTCAGGGCGACAAGCGGTTGTTGAACCCCTATTCCACCATCCTGGTCAATCCGACCCGCTTCCCGACGCTGAAGACGGCCGATGCCAAGATCTGGCATGACTGGCTGGTCAGCCCGCATGGCCAAGAGGTCATCGCCGGCTACAAGATCAATGGCGAACAGCTGTTCTTCGGCGACGCCGGAAAATGACAAGCGCCGTTCAGTGGGGCCGGCGTCCCCGCCGGCCGCGCCGCGGAGCGGCGGGAATGCTGACCTTCCGGCTCCGCCGGAACGCCGGCAAGATGCCGGCGCCACTATATTTTCACAGGCGGGCAAACTGTTGCATTCCAGGATAAGCCCATGTCCGTCCTAGGCCTCTCGCATCTGTTCGATCCGACCTCGGTGGCGGTCATCGGCGCCTCCGACCGGCCGCGATCGTTCGGCAATATCGCCATGCGGAACCTGCTGGACGACCGTTTTCCCAACCCGATCATGCCGGTCAATCCGAAGCATCGGGCGGTTGCCGGAGTGCTGGCCTATCCGAGCGTCGAGGCCCTGCCGTTCACCCCGGATCTGGCCATCCTGTGCACCCCGGCGGCCACCGTGCCGGGGCTGCTCGACCAGCTGGGGCGGCGCGGCACCAAGGCGGCCATCGTCGCCGCCAGCGGCACCGATGCCCGGGCCATGTTGGCGGCGGCGCAGCCATACGGATTGCGCTTCCTGGGGGGCGGAAGCCTCGGCCTGTTGGTGCCGAAATCGCGCCTCAACGCCAGTTTCGCCCATCTGCCGGCGAAGCCCGGACGCATCGCCTTCGTGTCCCAATCGGGCGCCCTATGCACCGCGGTGCTCGACTGGGCGATGCCGCGCGGCATCGGCTTCTCGTATTTCGTCTCGCTGGGCGACGGCGCCGACATCGATTTCGGCGACATGATGGACTACCTGGCCAATGACGAAGACACCAAGGCGATCCTCCTTTACATCGAGACCGTCGGACAACGTCGCGACTTCATAACCGCAGCCCGCGCCGCCGCCCGCAATAAGCCGCTGGTCCTGATCAGGGGCGGGCGCGGCGGGACGATGGGGCCGATCGGCCCGTTCCTGGCCGAATCCCTGGCCAGTGCCGACGACGTGTTCGACGGGGTGGCGCGGCGCGCCGGCGCCCTTCGGGTGAACACCATCGACGAGCTGTTCGGTGCCGTCGAGACCCTGGCCCGCACCCGGCAGATCCGCGGCGAGCGCCTGGCCATCCTGTCCAATGGCGGCGGCACGGCGATGATGGCGATGGATGAGCTGATCGTCGCCGAGGGCGGCGAAGCGGCGCTGTTGTCCGAAGAAACCCTGGGCAAGCTGGGAACGGTGCTGCCGAAGACCTGGAGCCCGGGCAATCCGGTCGATCTCGGCATCGGTGCGCCGGCCGCCAGCTACGTGGCGGCGCTGAAGATTCTGGTCAAGGCGCCCGAGGTGGACAATGTCCTGGTCATTCATGCCCCCACCGCCATGGTCGACGGCATCGCCGTCGCCGAGGCGGTCATCGCCACCCATAAGAGCGTCGGCGGGGCGCTGCTGACCTGCTGGATCGGCACCGAATCGGCCGGACCGGCGCGGCGTCTGTTCGCCGAAGCGGGGATGCCGACCTATGATTCGCTGGGCGGTGCCGTCCGCGGTTTCCGTCATCTGGTGCACTACCAGCGCAATCAGGACATCCTGATGGAGACGCCGCCGGCCGATCCCGGCCATGTGAAGCCGGATCGTGTCCTGGCGCGGCGCATCATCGAAGCCGGACTGGCGACGCCGCACGGTTATCTCGGTGATCCGGAAACGCGCCGCCTGTTGAATGCCTACGGCATCCCGGCAGTGGCCAGTGAAGTGGTGGCCACCGGCGACGAGGCGGCGGTGGTAGCCGAGCGGATCGGCTTCCCCGTGGCGCTCACCGTCTCTTCGCCCGACATCCCGCGCAAATGGGATGTCGGCGGCGTCGCCCTCAACCTGGAAAATCCCGAGGCGGTGCGCGCCGCAGCGGCCGGGGTGATGCGCCGGGTGATGGAACAGCGGCCGGATATCCGCATCGACGGTTTCGCCATCCAGCCGATGATCCTGCGACCGCATTCCCGCCAGCTGATCATCGGCATCGCCTGCGACCCGCGGTTCGGGCCGGTGCTGGTGTTCGGCGAGGGCGGCCGCGCCGTCGAAGTGGTGCGCGACCACACGGTCGATTTGCCGCCGCTCAACCTGCCGCTGGCCCGGCGCGCCATTTCGCGGACCCGGGTATCAAGGCTGCTGGCCGCCCACGGCATGCGCCCGGCCGCCGACATCGACGCCATCGCCACCGCCCTGGTCCAGGTTTCGGCCCTGCTGGTGGACAATCCAGAAATCGTCGCCTGCGATCTCAACCCGTTGTTCGCCGACGAGCATGGGGTGCTGGTGGTCGATGCGCGCATCCGCGTGGCCGCGATGGATGGCTCGGACCGCCGCCGCTTGTCGGTCCTGCCTTATCCCGACGCCCTGGAGGAACAGGCCGATTTGCGGGACGGCAGCCAGGCCCTGATTCGGCCGATCCGCCCCGACG
The DNA here is from genome assembly GCA_903858635.1 of uncultured Telmatospirillum sp. Classification (GTDB taxonomy): domain Bacteria; phylum Pseudomonadota; class Alphaproteobacteria; order Rhodospirillales; family Magnetospirillaceae; genus DUZF01. The sequence goes on along the minus strand of CAIOJO010000378.1, from coordinate 21,827 downwards.
ACGAACCGGCCCATGCCGAGCTGGTGGCCCGGGTGACCCCAACCGATCTGCGCTATCGCTTCTTCGGTGCGGTGCGCACCCTGGAGCATCACCAACTGGCCCGCCTGACCCAGATCGACTACGACCGCGAGATGGCCTTCATCGCCACCCGGTCCGCCCCGGACGGGCGTCCGGAAACCCTGGGCGTCGTCCGCACCATCACCGATCCCGACAACCGGCGGGCGGAAATGGCCATTCTGGTGCGCTCCGACCTCAAGGGCACCGGCCTCGGCACGATCCTTCTGAACAAGATCGTGCGCTACCACCAGGCCCGCCGCACCGGCGAGATCGGCGCCCAGATCCTGGCGGAAAACACCGCCATGCTGCGCCTGGCCCGCAAATGCGGCTTCACCGTCCGCAAGGGCGACGACCTCGATGCGGTCGAATGCGTGCACAAGCTGGGTGGCTAGGTCTAGCAGGGACAATCGGGGGCAGACCCCGATTTCCACTATCGGTTACGAGTGGCCTCCGGAAGCGGCCGATATATTTTTGTAGCGTCCTCTTGAGGCCTCACTCAGCCGCCGCCCCGTAAGCCCGCGCCACAGCTTCCGGATCGTGAACGATCGCGGTCAGATAGGCCACTCCCGCCGCGTCAGGGTGGGAACGCTCCTGTTCCCAGTCGCGAATGGTTCCGATCGGAAGGCCATAGACCCGGGCGAATTCAGCCTGGCTGAGCCCGGCCACAAGGCGCGCGCGCTTCGCGATAGGCACGGGCCGCATGTTGGCAAGAGTCCTGTCGCTCAACTCGGTGTCAGGTGTGTCCGGCATTTTATGTCCTTTCATAATACCTATCGGCCTCCCGCTTTGATGCGGGACGGACCGATATGAATCGCGCGCCGTCTTCCCGGTCTGTGTAGGTGGCGACATAGACCTCACCGTCAACCAAACCGATGACGTTCCACCGTTCCTCGCCGTAGGCGAACCGATCATCGATCGCTTCGATAGAGTGCGGATCGGCAACGACCTTTGCACCGGATGCCAGGGAAACGCCGTGATCCCTTTGATTTTTGGCATCTTTCGCAGGGTCGAACGACGGCACCGCAAGCTCCAATTTGCACAGAGCCAAGTGTACGGCCAGCCCGTACCACCGTCAATTTTTTTGGCTCTAGCCTTTTGGCGTTCGTCGATAGCGGGTCGGGGGCGAAGGACCGGCGTTGGTTCACCACCAAACGCCCGCCATTGGCGGGCTCCACCAAGCCATCTGTCGGGTAAGTATCTTGGTGCGGCCCGCCTGCGCGGGCCTCGTGCTCTTGGTGTTCAGACGCATCGCCGGCCGCCGGCTCGGAAGGCCGGCGGCGCTGCGGTGTTCTTGGCCGCTCGCTACACCCGCTCGATCACCACCGCGATGCCTTGGCCGACCCCGATGCACATGGTGGCCAGGGCGAACCGGCCGCCGCTGCGTTGCAGCTGCCGGGCCGCGGTCAGGATCACGCGGCCGCCCGAGGCGCCCAGCGGGTGGCCAAGGGCGATGGCGCCGCCGTTCGGATTGAGGCGCGAATCGTCGGGGCTCAGGCCCAGCCCCTGGCAGCAGCCCAACACCTGCACGGCAAAGGCCTCGTTGATCTCGATGACGTCGAGATCGGCCAAGCCGATACCGGCCCGGGCCAGGGCCTTCTGCGAGGCCGGAACCGGCCCCAGCCCCATCACCCGCGGCGCCACGCCGGCGACCGCGCCGGCCCGGATCCGGGCGATCGGCTGCACGCCGGCTTGCTCGCCGACCTGACGGTTGCCCAGGATCAGTGCGGCGGCGCCGTCGTTGATGCCCGAGGCGTTGCCGGCGGTGACCACCCCGCCTTCGGCCAGCGGCCGCAGCTTGGCCAGCGATTCCAAGGTGGCCTCGGGGCGCGGATGTTCGTCCTCGGCGACGATGATCGGCGGCTTGCCGCGACCGGCCGGCACTTCGACGGCAATGATTTCGTCGGCGAAGACTCCGGCCGCTTTGGCCCGCGCCGTCTTCTGCTGCGACTCGTAGGCGAAGCGGTCACTGGCCTCACGCCCCAGGCCGAGGTCGCGAGCGACGTTGTCGGCCGTCTCCGGCATGCTGTCGTTGCCATGGGCGGCCACCAGGCGCGGATTGGCGAAACGCGCCCCGATGGTGGTGTCGAAGACCTGAATATCGCGGCTGAACGGGCTATCCCCCTTGCCCATGACGAACGGGGCCCGGGTCATCGATTCGACGCCGCCGGCGATGAACAGGTCGCCCTCGCCGAGGCTGATCGCCCGGCTGGCCTCGATCACCGCGCTCATGCCGCTGCCGCACAGGCGGTTGAGGGTCATGCCGGCGGTTTCCACCGGCAGACCGGCCAACAGCGCCGCATGCCGCCCGACGTTGCGGCTGTCCTCGCCGGACTGGCAGGCGCAGCCGAGCAGGACGTCTTCGAAGCGATCGGCCGGGAATGAATTGCGCTCGAGCAATTTGCGGATCACTCCGGCGACCAGGTCGTCCGGGCGCACTTTGGCCAAGCCGCCGGCATGCCGGCCGATGGGGGTCCTCAGGCCGTCATAAACATAAGCTTCGAGCACGGGTTTACTCCTCGACGGTCCGCAGACGGAAACGTTGGATCTTGCCGGTCGCCGTCTTCGGCAGCTCGGCGACGAAATGGAAGTGGCGCGGGTACTTATAAGGCGCCATCTTGGCCTTGCACAAGCGCAGCAGGTCCTCGGTCAGGGCGGCGTCGGGCGCCACCCCGTCGCGCAGCACGACCCAGGCCTCCGGCTTGATCAGGTTCTCGGCATCGGGACGGCCGACCACCGCCACCTCGAGCACCTTCGGATGTTCCAACAGGGTGCCTTCGATTTCGAAGGGCGAACACCAGATGCCGCCGACCTTCAGCATGTCGTCGGACCGCCCGCAATAGAAGTAATAGCCGTCCTCGTCGCGGTAATAGGTATCCCCGGTGTTCAGCCAATCGTTCATCATCGTGTTGGCGGTCTTCTCGGGGTTCCGCCAGTAATATTTCGCCGTCGACGCCCCCTTGATGATCAGGCGGCCGCCTTCACCTGTCGGTACTTCACGATCGTTCTCGTCGAGGATGATCGCCTCGTAGCCAGGCACCATCTTGCCGCTCGAGCCCGGCTTGTAGCCGTCGACCCGGTTGGAAATGAAGATATGCAGCGCCTCGGTCGAGCCGATGCCGTCGAGAATCATCAGCCCGGTCTGTTCCTTCCAGCGGCGGAAGATCTCGGCCGGCAGCGCCTCGCCGGCCGACACGCAAAGCCGCACCGAGGACAAATCGGGCTTGGCATGGTCCAGGGCCTGCAGCTGCAAGCCATAAAGGGTGGGGACGCCAAAATAGAGAGTCGGCTTGTACTTTTCGATGACCTCGAAGGTGCTGTCCGGAGTCGGCCGACCATCCAACAACACCGCCGTCGCCCCCGCCCATAGCGGGAAGGTCATGCCGTTTCCCATGCCGTAGGCGAAGAACAATTTGGCAGCGGAAAAGCAAATGTCGTCTTCCCGCACGCCAAGGGTTTCGGTGCCGTAGAAGTGACTGGTCACCACCATGTCGCGATGCAGATGCACGGCCCCCTTGGGCGAACCGGTCGAGCCCGAAGAATAGAGCCAGAAGCATTCATCGGTGGGTGAGGCGGCAACCGCGGCGAATGAATCACTGGCCTGGCTGGCCAGCGCGTTCAGGGTCTGTCCGTCGCCCTCCACCTTGAGCACCAGCTTCGGCTTGTGCGGCGAGGCCGCCAGCGCCGGCTCGACCTCGGCGGCGTATTCCGGCGAATACAACAGGCCGGCGCATTCCGAGTTTTCGATCATGAAGGCGTAGTCTTTGGCGCGCAGCATGGTGTTCACCGGAACGGGGATCACCCCGACCTTGATGGCGCCCCAGAACGCGTAGAAGAACTCCGGGCAGTCCTTGACCATCATCAGCAGCCGTTCGCCGCGACCGATGCCCAGAGTTTTCAGCACATTGGCCGAGCGATTGACGCCGGCCACCAATCCCGCATAGGTGATATCGCCTTGATTGCAGCGAATGGCCACCTTGTCGCCACGCCCTTCCGCCAGATGGCGGTCGATGAAAGGCAGCGCCACATTGAAACCCGGCGCGAACTCAAGCTCGTTTCCCGCCCGTACCTTCACCCATTGGTTCTGCATGCACTGTCTCTTCCGTGACCGAGGAGCGTCCGATTCCCGACCTGTCGGTTGCCGACCGTCGCGCAACCTGGGCGTTGGCAAATGCACCAAACACGCTCTTTGCACGGCAGATCTGGTAAATCGGTACTATTTGGCTTATTTATGTTTGATCGAACGGCATTGTGCTGTCAAGCGCGGCACGGTGCGCGACTGCCCGTCTCCCGAGGCGGCGGCCCCAATGTTGGGAATAGGCCGAATTGCGACATGGACCGTGAGCTAATGAACAGCATGATCCTAGCCAACAGCCGTCCGATGCCTGAGCCCGAATTCATGATCAGGCCGGCAACCGAGAAGGATGTCGACAAGGTCATCCAGCTCGATACGCAACTGACCGGGATGCACAAGCCGGAATACTGGCGCGAAAAATTCGAGGCCTATGGCCGCCGCAGCGACGAGCATTTCTTCCTGGTGGCAACGCGCGGAAATGATTTTCTCGGATTCATTATCGGTGAGGTGCGCGCCTGGGAATTCGGCTCGCCGCCCTGCGGATGGATCTTCACCATTGCCGTCGATCCGGCGCAACGTCTGGAAGGGGTCGGCTCCTCGCTGTTCGACGCGGTGTGCGACCGTTTCCGCAAGGCCAAGGTCACCAAGATCCGCACCATGCTGGCCCGCACGGATCAACTGGTAATGTCGTTCTTCCGCAGCCAGGGCATGATGGCCGGCCCCTTCACCGAGCTTGAGATGGAAGTCGACGCATGAGGCTGCAAATGGCCACCCGGCACGCCCTGTTTGCCGTGCTGGAACTGGCTGCCCAGCCCGAGCGACAGATGTCGGCGGCCGAAATCGCCGTCAAATACGGGATATCGCCCAACCATCTGGCCAAGGTTCTAAGAACGCTAGGACGCGAGGGCTTCGTCGAAGCGGTGCGCGGCGTCGGCGGTGGCTACCGCTTCGCCGGCAACGCCAAGCGCACCAACCTGCTCGACATCATCCGGATCTTCGAGCCGGTGGGATCGCTGGAAGCCGACGAACTGGCCGACGACAACACCTCGGAAGGCTTGGCCTTGCGCCGCGTGCTCAAGGAGATCGACGACACGGCGCGCGCCACTTTGTCGTCGATCAGCCTCGACACCATGCTGAAGCTGGTGTCGCGCATGCCGCGCAAAGCCGCCGCCTCGTAGGTCTCAGATATACTGACCCGAATCGACCTTGATCACCTGGCCGGTGATCATGCGGGCATGGTCGGACAGCAGGAACAGCACGGCGGCGGCGATATCGTCCGGTTCGGCCAGACGCTTCAGCACGCTTTCGTCCATCGCCTTCTGGCGAAATTCCTCAGCCAGCTGCATGGCCATTTCGGTCAGAACCATGCCGGGCGCAACCGCGTTCACGGTGACCCCTTTCGGACCCAGTTCGCGGGCGGCCGTCTTGGTGAGCCCGATCAGCCCGGCCTTGGACGCCGCATAATTGGCCTGGCCGAATTTGCCGCGGATGCCGTTGATCGACACCACATTGACGATGCGGCCATAACCGGCCGCCGTCATCCCCGGGGCCGTCGCGCGCATCATATTGAAGGCACCGGTCAGGTTGACTTGCAGGACCGTCTGCCATTCTTCGTCGCTCATCTTTACCAGCGAGCGATCCTTGGTGATGCCGGCATTGTTGACCAGAAGCACCGGTGCCTGCCCCAGGCCGGCCACCGCGTCCGCCACCGACTTGGAACTGGCGACGTCGACCTCGTGCAGCACGGTGCCCGCCGGCAGGTCCGCCGCGGCGCGGTCGAAGATGTGAACTTCGGCACCGCCGGCCGCCAGGCCTTCGGCGATGGCACGACCAATCCCGCGGGCGCCGCCGGTGACGATGGCGGCTTTCCCGGCAAAACTCCACTGCAATTTGACCGTCATTGCTCCCCTCTCGACTACCCTCGGGCTTGACTGGCACACCATTTCCGGTATTGTGGTACCAGAATGAAACTTTCTGAACCTACCCGCCGCCTGTCGGGATGTCAAGAATGGCAAACGGAGAAGGGGAGCATGAGCAAAGCGGACATTAGGCCGATATCGGGGGCCGATCTCGAGGCCACAATCGCCATCGATACCCTAATCACCGGGTTCTCGCGGCGGGGCTTTTACGAGAAGCGCTTCGTCGCCACCCAGAAGGATCCGAACGCCTTTATTTGGCTGGTCGCCCATGTCGACGGCGCGGTGGCTGGTTTTGTTTCGGCCCACATCCTGTCTGGTGAGTTCGGCTTCTCCGCCCCGGTGGCGGTCATCGACACCCTCGGCACGCGGAAGGAAGCGCGCGGCAAGGGTGTCGCCCGCGCCCTGCTGGAGAAGCTCGATGTGGCGCTGAAGGCCCGTCAGGTGAGCCACGTCTATACCGAGGCCAGCTGGGCCGCCCATGACCTGGTGCAATTCTTCGCGGCCGCCGGCTTCAAGCTGGCGCCCACCACGGTGCTCGAATGCACCGTCAGCGCCGACCACTGAGGAAGGCAAGCCATGAGCAATGTTGAAGTAGATTTCAGCGATTCCTCGGGTGACGATTTCGAAGCCCTGGCCCGCGACCGCGTTCCGGTGCGCTCGATGACGGAAGCCGACCTGCCGGCCATCATCGCCACCGACCGCAAGATCACCGGCCGCGACCGTACCGACTATTACAAGGGCAAGCTGACCGAGGCGTTGCAGGAAAGCGGCGTGCGGGTCTCGCTGGTGGCCGAAATCGACGGTCAATTCGCCGGCTTCCTGATGGCCCGCGTCGACTACGGCGAGTATGGCCATACCGCCAGTGCCGCGATTATCGACACCATCGGCGTGTCCCCGGCCTACGCCAAGCGCAATGTCGGCAAAGCCCTGCTCTCCCAGCTGATGGCCAACCTGGCCAGCTTGCGGGTGGAGAAGGTTCGCACCCGGGTTGCCTGGAACGATTACGACCTGCTCGCCTATCTCGAGCACTCCGGCTTCAAGCCCTCCCAGCGTCTCTGTTTCTCACGACGCGTCGCGTGAGAACACCTGAATGCCGGGGACCCTCGTGGTCCCCGGCATTCCTTTTTTGATAAAAGAACCTTCAGTGGCGCCGGCATCTTGCCGGTGGATGAGTTCAGCCGCTGAAGCGGCAGACGCCGGCAGGATGCCGGCGCCACTGCTTTCTCACGGGCTCAGATGCCGGTGCCACTGCACCAAACATGAAAAAAGCCGCAGCCGGTTGCCCGGCTGCGGCTTATTGCATGACGGCCCGACGATGATCAGGCTGCCTTCTTCGACAGCTTATCGTGGCGGAAGGCGCCCCACAGGGCGGCGCCGATGGCCCCGGCATAGATCGAGTCGGGATGGCTCTGCGAATGAAGATTGACCTTTTCCTGAATGGCCGCCTCGTTGACCGCGGCCACCAGCCCGGCATCCAGGGCAAGTCCGCCGGTCATCAAGACGATGCCGTCGGTGGCGCCGATCGACTTCAACAGCTTGGCCAGGCGCATCGCCATCGACTCGTGGATGCCCTTCAAGATGTTGGACGCGGTGATGCCGCGCGACACCATGTTGATGACGTCGGTTTCGGCCAGCACGGCGCAGATCGACGACACCTTTTCCGGATTGTCGGCCTTCTGCGACAGCATGCCGATCTCGTCCTGGGCGATGCCCAGATAGCGCGCGATGTTCTCGAGGAACTGCCCCGAACCCGAAGCGCACTGGCTGGTCATCTTGTAGGACAGCACCTTGCCACTCTCGTCGACCTTGATGGCGCGGCCGTTCAAGGCGCCGATGTCGAGCACCGCCCGGGCTTCCGGGCACAGATAGATGGCGCCGCGGCCATGGGTGGTCATCGAGTAGAAGTGGCCGGTGGCGAACTTCAGGCTTTCGGCGTCGCCGGTCGAGGCGACATAGGCCACCTGATCCCGCTTCACCCCGGCCGCCTTCAGGACATGATCGTAGGATTCCTCGGTCAGGGCGAACGGATCGCGGCTGCGGATGCGGGCGGTCTCCTTGCCCAGCCATTCGTTGCCCTTGAACAGCACGACCTTGATGCAGCCCGAGCCGATATCGATACCGGCAGTGATGACGTCAGACATGGATCTGTTCTCCCTTTCCGCTCAGTTCACCACCGCGCGGACGGCAAAGGTGGCGCCGCCAAGCGCTCCGGTGTAGATCGAGTCCGGACTGATGTTGATGGTGCGGTCGCCGTAGTTTTCCTGGATCAGCTTCCTCAGCTCGCGCACCGCCGCCTCGTTCTTGGCGACGCCGCCGGTGAAGGTGAACTGGTCCTTGACGCCACCGGCGCGGGACAGGATCGACATGGCACGCAGGATGATCGAGCGATGCAGCCCGGCCAGAATGTCCTCACGCTTTTCGCCCAGCGCCAAACGGTCGCGCAACTCGGCGCCGGCGAACACCGTACAGGTCGAATTGATGCGCACCGCCTTGGTCGACTTCATGGCGAGCGGCCCCAGCTCGTGCAGACCCATGTTCATTTCGTCGGCGATGTAGCCCAGATAGCGGCCGCAGCCGGCGGCGCAGCGGTCGTTCATCTGGAAGTTCTCGACGATGCCGGCCCCGTCGACCTGGATGCCCTTGGTGTCTTGGCCGCCGATGTCGAGAATGGTCCGGGTCTCCGGGAACATCATATGGGCGCCCAAGCCGTGGCAGAGGATCTCCGAGCGGATATGCTCCTTCGGGAACGGCAAGCGGACGCGGCCGTAGCCGGTGCCCACCACATAGGTCTCGTCCAGCGGAATCGCCAACGCCGCCTGCACCGGCTTGATGATCATTTCCGCCCGGCCCTGACCGCCGGCGCCCTTTTCCAGGGCACGCAGGAACTTGCCTTCCATGTCGCCGGCCGGCGGGCGGTTCTCCACCTCGATGATCGACTTGTCGTAGACATTGAGGATGAGGTCGAAGGGAAGGCCGGCGTCGCGGGCCACCGTTTCACCGACCTGCATGAAATCGGCACCGGCGAGATCGCGGAAGAAGTCGGACTTGCGTTTGGCCCCGGCCACGAACAGGGCCCCGGAGCTCTCCTGCAGCCGGCGGAAGATCTCCTCGAGGGCCTCGACCACGGCCTTCTCGCGGCCGACATAACGCGGGCCCTTGATGTTGCCGATGCAGGTCTGCTGGAGATCGTCCAGCTGCTCGACGAACTGAACATGGCGGAAGTTGCGTTCGAGGTCGGCGATGATGCCGTCGACCTGCCCGGCAAGGCTTGGAATACCGTCCAGGCCGCGACGGAACAGGGTCAGCCGGGTGTCGATCAGGGCTTCCTGCTTCGAGACCGCCGCCGCCGTGTCGTAATTCGAGCGGGAATTGGTGATGCCGCGGCCGAGAACCTGGAGATTCTCGTCCATCACCACCGCTTTGGTGGTGGTCGACCCGAGGTCGATGCCAATAAAACAACGCATTGTCGGGTCCTCCCTTACGCGGCCTTGCCGCTGCCGCGGCGCTTCTGTTCGATCATCTGGAAATAGCTCTCCAGGCGATTCTTGATATTGGCCGCCGAGAAGTAGCGAGGATCGACCAGGTCGCTTTCGACGAAGGCCCCGGGCTTACCAGTGCGCCGTTCGACCTCTTTCATCATCATCAGCTGGCCGGCCGAAAAGCTGTTGCAGCTCTTGATCGAGTTGGTCAGCAGGCCGTCCGCCTCGTACTCTTCGACATATTTGGTCAGAAGATCGACGCGGGACGGCAGATTGAGGTTGGTGTAGCAACCCAGGCAGTAGTCGGCGAGCGACTCCAGCGGGTTCTCGGCGTCATGGCGGAAGCCCTGGTCGTACAGGCCACCAACCTTGGTATAGGACGACGCCACGACCACCGCGCCTTCGTCGTAGAACATCTTCCAGAACTCGCGGAAGTTGGTCCAGTTCGGCGGGCCCTCGACCACCAGGCGATATTTCTGGTCATTGAACGGCGTGCCGTCGGGCGTCGTCGGCCCCTGCTTGAGCCTGATGCGTTCGGCGACTTCGGCCTTCAGCGCCTTGTAATACTCGATGGCGTCGGTGGTGCCACGGAACGCCGTGAAGATCGGACCGATGTAGTAGACGCCGCCGAAATAGGCATCGATCGGCGAGGGCTTTATCTTGCCCTGTTCCAGACACCAAACCAGATCGTCTTCGGCCTTGGCCGAGTTCCTGAGGAATTCGCGCAGCTTATCGATGTCGAACTTGACCCCGGATACCTGTTCCAGGCCCGGGATGACCACCTCTTTCAACTGCTTGACGATGTAGTCGCGCATGGTCTTGGTGGAATGCCCGTCGCCCTGATAGGGCACGTGAAGCATCAGAGTCGGGCACTTGTATTCCTCGCGCAGCAACTCGAACCACTTCATGAAGGTGTAGCAGCCGGTATAGGACAGCAGCAGCACGTCCGGATCGGGGAACGGCTTGCCGTTGGGCGCGATATTGCCGCGGCTCATTTGCCCGATATCCGCCTTCACATAAGTGCAGACGTCTTCCGAATGGCCGCGCTTTTCGGCTTCCTGAATGTAGTTGCCGGACACCTTGCGCATGCCGCTCTGGATCGCATTGATCTCGGGCAGGTTGTTGACGATGCCGAAGCACATCAACAGCTCGTTCAGATTGCCGGGAACGAAGGTCGACGACACTTTCCGGCCGGTCTCATGCTTCGAAGTGATCGCCTCGTAGTTCCGAGCGATCATCTCTTTCTGCATGAGCATGGACTTTTCTTTGACGACGTCGCTCATGGCTTCAGCTCCACAACTTGATGGAATCGGCGAAGGTGCCGGCCTGTTCGCGGATCGGCTGCATCTGCCCGGAATTCTCCGCGTATTTGAAGGCGATGTAGGGGATGTTGGCTTCGGTCAGACGATGGCAGATCATCGGCCGATCCAGCAGCGCCGGGTCGCAGAAGCTGGGGGTGGCGTAGATCACGCCTTCCGCCCCGGTCTCACGGACTCGCTGGACATGGTACATGCCCTTGTCCTCTTCCTTCGGCACGTATTTGCACGACGTCTCGACCGATGCCTTGATATAGGTCATCGCCAAGCCCTCGATGGGATTGCCTTCGGTCGGCACGTCGCTCATCAGGAAGCGGTTGATCAGCGCGTAGTCGTCTTCCACCACGTAGCAGCCGGCCATCTCGATCGACTTGATGAGATTGAGCGGCGGCTGTTCGCAGAACGAGCCGTAGATGGCAACCCGAACATTGTCGCGCTTCGGACGATCCTCCTTGTCGGCAGCCGCCATGTAGTCCTTGAGCATCTGGTTGTGCTCTGCGACGTCCATCATCAGACCGGCCCGCATCAGCAGGTAGACTTCCGAGGTGGGGGCTTGCCACGGCTTGGCGGCACGGAAGGCATAGACTTCGCGGACCAGACGGCGGTTCTCGTTGTAGAGAGTGATCGAACGGCGCAGATCGTCGTCGGTGACCTTGTGCCCGACGAGCTTCTCCAGGCCTTCGCGCAGCTCGTCCAACTCCTTCATGTAATAGCTGCCGCCGATCGTGGCATCGAAGTTCTGCGGCGTGTCGAAGAACTTGGTCCACACGTTCGGGAACATCATCTTCCAGATGCCCGACAGATTGCGGATCACGTCGCAGACGAACGGGAACAGCATGCCGTCGACGAAGTCGAGCCGTTTGGTCACCCCCAGTTCGATGGTCGACCGCGGAATACGGCAAATGTAGCTCTGGTAGTAGGCGTCACCATGGATGACTTCCAACGAGTCGCCACCGCCGAAGATCCCGAGCGGTAAACAACCGGCCGCGTGGATAATCTCTAAAGGAACGTAGACGGGCAGGAAGCCCACTACTTTGCGGCCGGGTTTGGCCGCCTTCCAAGCGCGAGCCGCTGTGAAGTCAAGGTCCTCGTAGAGGGCCTGACATTGAGCGACGATTTCAGCAGTGGACGACATGGCTTAACGGCCCTCCCATTTGGCCGGCCGCTTATCCAGGAACGCGGTCAAACCCTCGACGGCGTCCTTGGTCGACATTAGGCCGGAGATATACAGTTCTTGGAGAACGGCAAATTTCGTCTTCACCCGCTCGACCATGTCGTAGCGGGCGGCGCGTTGTGCGTAGCGCAGGACGATCGGGCTGTGCGACGCCAGCGACTGGTCGAAATAGGCCAGCGCCGCCGCCTCGGGATCGGCACTGACCTCATGCACCAAGCCGAGGCGATAGGCCTCGTCGGCGCCGATCGGACGGCCCGACAGCAGAATGCTCTCGGCCGCGCCGCGCGCCATGCGCTCGGGTAAAAGAGCCGAGGCCGGCGGGGCGAATACCCCCACCTGGATCTCGGGCTGGCCGAACTTGGCATCGGCCGCCGCGAAGATCAAACCGCTGGCAATGGCAACCTCCATCCCGCCGCCCAGGCATTGGCCCCGCACAGCGGCCAGGATCGGCACTTCGGACTCTACCATATGCAGAATAAGACTAATGAACGTTTTCAGCATACCCTCGAACTGGCCGGGCAAATGTTCTGCAACACTCGCCCCGAAGCTGAAATGCGGCCCTTCATGATCGATCAAAACCGCCATGAGTGACGGATCCGAAAGATTGTCGGACAGTGCCCGAGTGAGGGCGCCGATCATTTCGGCGTCGATGATGTTGGCTTTCGGCCGGGACAGCCGCAACCGCAGCAGCTTGCCGTCCCGGTCCCGCCAGACTTTCAGCGGGGCATCGCTCATTTCGCCCCCCGCGCCGCCGGCATCAGGCTTTCGGTGAGTTCGGGAGTCCACGGCGCGCCGGCCGCCAGGGCCAAACGCAGGCCGACGAAATCGATCTCACGGTCTTCCTTGGTGCCCTCGTTGAAGGCGCGGAAACCGGCCCGGGCTTCGGTCATCATGTTGAGTGCCAGCCAATCCCGGCTGTTTTCCTTGTTGGCGTTCCAGGCGTTGAGCTTGGGCTTCCTGAGTTCCTCGAACGACTTGGTCATGCATTCGGGGAAGGTCATCAGAATCTTGGTGCAGATCTCATCGACCTTGGCATCGAGCAAGGACAGATCGACAGTGCCCTGCTTCATCAGCGCCTTGCCCGTTTCGAGTTCCGCCCCGGTCTTCGGCTCGCCATGGATGATGCGGCCGTATTCGTCGAGGTAGCGGTCGGTGATCACCGTCGGATTGGCGACGAATTTGCCGTCCACCTTGAGCGCCGGCACGATGTCGGTGAGGATGCCCAACCGCGCCGCCTTATGGGCCGAGAAGGGCTCGCAAAGGGTGCCCGAGACCATCGCCTGCTCGCAGCCGATCATCACCGGCAGGAAGTCGGTGGCACCGCCGATGGCGGCCGAACCATGCTTGGGACCGGCTTGGCCGAAGCGGGCCAAGTCCTGGGCCACAGAGAAGTCCGCGGCCATGCCGATTTCCTGGCCGCCGCCGATGCGCATGCCGTTGACGCGGCAGATCACCGGCTTGTCGCAGCCCAGGATCGACGACACCATGTCGTTGAACAGGCGCATATACTGCCGGTATTCCTGCGGATTGCCGGCATAGTACTCGGCATATTCCTTGGTATTGCCGCCGGTGCAGAAGGCCTTGTCGCCGGCCCCGGTGAACACCACCGCCACCACGTCGCGGGCCGCCGAGGCGGCGCGGAAGGCCAGGATGACGCCCTTGACCATGTCCGTGGTGTAGGAGTTGAACTGCTTCTGGTTGTCGAGAATGATCCAGGCGCTGTAAAGGCCCGGCACCACTTTGCCGTCTGGCGCCTTGACCGGGCGCTTTTCGTAAAGAACGCCCGGAACCACCTGATGCGGCACCAGGTTATGATCAATCAGATGTGCCGGCGCCGTCGCCTTGGCAATGCTTGCTGTATCCACGGTCATGATTGCCTCTTTCTACGAGTTCTGTTGCGTCTTCACCTTGACGATCGTCACCCCGCCAACGGGGGCGACGATCGCCACGGTGAATAAGGCCTACAACTTTTTCAGGCGATTACGGAACCAGAATTGCCCGCCGCGTGAGCTTGTGGGCATGAACATCTGCGAAAACCTGATTGATGTTCTCGAGCGGGTGCTGTTCGACGAACGGCCCCAAGGCGATCTTGCCCTGGTAGACCAATTCCATCGCGCCCGGGTAGAGATCGGGCGGACAGCCCCAGTTGCCGAGCGCCCGCGCGTGGAACGCCATCAGGTTGGACAACCGCACTTCGACCTTGTCCATGGTGAAGCCGACCACTGCCAGGGTGGCGCCATGCACCAGCAGGCTCCAGGCCGTGGTTTGGCCGGCGGCGCTGCCCGAACATTCGAAGATGATCCATTCGCGGGATGACAGCCCCTTCTCCTTGGCGAAGGCGGCGATTTCCTTCTTTAGGGTCTTCGGGTCGGTTTCGCGCACATTGATGGTCTTGGCGGCGCCGTGCTTGGAGATCGCCTCCAGCTTGCCGGCGTCGACGTCAAGCGCCACCACGGTGCCGCCCAGCGCCGCGGCGATCTGCACGCAATAGCCGCCGACACCGCCGGTGCCGATGACGACGCAGAGGGTGCCGGGTTGGACGCCGGCCTGGACCACCGCCTGATAGGGCGTGGTCACCGCATCGGCAACCACCGAGACGTCGGCCAGAGCGAGACCGGCCTTTGCCAGGCGCGCCTCGTCGATCGGGCAGAGGCCGACCGCGGACACGGCGATATGGGTGGCGAAACCGCCTTCGATGTCATTGCCGGGCATTGCCTGTTTGGCGCAGATGGTGCCCTTGCCGCGCTTGCAGGCATCGCACTCGCCACAGGGAATGACCGCCGGGATGATAACCGACTTGCCGACCCAGCTTTCGGCTCCGGCGCCGGCCGCGACAACCCGGCCACTGATTTCGTGGCCCAGAGTCAACGGCAGGGGCAGATTGGTGCGCACGCCATCGTAAAGATAGCCAAGATCGGTATGGCACACGCCGCAGCCCGCTATCTCGACCACAACCTGGCCGGCTTCCGCCTTCGGCAACGCCATGGCCTCCTTGACCATCGCAGCACCGACCGCCGTCATCATCCACCGATGCGGAGACTTGGTCATACCCCCTCCTTCCTTGACTGGATTGCTCGACCCTTGACCAGACCAGGGCCAGCGTTTAGATAATGGCATTCGAGTACCACAATACCGGTTTATGCGTCAAGCCTGATTCGGAAGGGGGGACAACGACGCTAAGATGGCGGATCAGCCGGGGCTAGCATCCCACCCCTGACGATACCGTGGGCCATTGCAACCGGTGCCCGAAACCCCCTTTAATGCGCGCCGGAACGGCGCCGTGCCATGGGCTGATGGTGGCGGTGCGGCGCGAAGCGCTTGACTGAGACTATCTGAGGAAGGAAATCATGCTCGACGCATACATCTACGACGGCCTGCGCTCGCCCATCGGCCGCCATGCCGGAACGCTGGCGCCCCTGCGCCCCGACGACATGGCCGCGCAAATCCTGCGCGCCCTGATGGCCCGCTCGGCCTTCAAACCCGAGCTGGTCGAGGATGTCATCCTCGGCTGCACCAACCAAGGCGGTGAAGACAGTCGCAATGTCGCCCGCTTCGTCGGTCTGCTGAGCGGGCTGCCGGTGGAATCGGCCGGTCAGACGGTCAACCGCCTCTGCGCATCGGGGCTTGCCGCCGTGGCTGACGCGGCGCGCCTGGTAACCTGCGGCGAGGGCGAGTTGTTCGTCGCCGGCGGTGTCGAGAGCATGAGCCGGGCGCCCTTCGTGCTGGCCAAGGCGGAGAGCGCCTATTCGCGCGACGGCAGGATGGTCGACAGCACCATCGGCACCCGGTTCCCCAATCCCAAAGTGACGGCCGAATTCGGCAACCACTCCAATGCCGAAACCGCCGACAATGTGGCGGTTGATCTGCAACTCACCCGTGAGGCCTCGGATGCCTTCGCCTTGGCCTCGCAAAGTAAATATGCGGCAGCCAAGGCCGATGGTTTCTTTGAGGGCGAGATCCATCCGGTGGAGGTGCCGACCGGCAATCGGAAGGCGCCGGTGGTGGTGATCGCCGAAGACGAACATCCGCGCCCCGACACCGACGCGGCGGCTTTGGCCAGGCTGCGCCCCCTGCACGGCGGTGGCGTGGTGACCGCCGGCAACGCCTCCGGCATCAATGATGGGGCGGCCGCCTTGCTGATCGGCAGCCGTGCCGTCGGCGAAAAAGCCGGGGTGCAGCCGCTGGCCCGGATCCTCGGCACCGCCGTCGCCGGGGTGCCGCCCCGCGTCATGGGCCTGGGCCCGGTTCCCGCCATCACCAAGGTCTTGCAGCGGACCGGCCTCAGCCTCAAGGATCTCGATCTGATCGAGATCAATGAAGCATTCGCCACCCAGGTCCTGGGCTGCCTCAAGCAGTTGGGGCTGTCGGCGGACGATTCCCGCCTCAATCCCAATGGCGGGGCGATCGCCCTCGGCCATCCTCTGGGCTGTACGGGGGCGCGCCTGGCGCTGACCGCCGTTCGCCAGTTGCACCGCACGGGCGGTCGTTACGCCGTGGTCAGCCTGTGCATCGGCGTCGGCCAGGGCATCGCCACTGTCATCGAAAGGGTGTGAGGAGAAAAATATTCACCACGGAGACACGGAGGTCACGGAGTAAAATTTCTCCGTGGTCTCCGTGTCTCCGTGGTGAAATACCGATTATCCGATGATGATGCGGGGAATCAGCATCTGGTGAACCGGAGTGATCGACTTCGGGTTCTGGTAGTTCGCCCCGACGAAGGCCTGAATGTATTTGCGCATATTGCCAAGGTCGACAATCTCGTCGACGAACCCCTTCTTGGCGCAATAGGCTGGGCGCGACTTCTCCTGATAGTCCCGGATCATCTTGTTCATCTTGCCGATGGTCGGGCCGAGATCGCCGCCTTCCTCCTTGACCAGGCGGCGGGCGTAGGAGGCGGCGGCGGCGGTTTCGCCGTGCATGACATAGATCTCGGTCACCGGCGTCCCCAGGGTGAAGGCATTGTTATTGTTCGCCTGCGGCCCGCACATGATGTAATGGGCGGCCGCGCTACCCTTGCGCAGCACGATGCACATCATGGATAGATCGGTCTTTTCGATGGAGTAGACCAACGACTGGCCCAGGGCCAGCAGTTCGGCTTCCTCGGCAAGGTCGCCGACATCGATGCCGGTGGTATCCTGCAACCAGACGATCGGCAGATTGTCGCGGCCGCACAGGGTCACAAACTCGCCCTGCTTGATCAAGCCTTCGCGGTAATGCTTGCCGCCGACCCCGGGATAGGCGCCCTTGGCATATTCGGGATAATCGGGGAAGACGCCCTGGCGATTGCCGATGAAGGCGACCGGAAAGCCATCGATCTTGGCGATCCCGGTGAACACTTCGCGGCCGTAATCGGGGCGGTACTCCATGAACTCGCTGTCGTCGGTGAGACGCGCCAGGACTTGGACGGCGTCATAGGTCCGCTTCTGGTTGGCGGGCAGGATCAGGTCGAGATCCGATGCCGGAAATTTGGGCTCCGCCGGCGCAGCCACCCGGAACACGGTGGGATCGAACACCGGCATCATCCGCATATAGTCCTTGATGCCGTCGAGCACGCCCTGCTCGGACTCGTGGACTTCGCGGAAATAGGCGGTCTTGTCGAAATGGGTCTCGACCCGGCCGGGATCCTTGGATTTGAAATTCTTGGTGGCGTCGATCAGAGCCTGCGCCGTTTCCACGTCGACCTGCCCCTTGGGGTTCATGCCACCGACGATACCGGCGCCGCCAACGGCAATATTGGCGCCTTCATGGGCAATCAGGATGGTCGGGCTGATTCCCTGATAGCCGCCGCCCGCCGGGTTGGTGCCGTAAATGCCATTGAGAATCGGAATTCCGAGATCGTTGAGGTCGGCATGCCGATAGAACGGTGCCCCACTGGAGCGCCGCCCGGCATAGACGGTTTCCTGCTCCATCAGCTTGACGCCGCTGCAGTTGGTCAGCCAGACCAACGGCACATGCAGGCGCTTGGCCATGTCGGTGACCATCAAGATGTTTTCGGCTTGCCCGGCGATCCAAGCACCGGCCATGACCTTGTTGTCAAAACCGATGATGACCGCCCACTTGCCCTCGATCTTGCCGATGCCATTGACGACGCCGGTACAGCCCTCTTCGTTGTCCTGAGGATTGTAGAGGGTATGCAATGGACACCAGGTGCCCTCGTCGACCAGATACTCGAGACGATCGTAAATGGTCATCCCGCCCCGCTCATGGATCTTGGCCGCGGGGATTCCCGCGTTCTTGACCCTGTCGTTCTCTTGGGCAAGGATTGCCTGCTGTTCCCGAATCAGCTCGAGGTTTTCCTGGGCGCGGCGCACCTCTGCTTCGTTGAGCGTCCGGCCGATATCCGGCATCGTCTCGAAGTAAGGGCGCAAAGGCGTTTGTTTGCGTGCCATGGCTATTCCTTTGTTCGGGCTGAAGTACGAAAGCCCAAGATCACAATTATCAGATTAGGGTCAGAAGGACCTGGCCGATGTCGACCTTGTTTCCTTCTTGAACCAAAAGTTGACCAATGGTCCCGTCTTTGTCGGCAATGATCTCGTTTTCCATCTTCATCGCCTCGACAATCAGGAGCAAGTCTCCTTCCTGAACCTTTTGTCCCGCCGCCACCTCGATCTTCCAGACATTGCCGGCCAAGGGCGTGACGATGCCACCGGCTGGAACGGAGCGGGCAGCGGCAGTCTGGGCGGGAGCGGCAACGGGTGCCGAACCAGCCGTCCCGGCAAAGGTTACCAGGAGTTGGCCAACGGTAACCGCAGCCCCTTTTGCCGCCAGGACCTCGGCGACGACGCCTGAGCGGTCGGCGAACACCTCGTATTCCATCTTCATCGCTTCGAGGATGAACAGGAGATCGCCCTCCGCCACCGTCTGGCCGGGTTCGACCTCAACCTTCCAGATGTTGCCGGCCAGCGGCGCGCCGATCGACGCCTTCGGCTGGGAAGCGCCACCGGCTGCCGCCGGGCCCGCCGACGCGAACGCCGCGGCGGCGGCGGCGGCGGCCGCACCGAGGGCGGCAACCTGAACTTGGAAACTCTGTCCGCCACCGGTCACGGTGAAGACCTCCCCACCGGCGACGGCGGGAGCGGCGGCATTGGCCGCAGCCGTCTCGGCCGTCGGCACCGGCTCGAAAGCCGCCGGGTTATCCCGATTCTCGAGGAATTTCAGGCCGACCTGCTGGAACAGGGCATAGGTCAGGACGTCTTCGACCTCGTGCTCGCCGGTCCGGATCCCCTTCTTCTCGATGATCGCGCGGAGTTCGGCGGTCAGCCTTTCCATCTCGGGCTGCAGGAGGTCGGCCGGCCGGCAAGTGATCGGTTCGGCCCCCGCCAGCACCTTGGCCTGCAGCGCCTTGTTGACCGGCGCCGAGGTTGCCCCGTACTCGCCCTTGAGAACGGCGGCGGTCTCTTTGGTCAAGGACTTGTAGCGCTCGCCGGACAGGACGTTGATCACCGCCTGGCTGCCGACGATCTGCGAGGTCGGGGTCACCAGCGGGATGAAACCCAGGTCTTCGCGTACGCGGGGAATCTCGGCCAGGACCTCGGCCATCCGATCGGTGGCATTCTGCTCGCGCAACTGGTTTTCCATATTGGTGAGCATGCCGCCGGGCACCTGCGCCGTGATGATCCGGGCATCGATGCCTTTCAGCGAGCCCTCGAATTTGACGTATTTCTTCCGCGCCTCACGGAAGTAATCGGCGATCTCCTGCAGCAGGGCCATGTCGAGCCCGGTCGCGTGATCGGTGCCGTCGAGGACCGCCACCAGGGTCTCGGTTGCCGAATGGCCGTAGGTCAGGCTCATCGACGAGATGGCGGTGTCGACATTGTCGATGCCCGCCTCGATCGCCTTGAGCAGGGCGGCGGTCGACATGCCGGTCGTCGCGTGGCAATGCATATGGACCGGGATGGCAAGGGTCTGCTTGAGCTTGCCGACCAGATCGAAGGCGACATAGGGGGTGATCAGCCCGGCCATATCCTTGATGCAGACCGAGTGCGCCCCCATGTCCTCGATCCGCTTGGCCAGGTCGACCCATTTGGCAATGGTGTCGACCGGGCTGGTCGTATAGGACAAACAGCCCTGGGCGTGCTTGCCTTGCTTGATGACCGCCCGGATCGCCGTCTCGAGATTGCGCGGATCGTTCATCGCGTCGAACACGCGGAATACGTCCATGCCGTTGACGGCGGCGCGCTCGACGAATTTCTCGACCACGTCGTCGGCATAGTGACGGTAACCGAGGATGTTCTGTCCCCGGAACAGCATCTGCTGGCGGGTGTTGGGCATCGCCTTCTTCAGGGCCCGCAGGCGCTCCCACGGATCTTCGCCGAGATAGCGGATACAGGCGTCGAAGGTGGCCCCGCCCCAGGTTTCGAGTGACCAATAGCCGACTTGATCAAGCTTCTCGGCGATCGGAAGCATGTCGTCGAGACGCATCCGCGTGGCGAACAGCGACTGGTGGGCGTCCCGCAGGACGAGTTCGGTGATGCCCACCGCGTTTTTCTTGGCCTTGCTTGGTGCTTTGGTCATGTCTCAACCTAAGTCATCGCCGTTCCCTGCCTCAACCGAGGCAGGGAAGGACAATCTTGCGGGGAAAAGGAAAATCAGCGGTTGACCGCATCGCCCAGGGAAATGCCGGCGATGATCGTCTTTTGGATATTGCTGGTGCCTTCGACGACCCGCAGGGACTGAGCGTCACGCAGGAAGCGTTCGGCCGGGTATTCGGTCGAGAAACCGTAGCTACCGAAGATCTTCATGGTATCGAGCGCGGCATGAACGGCGGCTTCCGAAGCGAACAGCTTGGCTATCGAGGTCTGGTGCTGGTTGGGCAGCCCCTGATCCTTCAACCAAGCGGCCCGGTAGACCAGCAGCTGGGCTGCCTCATGCTCGGCCACCATGTCGGCGATCTGCGCCTGGACCATCTGGTAGGAACCGATCTTCTGGCCGAACTGGGTCCGGTCGTTGGCATAACCGATCGCCGCATCGATGGCCCCGCCGGCGATGCCGATGGCGCCGGAAGCGCAGCTGATGCGGGTGTTGTTCAATTGCCACATGCAGATCTGGAAGCCCTGGCCGACTTCGCCCAACACCGAATCCTTGGGGATCTTGGCCGCATCGAAATAGATCTCGCCGGTCGGGGCGCAATGCAGACCAAGCTTGGTCTCGATCGCCTTGGTGGTGACCCCCTTGGTTTCCTTCAGATTGATGATGAAACAGGTCAGGCCCTTGTATTTCGACGCCCGGTCGGTGCAGGCATAAAGCAGTCCCCAATCGCCGACATGGGCATTGGAGATCCACATCTTCTGGCCATTGATTTCCCAATGGTCGCCGCGATCGGTGGCGGTGGTGCGCATGCTGACCACGTCCGAGCCGGAATTCGGTTCGGTGATGGCGAAGAACCCGAAGGCTTCGGCACTGATCCATTTCGGGATGAAGCGCCGCTTCTGCTCTTCGTTGCCGAATTTGTTGACGGTGATGGCCGGGCCGATGTTCTGCATGTTGAAGGGCAGCCGCCACGAGCCGCTGACCTTGGCGATCTGCTCGGAAATCAGCACCGATTCGAGAAAGCCATAGCCGTTGCCGCCGTATTCTTCGGGCAGGGCGCAACCGAAGAAGCCAAGATCGGCCATCTTCTTCACCAGTTCGGGACGGAAGCGGTGATTGGCCTCGTCCTCCCTGAGGGTGGGCAGGATCTCCTTTTCGGCGAAATCCTTCGCCATGTCCTGCATCAGCCGTTGCTCGTCCGTCAATCCGAAGTCCATGGGGCGCTCCTAGGGGTCACAAATCCGTTTGCGGTGCGTCGAGGTGCATTTTTTGGGCGATATT
>CAIOJO010000377.1 GCA_903858635.1 uncultured Telmatospirillum sp. | reverse complement strand
TGCATCTGCATTTCCATCTCCATTATCCGCTTCACACCCACACATTACGCCCGCCACCTGTGGGTGTCAAGCGGATAATGCGGCCCATCCGAGAGATTCAATATCTAGTAGGTGTGGGTAAAAGGCGGATAGGCAAGGATGGTTATTTCTTTGTCAAAGTGAATGGGCGCGAACGCTTGAGAACGGACAGCAAGCGGGCGGCTTTCGGCTTCTTCCGCAATCTGGCCTCGCGCTGATCGAGCCGGCACGAGATCTAGGCGCCAGTCCGCTCAGTAGATCCTCGATTGGACCCATTCGGCCTTGAAGGCCATTCTCAGAGCCGACTCGATATCTTTCAGTGCGGTGTCGGGGAGGTTGGCGCTGAGCGGCGAGCCGTCGGCAAAGCTGGACGTCTTGAGTCCAATGCTGAGGCAAGGCATCGGGTTGCCCTGAACGCTGGCTTGGCTGACGGCGGTCTCCAGTTTGGCGACCTCCTTCCCCAAGATGCCTTCCAGCAATCTCTGCAGCAGGGACTTGCCGTCCTGGATCGGATTGGTGAACACGACGACATATTCCTGGCGGATCGCCGACAATCGCTTGCTTAAGGCTGCATCGCCGCTTTTCACCCGCAATCCGGCCTGTTCGTAGAGCACCTTCATCTCTTCCGGGGCGAAGGGGGGGCCGATGACGAAGTTTGCCTGGGTGGGCTGAACGGGACTAACAGCCATGGCGCCTTCCGGTAGACATCTGACCTCCTCGAGATTGGCCTGAACATGCCCCGCGCCGCCGCCCGGCGACGGCTGCCATCATAGTTTAACCGGCATTCCCCGCACTGTCGCCTTTCCTGCGAAGGGGGCGAATCCCCAGGGTGGATTCCGTGCTCCCGGGCCCATACACTGGACGCCTGGCGGCACTAGGGAACCATGCATCGTGATTTCGCTCGACGACTATCTTTCACCCATGACCTTCCAGTCTCCCGCCAAGCTGGGCGAGTCGGGATGGCTTGGTCACATTCCCTTCGCCTTCTGGCTGGTCGAACGGGCGGCGCCGCGCGTCCTGGTCGAATTGGGTACCCATACCGGGGTTTCCTACCTGGCCTTCTGCCAGGGGGTGCAGGCCTGCCGGCTGGACACCCGATGCCATGCGGTGGACACTTGGCAGGGTGATGTGCATGCCGGATTCTATGGCGACGACATCTACAACGCGTTGGTTGAGCTGCATCGCCCCTATGCCGGTTTCTCACGCTTGCTGCGCGGCACCTTCGACCAGGCCCTGGACGGCTTCGCCGACGGCTCGATCGACCTACTGCACATCGACGGCCGCCACGACTACGATTCGGTCAAGCATGACTTCGAAACCTGGCTGCCGAAGCTGTCGGCCCGTGGCGTGGTGCTGTTCCACGATACCCATGTGCAGGAGCGCGGTTTCGGGGTGCATCGCCTGTGGGCCGAACTGACAGAGCATTACCCCGAGGCCTTTGCCTTCGATCATAGCAACGGTCTGGGGGTGCTGGGAGTCGGCAGCGCCTTGCCGGAGCCCGTTCGTCGCTTCTTCGCCATCGGCCGTGAGCCCGAGGGAGCCAAGCGGATTGCCGACACCTATGGCAGCCTGGGCGGCAGCCTGGAACGACGGGTCGCGGCCGAAACCGAGTTGCAACGGCTGCGCAGCAGTTCCTCCTGGCGGCTGACCCGCCCGCTGCGCGGCTTGGCCGACAGCTTGCGACGGAGCTGATTCATCGGGACGCTCCAGGGGCGGGCGGCGCGGCAGGGTTCAAAGGGAAGCTCAGCTTGAGGAGACAACCGCCTTCCGGCCGGTTGGCGAGGCCGAACCTGCCCCGCAACTGACGGGCCAGAATGCCGATGATCTTCAGCCCGAGGGTTCCCTGGCGCAGCGGTTCGCTCAATCCGATCCCATTGTCGGCGATGGTCAGCTCGAGGGTCTTGGGGCCGTTCCATTGCAGCGCCACGTCAATGGTGCCGGAGCGGCCGTCGGCAAAGGCGTGTTTGAGGCAATTGCTGATCCCTTCGTTGATGACCAGTCCGACCGTGGTCACCTGATCGTCCTCCAATTCGATATCGGCGGCGGCGTCGGTTCGAATCTGGTGGCGATCGCTGTACAGCGCCCGTGCCACGCCGGCCAGCAGATGCTGGCCGGACAGGTTCTTGGTGTCGCGCGGTGCGTAAAGCCCTTCATGGGCAGCGGCAAGGACCGACAGCTTGTCTTCGATGGTGCGCGCCAACTCGGCGGCTTGCGGGCCATATTTGACCGCCTCCATGCGGACCAGGCTGGCCACCATCTCGAAATGATTCTTGATCCGGTGGTTGGATTCACTCAGCAGGGTCCGTTCGGTTTCGATGGCGGCCCGCAGTTCGGCCTCGATCGATTTCAGGGCGGTCACGTCGGCCCATGAGATGACCCCACCGAGCACCTTGCCGCGCTTGCTTTTGACCGGGCCGGCATTGATCAGCAGGGTAACGCGCCGGCCGCCTTCGTCTTCGACGACCCATTGTTCATCGCGGACGGTTTCGCCCGACAGGCAGGCGCGGGTGATCGGCAGATCATCGAACCCGGCGCGACTGCCGTCGCCGCGAAACAAGCGATAGGGGCTGGCCAGGCTGCTGATCGGTTTGCCCTCGAGAGCCTCGCGGGAGCGGCCGAATTGACGGCTGGCGGTTTCGCTGATGGCGACGATGACCAAGTCGGGTGCGGAGGCGACGATGATTCCCGTCGGCACATACGCCAGCACCGCTTCAAAAAGACGGCGGCTCTTTTTTCCGATGAGGCGCGCAGGCATGGAGAAACCCTCCTACATGCAATTACCCCGTTCCAAGGATCGGCGACAATGCGCGCTAACGGCTATTTCCAAAATGTAGCACAGCTAAACATTGGTTTTGCATTCATATGCTGCACGTAGCGGTGTGCATCGGTGACGCCGCTGTCGCGGGGGTGGGCGACGGGAATCCCATTTGCTTTTTGGGCTGCATATGGCTACCCCCTTTGGGAGCGAACGATGCGTTACAGGGGAGGGCTGGAGTGCAGGGGGACCGTCATCGGCTGACCAACCGTTCGTTGTTCCGGATCTGGTCGCAGGAGGTTGTTCGCTACGGGGACGTGGACGTACAAGGCCATGTCAACAATGTCTGTTTTGCCCGGTTCAGCGAAACCGGCCGGGTCGATTTCGTTTACAACACGTTCAAGGA
Organism: uncultured Telmatospirillum sp.; assembly: GCA_903858635.1. Classification (GTDB taxonomy): domain Bacteria; phylum Pseudomonadota; class Alphaproteobacteria; order Rhodospirillales; family Magnetospirillaceae; genus DUZF01. The sequence continues at coordinate 17,070 of CAIOJO010000377.1, read as the reverse complement.
GATGGCCCCCGAGGGCTGTTACTTCGTGATCGCCCGGTTGATCGTCGACTTTCGCCGCGAGATCCTGTGGCCGTCCACCGTCGACATCGGTACCGCGGTCCTCGCCCTCGGCCGCACCTCTTTCACGCTGGGCCAGGGCATGTTCGTCGGCGAGGATTGCGTGGCCACCGCGGAAAACGTCCTGGTGCTGAACAAGAACGAAACCCGTCGTTCGACTCCGCTGCCCGAGGCCTTTCGGGCCCATCTTCAGGGCTTTGCCGCCAAGGTGTGACGCGGTAAAATTTGGCAGGCATGAGGAGAGACCAAATGACCGGACATAGTGCGGCGGCCGAGCATGATTGGCATTCGGCGGAATATGTCGAGCAGTGGATCGCCAAGGACCTCGGCCGGGTCGACGAGCGGCGGCCGCTGCTTGCCAAGATGCTGTCCTTCGCACCGTTTCCGGCGGCGGCCACGCCCCGTGTCCTCGACATCGGGGCCGGCTACGGCGCGGTGACCGATGCCGTGTTGACCGCCTATCCCGGCGCCACGGTCACCTTGCAGGACTATTCCCAAGAAATGCTGGACCGGGCGCGCCGGCATTTGTCGGCCCGTTCCGACCGCCTCACCTATGTGCTGGCGGATCTATTCGATTCGGCATGGAAAAATGCGGCGGGCGGTCCGTTCGATCTGGTGGTGTCCGGCATCGCCCTGCACAACCTGGACGATCTCGGCAAGATCACCGACTGCTATCGCGCCATTCACGGCTTGCTGGCGGCCGGCGGCTGCTTCCTCGACTGCGACCATTTCATCCATATCGGCGGCGTCGCGGCGAATATGGACGCCTTGCGCCAAGCCGGCTTCGCCACGGTGGAATGCCTGTGGCAGAACGAAAAGACCGCCATCCTCAAGGCCAGCTGAGACTGACACCCCTAAAACTCCCAGGCGAGGGGCGCCCAAGCAACACGGACGGACGCCGACCACCACGGACGCACACGGACAAGCAGCTTAGCCGCCTTCGGCGGCGTCATCTTCGTCCGGGTTCATCCGTGGCCGCGAAGCGGCGTCCGTGTCCGTCCGTGTTATTCTGAGCTGGCGGGGCTGGTGCGGCCCTCTACGAGAACGCCTTCAACTACGAAAACGCCTTCAGGCCGATCATCGTGAAGGTGTCGCGGATTCCGGGCAATTTCTGGATGGTTTCGGTGACGAAATGGCCGATATCGGTGCCGTCGTCGAGATAGCACTTCAGTAGCAGATCGTACTGGCCGGAGATCGAATAGACTTCCGACACCTGCTCGGTATCCACGGCGAGGTTGGCCACATCATAGGCACGGCCCATCTCGGCCTTGATCATGATGAAGATGGTTTGCATCGCTTCGCCTCCGCCTGGGTGATGCCCCAGCCTACGATGGCCGGGCCGGCGCCTCAACCATGGAGGTGATGGCATGGAGGTGACGGCAGCGATGACCCAAATACCAGAGGAATCCACTTGACCGCGGCCGGCCGTCGGCGCGAGTCTTAGTGCAAACGATTGCACAAGGGCATCCATGTCCGGGCCGGACCGCCACCAAGATGCGGCCGACGCAGCAAGGGAGAACAGGTCCATGAGTCAGACGTTCCGACTGTCGGTGAACGGCGCGGTCCGCACGGTCACCGCCGATGGCGATACCCCACTTCTTTACGTGCTGCGCAACGATCTCGGCCTCAATGGGCCGCGCTTCGGCTGCGGCCTCGGCCAGTGCGGCGCCTGTTCGGTGCTGATCGGCAATGTGCCGGTGCGGTCCTGCAGCACGCCCCTGTCGGCGGTGCAGGATGCGGCGGTGGTGACCCTCGAGGGCCTGGGCAGCATCGACAAGCCGCACCCGCTGCAAACCGCCTTCATCGCCGAGCAGGCGGCCCAATGCGGGTACTGCTCGAACGGGATGATCATGACGGCCAAGAGCCTGTTGGACGAGAACCCGCATCCCAAACCGGAGCAGGTGCGCCAGGCGCTATCCGGCAATCTGTGCCGCTGCGGCACCCACACCCGGATCGTCCGCGCCGTGCTGCGCGCCGCCGACCACCTGCAGAGCGCCAAGGTGACGCCATGACCGCCGGCCTGCTGCGGCTGTCGCGCCGCGCCTTCGGCCGGGCTGTCGCTGGCCTGACCGTCGCCTTCACCCTGGCCCCCGGCCTGGTCTTCGGCCAGGCGAAGAAGCTGCCGGGCAGCCTGCTCAACAACCGTCGGCTGGACGGCTGGCTGCGGGTCGAACCCGACGGTGCGGTCACTGTCTTCACCGGCAAGGTCGAACTGGGGCAAGGGATCCTGACGGCGCTCAGCCAGATCGCCGCCGACGAATTGGACCTTCCCTTCGAGCGCGTCCGGATGGTTTCCGGCAGTACCGCCGAGACGCCCGACGAGGGCCATACGGCCGGCAGCCAATCGATCGAATACAGCGGCACGGCGATCCGCTACGCCGCGGCCGAGGCGCGCCGGCTGCTGCTGGAACGGGCGGCGGAGCGACTGGGGCAGCCGATCGACAGTCTGGTGGTCGAAGACGGCGTCGTCTTGACCGCCGACCGGTCCCGCCATCTCGGTTACGGCGAGCTGGCGGGCGGCGACCTGCTGCAGCGTGAGGCCAGCGCCATGGTGCCGCCGAAGCCGGCGGTGCGGCGGCGAATCGCCGGGCAGCCGATCCCGCGGCTCGACCTGCCGGCCAAGTTCACCGGCGGCGCCATCTATGTGCAGGACCTGCGCCTGACCGGCATGCTGCATGGGCGGGTGGTCCATCCGCCGGCCTATCATGCCGATTTGCTGTCCCTCGACGAGAGCGCGGTGCGTCGCCTGCCGGGAGTCATCGCGGTGGTTCGCGACGGGCGTTTCCTGGGGGTCGTCGCCGAGCGCGAAGAGCAGGCGATCGCCGCCCGGGCCGCTCTGCAAAAGGCCGCTCGCTGGTCGCATCAGGCGTCGTTGCCGCGCAGCGATCGGCTGCATCAGGAACTGATGGGGATGCCGGCCGATACGTCGCAGGTCAACAGCAAGGGCGATCCGACCAAGAGCACCGGCGGCCGCAGGCTGGAGGCGAGCTACACCCGGCCCTGTCTGGCCCATGCGTCGATCGGCCCGTCCTGCGCGGTGGCCCGCTTCGGCCAGGATCGCCTGACCGTGTGGAGTCACACCCAGGGCGTGTTTCCGCTGCGCCGCGACCTGGCCCGCGTCTTGGGCATGGCCGAAGGGGCGATCACCGTCATCCATGGCCAGGGCTCGGGTTGCTACGGCCATAACGGCGCCGACGACGTGGCGCTCGACGCCGCGCTCCTCAGCCGGGCGGTCGACGGGCGTCCGGTGCGGGTGCAGTGGATGCGTGACGACGAATTCGCCTGGGAGCCGTTCGGCTCGGCGATGGTGGTCCGGGTCGCCGCCGAGTTGGGGGCGGACGGCGGCATCGTCAATTGGTCGCACGACATCTGGAGCAATACGCACAGCAATCGACCGGGCTCGAATGCCGGCACCAACCTGCTGTCCGGCTGGCATCTGTCGCAGCCGGTGCCGGCCGGCCCGCCCAAGGATATCCCGCAGCCCAATGGCGGCGGCGACCGCAACTCGATTCCACTCTACGAGTTTCCCAATCAGCTGGTGCGCTATCACCTGGTCAAGGAGATGCCGCTCCGTGTTTCGGCGCTGCGGGCGCTGGGCGCCTACGCCAATATCTTCGCCATCGAATCCTTCATGGATGAACTGGCGGCGGCGGCCGGCATCGATCCGCTGGCCTTTCGCCTGCGCCACCTGAAGGACGAACGGGCCCGTGCGGTGCTGCAAGCGGCCGTCGATCGGGCCGGGGCGGCGCCGCCGGCGGCCGGCGACGGCTTGCCCGGGCGCGGCCTGGCCTTCGCCCAATACAAGAACCACGCCGCCTATGTGGCGGTGGTGGCCGACGTCGCCGTCAACCCGAAGGACGGCGCATTGCGGGTCAAGCGGACGGTCGTGGCGGTGGATGCCGGCGAGGTGATCAACCCCGACGGGTTGCGCAACCAGATCGAGGGCGGCGTCATCCAGTCGACCAGCTGGTCCCTGAAGGAGCAGGTTCGCTTCGACCGCGAGGGCGTGACCTCGCGGGACTGGGTGAGCTATCCGATCCTGACCTTTGCCGAAATGCCCGAAGTCGAGGTGGTGGTGCTCGACCGGCCGGACCAGGCCCCGCTCGGCGCCGGCGAAGCGGCCCAGGGGCCGACCGTCGCCGCCATCGCCAATGCCTTTGCCCGGGCCACCGGCCGGCGTCTGCGCGATCTGCCGTTCAGTCCGGACCGGGTGCGCAAAGTGATGGCGTGAGGGGAGATCAATGATGATCGAAGCGAAGAGGGAGCACAGAGTATGCTGAATGTCCTAATCGAGCGGATTTGCGCGGCGGGGCTGGGGTCCGGCGGCGGCATGGCCATCGCTATGGCCCTGTCGATGGCCATCCCGACCCCGGCCGTGGCCGAGACGCCGCTCACCGTGGTCGCCTTCGCCGGAGGATCCAACTGGCCGATCTGGGTGGGGCAGCAGCAAGGCTTCTTTGCCCGTCACGGCTTGGCCCTCAGTCTGGAATTCACCCCGAACTCGGTCGAACTGGTGCGCAACATGATGTCGGGGCGCTATCCGCTGGCCATGACCGCGGTCGACAACGTGGTCGCCTACCAGGAGGACCAAGGCGAGGTGAAACTCGACCAGGCGCCCGACCTGTTCGCCTTCATGGGCGGCGATACCGGCTTTCTCAATCTGATGGCGCAGCCGGAGATCGGCGGCATCGCCGATCTGCGCGGCAAGGAGCTGTCGGTCGACGCGATGACCACCGGCTTCGCCTTCGTGCTGCGCGAGATCCTGGCCCAGAACGGCATCAGCGAGGGTGACGTGACCTTCACCGCGGTGGGCGGCGGCGCCCAGCGCCTGAAGGCCCTGCAGGACCACAAGCAGGCGGCAACCCTGCTCAACACGCCGCTCGACCTGATCGCCGAGAATACCGGGGCGAAGCGCCTGGCCAAGGCCGAGGATGTGGTGGGCGCCTATCAGGGGATCGTCGGCGTGGCGCGCCGGTCCTGGGCGGCCGAGCATGGCGATCTGGTGGTCGCCTATCTGCGCGGCTACCGGGATTCCATCGAATGGCTCTATGACCGCAACAACCGTCCGGCCGCCGTGGCCTTGCTGGTCCAGAAGATGCAGGGCATGACCCCGCCGCTGGCCGAGAAGATCTACGACGCCTTGCTGGCCGACAAAGGCGGCCTGATCCGCGACCTGGCGGTCAATATGGACGGCATGAAGACGGTGCTGGCGCTGCGTTCGAAATATGCCGAGCCGAAGAAGACCCTGAGCGATCCCGGCCGCTATCTCGATATGACCTTCCGCACCCGGGCCTTGGGCGGGTCGTAAAGGAGCATTGAGTAATCATCACGGAGACACCGAGGTCACGGAGGGGAATCAATAATCTCCGTGGCCTCGGTGTCTCCGTGGTGAATTCGTCCTATTGGACCGCCTGGACCTCGGCGGCGAAGGAGCGGGCGCCGACCAGGTAGCCGGGCTCGAACAGGGCGGGGCTGTGCTCGCGCCAAGTCGTTAGCACCGCGTCCAGCGGGACGTCGGCATAAATACCCCGGTCCTCGACATACTCCATGTGCTTCTGGTCGTTCTGGTCGTAAGGGTGGAAGATCGAATCGGTGCGGCCGTCGAACACCAGCGGCTGGATGCCGCAGCGCAGGCACAGCGCCATGTCGAAGGCCGGCGTCGCCTTGACCCATTTCCCCTCGAGATAGAGCTCGGTATAGGAGTGCCAGCGGAACACGTCGCCGTTGTTGGCCTTGACCAGCCGCGGCGAGGCCAGGTGGTTCTTCACATCGGCGAAACCGAGGCGGGCCGGAATGCCGACGGCGCGGGCGCAGGCGGTGAGCAGTGCCGCCTTGGGGATGCAGAAGGCGCGTCCGCGGGACAGGGCTGCCTTGCCGGAAAAGGTCTCGGGCAACGAAAAGTCGCAGTAGGGATCATAGACGACGCTGTCACGCACCGCCTCGAACACCCGCACCGCGGTCGTCACCTGGTCGGCCGGCGCGCCGGCGGCTGCACGGGCAAAGGCGATGATCGCCGGATCGTCGCTCTCGGTGAACTTGCCCGGCTTCAGATACTCACCCTCGATCATGGTTCATCCCGCTTCAGTTTCTTTGCAGTTCCTTAGTAGGGGATCGGGGTCGGCCATGGCAAGCCCTGACGCGGAGGTCCGCGCCTCGCCCCACGGGGCGCCCGGAAGAGGAAAACTCAATCATTGATAGGAATTACCATCGAGGTTAATCTGCCCATCCAAAAGTATCGTTGACGAAGTACAGTTCGCGCAGGGGGTATCGGTGCTGGCCGGAATGAAGATGAAGTTCAAGCTCCTGCTGATGACCGCGATCTCGGCCCTGGTCATTGTCTTGGTCGGCGGCTACACCCTTTATACGGCTTGGAATGTCCGTCTGGACGAGCGCAAGGAGAAGCTCAGGGACATCACCGAAGCGGCCTCCGGCCTGATGGGGCAATTGGACCATCGCGTGCAGGCCGGCCAACTGAGCCGCGAGGCGGCCCTGGGCGAAGTCCAGGCGTTGATTTCGTCGCTGCGCTACCGCGATGGGGAATACGTCTTCGTCCTGCGCAACGACGGCGTGTTCCTCAGCCATCCCAATCCCGGCCTGGTCGGCAAGAGCGGCAACGACTTGAAGGATCCCGATGGAGTCTTCATCGTCCGCGAACTGATCGCCGCAGGCGCTTTGTCGAATGGCGGCTTCGTCCGCTACCATTGGCCGCGCGCCAGCGGCGGCGAGGCTCTGCCCAAGCTGTCCTACGCCACCGCACTGCCGGCCTGGGGCGCGGTGATCGGCAGCGGAGTCTATCTTGACGACCTGCGCGCCGAATTCTGGCAGGTCGGTGCGACCATCCTGCTCGTCCTGTTGGGGGCGGTGGTGCTGATCGGCGGCGCCTCGCTGCTGATCACCGGCTCGATCGTCGGACCCCTCAGAACCATTCTCGGCGCGATGCGGCAGATGGCCGAGGCCAATCTCGACGTGACGGTCGCCCATACCGACCGTTCCGACGAAATCGGCGACATCGCGCGCGGTGTCGAGATGTGGAAGCAGAACGCCGTCAAGCGGCGGGAGATCGCCGCCCAGATCGAAGCCGAGAAGCGGCGGCGGGAAGGGCGCGCCCAGGAGGTCGGCCGGCTGACCCATGATTTCGAGAGAAGCGTCGAAACCATGGTGGGAATGCTGGTGGATTCGGCCCGGCAGTTGCAGACGACCTCGCAGTCGATGTCCACCGTCGCCACCCAGACCGCGACTCAGGCGACCAGTGTCGCCGCCGCCGCCGAACAGGCCGCCGGCAATGTGCAGACGGTGGCCTCGGCGGCCGAGGAGCTGTCGGCGTCGATCAAGGAAATTTCCGCCCAGGTCGAAGCGTCGAGCCAGATCGCCGCGGCGGCCACCAACGAGGCGATCCAGACCAGTCAACACGTGGCCGGGCTGGTCGCGGCGGCGCAAAAGATCAGCGCCGTGGTCAACCTGATCAACGACATCGCCAGCCAGACCAACCTGTTGGCCCTGAACGCCACCATCGAGGCGGCCCGCGCCGGTGACGCCGGCAAGGGCTTCGCCGTAGTGGCCCATGAGGTCAAGAACCTGGCCAACCAGACGGCGCGGGCGACCGGCGACATCTCCCAACAGATCGCCGAAGTGCAATCGGCGACCCAACATGCGGTGTCGGCCATCCAGGGCATCACCGCCACCATCGGGCGCATCAACGAGATCTCCGGGCTGATCGCTTCGATGATGGAACAGCAGAACGCCGCCACCCTGGAGATCGCCCGCAATGTCCAGCAGGCTTCGACCGGCACCCAGGAGGTGACCCGCAACATCGTCGGCGTGACCGATGGGACCAAGGAGACGGGAGCGGCATCGACGACCGTTCTGCAATCCTCGGTCCTGCTGGGCGATCAGGCGGCCAAGCTGCACGCCGAGGTCAGCACCTTCCTGGCCAAGGTGAAGACCGAGGAAGCGGCGTAAGAACCCTCACCCTCCCGCGGCGCGGGCCCCTCCCTCTCCCGCCAGCGGGCGAGGGGCAATTCTTCTCCCTCGCCCGCAATTGGGGGAGAGGGTCGGGGTGAGGGGGCCAGCTCACACGCAGGGCCGGATATAGGGTTCGTTGATCGCCCAAAGCTCTTCCAGGATGCGATGGGCGGCATCGGTCGAGGTGATCACCGGATCGACCAGCAGCGCCTGCAAGGCCAGTTCCTTGGAGGCGTGGACCGCGGCGGCCACGGAAAGCTGCTGGACGCTGGCCTGGACCGACAACAGTTTGGCGACGCCGTCGGGCAGCGGCCCGAGGGACAGGGGATGGACGCCCGCCGCATCGGCGATCACCGGGACCTCGACGGCAAGCTCGGACGGCAGGTTGGGAATTATGCCCTGATTGAGCACGATGCCGGATTCGATGAAGCGCTTCTGGTTGTGCAGCACCCCGGCGATCACCTGGACCGCCCGCTCGCCCCAGGACGGGGTCAGCCATTCGGCCGGCATGTCGCCGGCGATGGCGTCGTCCATCATCTTGGCCAGGATGCCGCGGCCGCGCTCGTCCTCGGTGAAATTGAAGCCATGTTCGCCGGCCTCCCAGCCATAGGGCAGGTATTCGCCCAGGTGGTCGTCGCTGGGCGTCGGCCATAATCCGAAGGCCCGGAACAGCGTGCGGCTCAGCGGGGCGAAGGCGGGATCGTGCTCAAGCTCCCGTTGCCGCAGCAACGGGTAGAGATCGCGCCCGGTTTCGCGCTCGCGGATATGGCGCAACCACTGGAAATGGTTGAGCCCGGCCGCCCATAGATCGACGTCAGCCTCCGGTAGACCGAGGATCTGGCAGATGAACCAGCGGGCCAGGAAGACCCCGTGGCACAGTCCCAGTGCCTTGACCTTGGTATGTTTGGCCAGGCCGAGCAGGATGCGGCTTTCCGGGTTGGACAGGTTGATGAAGAGGGCATCGGGGCAGATCTCCTCGACATCGCGGGCGAAATCGAAGATCAGCGGCATGGTGCGCAAGGTGAAGAACAGGCCGCCGGGACCACCGTTCTCACCTAGGGTATGACGGATGCCATGCCGTTTCGGCACCTCGAAATCCTGCCGCCACAGGCGATTGCGGTCGATCGCCACCGAATTGACCACGAAACCGGCACCATCCAAGGCGGCGCGGCGGTCGGTGGTCTGCTCGATGGTCACCTGCAACCCGGTCTTCTTCTTCATCGCCTGGGCGAGGCCGGTCATGCGGGCCAGGGCGTCCTTGTTCAGGTCGACCAGGGTCAAGGTGCAGCCGGCCAATTTATTGGTGGTGAAGACGTCGCGGAACATGGACAGGCCGAAGGCAGCGCTGCCGGCGCCGATGAAGACGATCTTGGCGGTATTGGCCATTTTACACGGATGCCGTGATGACGTTGCGGATCATGCCGATCTCGCTGATCTCGGTCTCCATCACATCGCCCGGCTTCAGGAATTCCTGCGGTTTGCGGGCGAAACCGACCCCGGGCGGGGTCCCGGTGGCGATGATGTCGCCGGGTTCGATGGTCAGGCCGAGGGACAGTTCCGAGACGATCCGCGGCACCTTGAAATACATCTGCTTGGTGTTGGCGTCCTGTTTCACCACGCCGTTGACCCGGGTCACCAGATGCAGGTTGGCGTAATCCAGTTCGGCCGCCGGGATGATCCACGGCCCCAGCGGGCCGTGGCCGTCCAGGCTTTTGCCCTTGAACCATTGGCCGCCATGCTTCTTCTGCTGGATGTCGCGGGCCGTCGTGTCATTGATCACCGTATAGCCGAAGACGTAATGCATGGCCTCGGCTTCCGAAATGTTGCGGCCGCGCTTGCCGATGATCACCGCCAGTTCGCCCTCCCAGTCGATCATGGTCGACACCGCGGGGTCGTAGGGAATCGGGTCATAAGGACCGTTCACCGTATGCACGCCCTTGGTGAAGAACACCGGGTGTTCCGGCAGATCCGGATTGGTGTCGCGCAGTGCCTTGCCTTCCTCGAAATGTTCGAGATAGTTCCAGCCGACCGCATAGACGTTGCGGGTCGGATTTGGAATCGGGGCGAACAGGCGCAGCTCGGTCACCAGCGCACCGTCATCCGGTGCCTTGGCGACCAGTCGCCGCACTTCGGCCAAGGCGGCTTCGCCGCCGGCGATCAGCGACACCATCTGGTTCGGGTCGAAAGACAGCCGCATGTTCTGGGCCTTGGCAGCCTTGCCGAGATCGACCACCCTGCCGCTTGCCTTGACCGCACCGGTGCGCGGATGCGGTACCGCGGGGCTGGCGAAGGTGACGAGGCGCAACGAACCCGCCGCCGCATTGAGGATAGGGCCGCGCGGCACCGTTGGCTGGGCGGCCAGGGACTGTCCCGCCGGAAGCAGGGCGCCCACCGCTGTCGTCACTCCCATCTTGATGAAATCGCGTCGGCCGTTGTCCATCTTGCAACTCCAAGCAACGAGATTTTGCGCCGCCTCGTGGGGCAGCGGCGAAAACTATCGCATCTCGCCATTAGGGGCGCAAGGCAGGGGCCAACCAGCGGAACCGCGACTCAAGCCGGGCATTGCCGACGACCGTGTCGCGGGTCAGGCTGCGCTGGTCAGCGGGCGTCGCGGCGCGACTTCAGGGGTGCCACATCGAGCAGATGTTCCGGCAGGTCCTTCTGGAGGTCGGACGTGAAGCTGCTGTCATGCACGCTACGAGCCTTCCGCGGAGCCGTATAGGCCGGGGCCTCCCGTCCTAATATGGTCTCGTTGAAGCGGCGCTCGTGTTCCATGCGCTTATCGAAGTCCTCATACACATTGGCCATTGACTCCTCCGATCTTAACTTTTCTTTCATACTATCATGCTGCGTGGTTGGGGCCGCATGCGCCTCCGGCATGACGGCCCTGCATCGTACAGGGACGCCGGTGCCACTGGAGCGACGTGGAGCCTCGTGACTGGCCCGCTGAGGGCCCCGACCATGTCGTCGTCATTGCGAGGAGCCTCAGCGACGCGGCAATCCATCTGTCTGAGTCAGAGATGGATTGCTTCGCCTGCGGCTCGCAATGACGAAAAAAAGGCGGCCTGAGGGGTTCCCAAGAAAAAGACGCCGCAGCCCGTGCGGGCTGCGGCGTCGGCCTTTATGGAACCATCCACTGCAACACATAGGCCTGCAGCACGGTGATGACGCCGACGATCAACACCATCAGGATGCTGTGCTTGACGGTGAAGCGGAACAGGTCGGATTCCTGCCCGACCAGGCCGGTGGCGGCGCAGGCCACGGCGATCGATTGCGGCGAGATCATCTTGCCGGTGACGCCGCCGCTGCTATTGGCCGCCACCATCAACAGATCGGAGGTGCCGATCTGATGCGCCGTGTTGGCCTGCAGGCTGCAGAACAGGGCATTACTGGAGGTGTCCGAACCGGTCAGGAAGACGCCGAGCCAACCCAGCACCGGCGAGAAGAAGGGATAGATCACGCCACTGCCGGCAAGCAGCAAGGCCAGGGTCGACGACAGGCCGGAGTAATTGGCGATGAAGGCGAAGGCCACCACGGTACCGATGGTGTAGATCGGCCATGCCAAGTCGCGCATGGTCTCGCCGAAGGTGGTCACGGCGTCGGCCGCCTTCATCTTCAGGAAGACCACTGAAATAAGGGCGGAGAACAGGATGGCGGTGCCGGTCGCCGACACCAGGTTGAGGCTGTAGCCGGCCCCGAACGGCGTCGCCTTGGCGACGATGGGGGTGGCCTTGATCACCAGATTGTGCAGCCCGGGGAAGGTGAAGTTGATCACCGTCGCTTCCAGGGCACCACCCTTGATGAACAGGTTCTTGAACACCGGCAGGCTCCAGATGGTCACCATGACCGTCAGGATAAGGAACGGCGACCACGCCTTCAGCACCTGCATATGGCTGTATTTGTGGGCTTCCTTCTCGAGGGCGGCTTCTTCGGTCTTGAAGCGGGAGATGTTCTTGGGATGCCAGACCTTGAGGAAGAATGCGGTGCAGACCAGGCTGACCAGTGCCGAGATCACGTCGGGCAGGGCGGGGCCGATGAAGTTCGAGGTGAGGTATTGGCTGATCGCGAAGGTGCAGCCGGCCACCAGAACGGCTGGCCAGGTCTCGCGAACCCCCTTCCAGCCGTCCATGACCAGGACGATCCAGAACGGCACGATCACCGACAGGAACGGCAGCTGCCGTCCGGCCATGGCGCCGATGATGTTCGGATCCAGGCCGGTCACTGTGCCGGCCATGATGATCGGCGTGCCCATCGCCCCGAAGGCGACCGGGGCGGTATTGGCAATCAGGCAGAGACCGGCGGCGTAGAGCGGATTGAAGCCGAGGCCGACCAGGAGCGCCGCGGTGATGGCCACCGGCGCGCCGAAGCCGGCGGCCCCTTCCAGGAAGGCGCCGAACGAGAAGCCGACCATCAGCATCTGCAGCCGCTGGTCTTCGGTGATCGAAACCACCGAGGCGCGAATGATCTCGAACTGTCCGGTCTTCACCGTGACCTTGTACAGGAAGACCGCCGCCAGGATGATCCAGGCGATCGGCCACAGGCCGATGATGAAGCCGTAGGCGCCCGAGGCGACGGCCATCGACAGCGGCATACCGTAAGCCAACACGGCGACGGCCAGGGCCAAGGCGACGGTGATGGTGGCCGCGACATATCCCTTCATCCGCAATCCGGCCAAGGCGACAAAGAAGAAGATGATGGGAATGGCGGCGATCAGCGACGATAGCCAAAGATTGCCAAGCGGATCATAAACCTGCGTCCAAGTCTGCATGGTTACTCCTGCGAGTCGGCCGACGGTCGTTCGGTTCGGATGCAGGTGATGGGCGCCTTTGCCAAGAGTTGGCAGAGGCTTGAACAATCATGCCCCCACCCCCGGGGGACGACGCTCGTCCCAGTTGCTTCCCCCCAAAATTCGGCTTTTATGTTTGACCGGACGCAATGGTAAATTATTTTTACCAAAGCTGTAAAGCGGGCAACATGCGCCCACCGGTTGCGGCCGCGCCGACCTTTCTCGGCTTGGCGCCGCACCAGGCTTGCGGCGATCGCCTACCAGAACGCTATGGACAGGGTGATCATGCCGAAGCGGTCGGGAAACTTCTGGCCGTAGAATTCCTTGCTGCGGTCGGTCACGGTAAAATCGACCCGCAGGCGATCGGACCAGAAAAGGGCCGCCCCCCAAACCAGATCGCCGACCAGCGGCTTCTTGTCGACGCTACGGCTCTGCTGCCAGCTGTTGCCGTCGAGGAAGATGTTGCGGCCGACGGCGCGGCCCTGGGCGCCGACGAAGGCGTACCAGCCGATGGGCGAGTCCATGCGGTCGGCATCGAACCAGCCGCCGCCGGATTGGCTCGGACGGATATGGGTGGGGCCGTAATCGGCCCCCAGGTTCTGGCCGATCCTCAGGATGCCGCCGGCCTCGCCGTAGGTCAGCACGTTGCCCAGGCTGGCTCCCAGTTCCGGCACCGCATCGACCGCCACACCGAAGGCCAGCGGCAGCTCGAAGCGCCAATCGCGCTCGTAGCTCAGCACCAGGCCCGGTTCGTCCTGCAATTGATGGCCCCAGCCATGGGATTGGCCGACCTCGATGATCTGATGGAAATCGTTCTGCGTCTGCTTGCCCAGCGCCGAGGGGCCGACCACGCCCAGCAACAGTTCGAGCCGTTCGAGGCTGTGGCCGCCTTGATCCTGCAGCAGGCTGGCGCCGGTGTAGAGCCAGCCGGCATAGGGCCGGTCGCGGGGATCGGGGTTGGCCGGTTCCAGTCTGGCCGGGGTGAACAGACTTTGGCCGAGGATGATCCACTCGATCTTGCGTTTGCGGGAATCGGCGTTCCCGGCGAACACCGGCAGCGGCCCGGCCAGCCAATCGAAGGGGCTGTCCCAGAAGCCGCCCGGGCTGACCGCCCCGGACAGATAGGACAGGCGCAGGCCCTGCGTGTAATGGCGGTCATCCCGCGAGGCGAAGGCGTCGTTTTCCTCGATCAGGGTGACTCGTCCGGGATCGTAGGCCGCCGCCGGGCTCGGATGGCTGCTGGCGGCGAGGAGCATGGCCAATACCGGCAGGGTCGCCCTTAGCCGGCCAGTTCCTCGTCCCATCGCGTTTTCCCCCAGTCGACACGGTCGTGCCGTCGCCAGACGGCGGGTCCACCAATTGCCAATATGGTTCGTTGGCGGATTGATCCAGCCTCGCCCGGTGGCCTAGACTGAACCGCAAAGGCTAGTGCTCTGGCCCAAACGGAATTCTCCGTTTGGGCCAGAGCACTAGCCCTTCTATCGTGGCCTGCACGACCTTTCCAATGACAATTTCATTCATGCGCGATGACCGACCAAGAACCGGGTGATTCCGCTGCCACTCCGCCCGTTACCGGCCTCGACCCGGCTGAGTCGACCGCTGCCCTATTGGCCAGTCGGGTCCTCTATCGCGACGCATTGATGCTGGTCATCGACAAGCCCGCCGGCCTGGCCGTCCACGCCAGCGGGCGGGGCGGGCTGCATCTGGGACTTTATCTCGACGCCCTGCGATTCGGACTTCCGGTGATGCCCGAACTGGCCCATCGCCTGGATCGGGAAACCTCGGGCTGTCTGCTGCTCGGACGTCATCGGCAGGCCCTCAAGCGGCTGGGCGCACTGTTCGCCCAGGGGCGCGTCGAAAAGACCTACTGGGCGGCGGTGGTCGGCGCGCCACCGGGCGAGGCGGGCATCATCGACCAGCCTCTGGCAAAACTGGACGCCAAGCGCGGTTGGCGCATGCGGGTCGATCCCAACGGGCAGGCGGCGATCACCGAATGGCGGGTTCTGGGCAACAGCGGGCCGGTGTCCTGGCTGGAATGCAGGCCGCGGACCGGCCGGACCCACCAGATCAGGGTCCATCTGGCGGCGATCGGCTGCCCCATTCTCGGCGATCCCATCTACGGCCAGGGTACGGCGACCATGCTGGCCGACTGCCTGCACCTGCATGCCCGGGCGGTGCTGGTTCCGCTTTATCCGAAAAAGCCGCCGGTGGCGGTCGAGGCGCCGCTGCCGCCGCATATGACGGCGGCCCTGGCCGCCTGTGGCTGGGTGGTGCGGTGAGAAGGACAGACGCCGCAAAATGTGGCGTGGGCAATCTGTCGGGCCGGTATAAATTCATTCCATGGCCAAGAAGGAGGATGCAATGCGCGTATTGATTGTCGGCGCCGGCGCCGTCGGGGGCTATTACGGCGGACGCATCCTCGAGGCGGGGCGGGACGTCACCTTTCTCGTCCGGCCGCGCCGCCGCGAGCAGCTGACGGCGCGGGGGCTCTGCATCAAGAGCCCGCTGGGCGACGTCGAATTGGCGGCGCCGACGGTGCTGGCCGACGAGATCAAGGCCCCGTGGGACCTGGTGGTCCTGAGTTGCAAGGCCTATGACCTGGCGGGCGCCATCGACAGCCTCGCCAAGGCGGTGGGTCCGCAATCGATGATCCTGCCGCTGCTCAACGGGATGGCCCATCTCGATGTCCTGACGGAGCGCTTCGGCGGCGAACGGGTGCTGGGCGGGTTGTGTTCCATTGCCGTGACGGTGGACGACCAAGGCAGCATCGTCCATCTCAACCACTTGCATAACTTGGCCTTCGGCGAACGGGTGGGTGGCGAGAGCGCCCGTACCAAGGCCGTTGCCGAATTGCTGGGGCCGGCCAAGTTCGAATGGTCGCTGAGCTCGGCCATCATCCTGGAAATGTGGGAGAAATGGGTGTTCCTGGCAGCTTTGGCGGCCGGCACCTGCCTGATGCGGGCCAGCGTCGGCGACATCATGAAGGCCGGTGGAGCGGCGACCTTGGCCGGTCTGCTGGCGGAAACCCAATCGATCGCCAGCGCCGCCGGCCACGCCGCCCGGCCGCATGTTCTCGCCAATGCGCATGGCATGCTGTCGGCCGCGGGCTCGGCGCTGACCGCCTCGATGCTGCGCGACGTCGAGAAGGGCGGCCCGATCGAGAACGAGCATGTCATCGGCGACCTGGTGCGGCGTGCCCAAGCATTCGGCGTGGCCGTGCCGCTGCTCGAACTGGCTCATCTGCATTTGAAGGCCTATGAGGCAAGGCGCGAGGGCGGCAGCGGGCCGAAGTGACCGCGCCAGGCCAGCGGTTCCTGCCGTGACTCCGATCGTCTAGATATGGTCAGGGGAGGTCAGTTCTTGGGCGTGGCACGAGCTCCACTGCAAGTATATGGTGCACCTCGCAATTTGCATCCATCGCGAGTGAGGGAAGAGGTTTCACGCTATGGTCAGGCTGGCCGTTGTCGTCGGCGACAACAAGCTCCGCCAGGAGATGGTTCATCAACTGGAGGATTGCGGTTTCGAGACATCGTCCGTGGCCGATGGAAACGATTTGTGGCGCGATCTCTCTGACGCGGATTGCGATCTGGTCATTGTCGATTCGCATCTTCCGGGAGGGGACGGGTATCGGATCTCGTCCCGCCTCAGAGACGACGGTCAACCGGTCGGCGTCATCCTGCTTGGCCAGCCCGGCAGCGTCGAAGACCGGATCCGCGGTTTTCGCGCCGGGGCCGACCTGTACCTGGCCAAACCGGTCGACTACCGCGAATTGGCTGCCGCCGCCGACAATCTGGCCCGCCGCATCATTCCCTTGCGGCGTGCCGATGCGGCGGTGCCGGCACGGGGGAAGGACTGGCGGCTCGACGAGGTGAAATGGGAACTGGCGGCACCAGATGGCAGGTCGGTGCGTCTGACCGGCGGCGAATATCGTTTTCTGGCCTGCCTGATGGCCCGTCCCGGCCATGCCGTGTCGCGGGGCGACATCATCCGGGGACTCGGCTATTCGGCGGTCGACTATGACCCGCGCAGCCTCGACGCGGTGGTGCGCCGGCTGCGCCGCAAGGCGGAAGCGGCGCTGGGCTGCGGCCTGCCACTGCGTGCCGCCCACTCGCTCGGTTATGTCTTTGGGATTGTCCCGAGCCGTGTTGAAATTCGCTCGGCAGGCGTCACGGTCTGAACAGGCTACGCGGCCTTGGCGTGCTGTTCAAGATCGGGGTTGATGGAATGCTTGGCCTGATGGGCCAGCAGGGCGGCTCGCAGGGTTG
>CAIOJO010000376.1 GCA_903858635.1 uncultured Telmatospirillum sp. | reverse complement strand
CTGGACCGTCACCGAGCTTTCCTCCGCCATGGCGATCAAGCTGCGGACCGGCCAGATCACTCTGGAGCAGCGTGCCGCGGCCTTGGCGATGTTCAACAAGCTGGTGATGGAGAGCTTCACCGTCCTGCCGGTGACCGGCGGCCATTTCCGTGCCGCGGCGAAGTTCGTCGATCAGCACCTGCTGGGACTGCGCGCGGGCGATGCGCTTCATCTCGCCACCGCGTCCGAACACGGCGCCACGGTGCATACGCTCGATCAGCGGCTCGCCGAAGCCGGCCGCGTGCTCGGCGTGCCGACGCAGCTACTGGCGTGATCCTGGCAATTCGCCAAGCATGTAATATGGTCGACAGGTGTTGAACGGAGACGCGTGATGGAAAGCCTGCCGATCGGCAAAGCGTTCACGCTCATGGAACCCGGACCGGTCGTCCTGGTGACGACCAATGATGGTCAAAAAGACAATGTGATGACGATCAGTTGGACCATGGTGCTGGACTTTTCAGCAGCCTTCGCCATCACCACCGGCCCTTGGAACTATTCCTATTCCGCACTTCGAGATTCGAAGGAGTGTGTGATTGCAATCCCCACGGTGGACCTGATCGATGCCGTCGTCGGGGTAGGAACCTGCTCCGGAAAGGATACGGACAAGTTTGAAAAGTTCGGGTTCACCCGTGTGCCGGCCGGACAGGTTCGGGCGCCGCTCATCAAGGACTGCCTGGCAAATATCGAATGTCGGGTGGTCGATATGGTCGATCGCCACAGCATCGTCGTGCTCGAAGGCGTTGCCGCCTACTTTGACAGCGCCCGCAAAGAGAAAAGGACCATTCATGCCGTTGGCGACGGAACGTTTGTCGTGGACGGGCGCCGAATTGACCGGAAAGAGATGATGCGATCCAAACTTCCCAGCGGACTGTAATTATTCGGGCGATGGCTCGCCGACAGCCTCGATCAGGGCATCGGCCTCCAGTTCGAACCCGATGCAGCGCTGCTCCGCTTCTTCTTTCGCCGCCGGGTTGCCCGTGACGGCATAGAAGGCGGCTCCAACCAGGGCCCTGACGCCGGCCCGCAACAGCACCTCGGTCTCGTCATCCGACGACTCGCTGAACGGCATCGCCACACCGGTCGCCGCTCGGGTGACGCTCTCGGACAGGGCCATCAGCCCGGTGGTGAGGATGGTGGCCGTTTCCTCGTCGAGGCCATTGCGGCCGGCGATCTCGGCGATACCAATGCCGATCTCCCGTGGATCCAGTTCCTTGCCGGCCAGCCATTCCCTGCAGTCTTCGCCGAAGAACCATTCGATGGCGGTGCCGACCACATCCCTGCCGGCCGATAGTGCCGACGCCCGATCGCCGATCAGGCAGGTCATGGCCGATGGGATGATGTTGGCGAGGAGATCGGAGAAGGAGTGGTCATCCACGGTCTTGTGATCCCCCTTGGACGAACAGACCTCCGCGGACACGGGGCGAGACCCGGAATCTATGAGAGACGCTGCGACGGATCAAGGAATATGCCAAGCCGGCGCGCCGATTTCGCCGGCGGCTTGGGGCAGGCGGAAAGCCTTTCGGCGTGAACCGCTTCATAGGCGGCAGCGGGCCGGTGGCGACAAGCTGTCTCGGGTTACGGACGCGCGGCGACTCTGCCTGCGCCGCCCGGAATTGGAGATCGGATCATGCGCGCAGCGCGGTCGGCAGCTTACCAGGTTGGGAACATCGAGGCGGAGATGGTGCGGCTGTTGCTGCACCATCTGCAGCGCAGCGCCAACCGGAGACAATCGGCGATGCTGCTGGGCGGCATGGTGCTGCTGCTGGCGACCTGCGGCTGGATCGTCGATGGCGAGGAGGGCGCTGTCGCCGCGCTGTCTCTCGGTGCGGCCCTGTCCCAATCCTCGCCGCAGATGCTCTCGCCCGAAGTCATGCACCGCCAATTCGGCGTCCGGCCGCTGCGGCCGCAGGAATGGCCGGGACTGCATGGCCTGCTGGGCGCGATCTGCCAGCGCGCCGCCCTGCCCTGCCGGCCCGCGCTCTATTGCCTGCCCGATCCGCACGGCATGAACGCCTACGCCCTGGGGGCCCCGGAGCATTCGGCGATCATCCTGACCGAGGGATTGCTGCGCCGCATGAGCATGGACGAGATCGCCGGCATCCTGGCCCACGAGGTCGGGCATATCCGCAATAACGATAGCTGGGCGCTCGGCCTGGCGGCGGCCCTGCAGCGCACCACCGCGGCCATCGCCCGGCTTGCCCCCGGCGGGCTGCTCGCCGCCGCCCCGATGATCGGCCACATGCTCTACACCGCCCTGTCGCGTCTGCGCGAATTCGACGCCGACAGCGTGGCCCTGGAATTGATCGAGGCCCCCGCAGGCTTGGTCATGGCGCTGTGCAAACTCGAACAGCACCATAACGCCAGTCAGCCCTCCGGCTTGCCGCTGCGCTTCCTGCACAGCCATCCGGCAACCTGGGAGCGGGTGGCCTCCCTGCAGTGGCTGGCCGGGATGTAACGCCAGGCAGACTGGTCTTCAGTGGGGCCGGCAAGAGAGGCTGTGAAATAATTGTATTTCAGTGGCACCGGCGTCCCTGCCGGTGTCCGCCGCGGAGCGGCGGAAACGCTGGTCTTCCGGCTCCGCCGGAACACCGGCACGGAGGCCGGTGCCACTAACTTTTTTCACAGGCTCAGATGCCGGCGCCGCTGATCTTTTCAAACCTGCCCTTCGCCCGCTACGGATGCTCTTTCTCGGTGAACCAGTCGGTGGGCAGGTCGTGGCCGATGCCCTTGGCTTTCGCCTTGCGGTAGACCACCGCTCCCACCGCGGCGAATTGCAGGCCGAGGCCCATATGGTTGACCAGGCAGGTTACCTCCTCGTCCGAGCGGCGCCCGGCGGTGCCGCCGCTGACCAGGTCGGCCAGGCAGGGCAGCGTCTGGAAATCGATCTCCTCGGCCGCCGCCCGGCCCTTGCCGGCGGCCTTTTCCGGGTCCTGCAGATCGGCCGTGGTCAGCACGGTCGAACCCTTGTCGTGGGTATGCACCACCAGGCGGTCGACGCGGCGCAGGGCCTTGGGCTCGATTTCCGGCCGCTTGATCGAGGACAGATGCATGCCGGGCTCGACCCATGGGGCGAAGAAGATGGGGTCGAGGGCATTGCTGGCGCAGAGCACGATGTCGGCGCCGGCCACCGCCTGCTCCGGCGCGTCGACCGCCGTTACCGCCATGTCGAGCTGCCGGCTCATGCGGGCGGCGAAGGCTTCGCGCCGCTCGCGGTTCGGGCTGTAACAGCGAACGGTGTCGATGCTGCGCACCGTGCAGACGCCGGTCAATTGGGTTTCGGCCTGCCATCCACTGCCCAGGATGGCGACGCTGCTGGAGTCGTCGCGGGCCAGATATTTGGCTCCCAGGGCATTGGTGGCGCCCACCCGGAAGCGCTGGACCACCCCGTCGGGAAAGATCGCCAGCGGCTCGCCGGTCTCGCTGGAGAACAGGAAAACCAGCCCGACATAGCGGTTGTTGGGGGCGGCCGGCACCTTGACCCGGCGCATCCGCCCGCCTTCGGACGGCGCCGTCAGCAGATCCGAATTGATCCGCACCGAGCCCACGCCGAGGCTGGGAATCACCCCATCCATCGATTTCAGCGCATAGACCGCGTCGGGTCGCTTGCTGGGCGCCATGCATTCCGAGGTGGTCCGCGACAGGCATAGCCCGCGGGCCAGCTCGCTATAGACCTGCTCGAGCACCTCGATACATTCCGGCATGGCCAGAAGGCCGCTCACTTCATCGTTGGACAGGACCAGCGTCACGGGCATGCTTCCTTTCAGAAATGTCGGGGGAGATTAGACGATACGCTTCTTGACGTAGGAACCGGGGGCGTCCTCGATCGGCGCCAGCCCGCCGTCGCCGGGCTGCCGGGCCGCCACCTGCTTGCCGCCGAACTGGGCGACCCAGCCATCCCAGTCGCCCCACCACGAGCCTTCGTGCCCCGTCGCCCCGGCCAGCCATTCGTCGGGCTCGGCCGGCAGCGCCTCCGCCTCGTTGGTCCAATAGCCGTATTTGGCGGCGACCGGCGGGTTGACCACCCCGGCCACGTGACCCGACCCGCCCAGCACGAAATGCACCGGTCCGGACAGCAGGCGGGCCCCGGCATAGGTCGATTTCCAGGGCGCGATGTGATCCTCGCGGGTCGACAGGTAATAGGTGGGAAGGCGGACCTTGCCGAGATCGATGCCGACCCCGCCGATGCGGATGCCCTTGGGCACGCGCAGCAGATTGCGCAGATACATGTTGCGCAGATAGAAGCTGTGCATGGTGGCCGGCATATGGGTCGAATCGGAATTCCAATAGAGGATGTCGAAGGGCATCGGCTCGCGGCCCAGCAGATAGTTGCGGACCACGAAGGACCAGATCAGGTCGTTGTCGCGCAACATGCTGAAGGCATCGGCCAGGTGATGCCCTTCCAGATAGCCGGTGCGGGCCATGTGCTCGTCCATCAGGGCCAGCTGGTCCTCGTCGATGAACACCGAGATGTCGCCGGCCTCGGCGAAATCGAGCAGCGAGGTGAAGAAGGTGATGCTGGCGATGCGGCGATCGCGCTTGGCCGCCATATAGGCCAGGGTGATGGCCATCAGGGTGCCGCCGATGCAGTAGCCGATGGCGTTGACCCGCCGCTCGCCGGTCGCCTGCTCGATGGCGTCGAGGGCGGCCAGCGGCCCTTGGTGCATGTATTCCTCGAAGGTCTTGCCGGCGTAGCTCTTGTCGGGATTGACCCAGGACACCAGGAACACCGTGTGGCCCTGCGCCACCGCCCATTTGATGAAGGAGTTCTGCGGCTTGAGGTCGAGGATGTAGAACTTGTTGATCCACGGGGGAACGATCAGCAGCGGCCGTTGATGCACCGTCTCGGTGCTGGGCGCGTATTGCAGCAGCTGCATCATCTCGTTCTGGAACACCACCTTGCCGGGGGTCACCGCAATGTTCTCGCCGACCTGGAAGCTGTCGAGATCGGTCAGCTTCAGGCTCCAATGGCCGTGTCCGCGCTCGATGTCGTCGAGCAGATGGGTCATCCCCTTCAGCAGGTTCTCGCCGCGGCTGTCGACCGTGGCCCGGATCACTTCCGGATTGGTGGCGGCAAAATTGGCCGGCGACATGGCATCGGCCATCTGCCGCGTGTAGAACTGCAGCTTCCTCTGGGTATGCGGGTCGAGGCCCTTGACCTTGCCGACCGAGCTCTGCATATGCCGGGCGGTCAGCAGATAGCATTGCTTCAACAGGTCGAACAGCGGCCCTTCCACCCAGGCCTGGTCCTTGAACCGTCGATCCTCGGGGGCCGGACTCACCACCGGATCCACCGGCGCGTCCGACAGGAAACGGGCGGTGGTGCGCTGCCAGACTTCGGTCAGGTTGGTCCAATAGGCGACCTGATCCTTGATCAGCTCGGCCGGATCCTCCAAGGCCTTGACCATCATGTCCTGGAACGCCTTGCTCACCACCATCGGGTGCAGAATGCGGAAGCCGTCGTCGTCGGCCATCCAGTCGGCCTGCTGTTCCATCAGACGGCGGCATTTCTCGGTGATTGCGGCCAGCTCACCGGCCAGCCGCTTGGCGTTTTCCGCGTCCTGCTTCGCCCCGGCGGTCATCGATCCGCTCTCCTGCTGCCTGCAATCGCCCCGATGGGCGGGTTCAGCCCCTAGTTTCCACCAGACGGCGCAACTGCGCCAGCCTCTCCCGATCTTTCAGCAGGCGGGGGCACCTTGTGCTGCCCCCCCACTCCCGGACGAGGCATGGCCAAGCGGGAATCCGGCGCCGATATCTACCCATCATGCTGTCCGGATCGACCATTTCCCTGGGCCCGCTGGTCCCCAACGATTTCCTGCCGCTGTTTCGCTGGAGCAACGACCTGGCCGCCTCGCGGCTCAATGCCGCCTATCGGCCGGTCGACTGGACGGCCCACAAGGCCTGGTGCGAGAATATCGGACGCGATGCCAGCAAGGTCATCTTCGCGGTGCGCCGGCATGGCGTTCCCGACATCGTCGGCTATATCGAGATCGTCAACATTCACCCGGTTCACCGCTCGGCCCAACTCGGCATCCGCATCGGCGAGGAGAAGGATCGCGGCAAGGGCCTCGGCCGCGAGGCTGTGCAGCTGGCGCTCTATTTCTGCTGGAATCACCTCAACCTGCACCGGGTTGCGCTGACCACGCTGCGTCACAACGAGCGGGCCCTGCATGCCTTCCGTGCCGCCGGATTCCGCAAGGAAGGAATCTTGCGACAGGCAGAGTTCATCGATGGCGACTGGGTCGACATCGTGCTGATGGCGGCATTGCGGCCGGCGCCGGGTCAGCAGCCGCTGCCGAGCACCGGAGTCGACATCAAGATGACGATGGGGGAACCTGTCCGCTCACCGCTCGGTTGACCACCGCGCTGTCCGGAACGGGGGAGCCCCATGCAGTATCGCCAGCTTGGTTCGAGCAATCTTGTCGTCTCCGAGATCGCCCTCGGGTCCTGGCTGACCTACGGCGGCGGCGTCGAGAAGGAGCGCGCCGCGGCCTGCGTGGCGCGGGCCTTCGAACTCGGCATCAACTTCATCGACACCGCCAATATCTACGGCCACGGCGCCGCCGAAACGGTGCTGGGCGAGGTTCTGGCCGGGCGGCCGCGCGAGTCCTACGTGCTGGCCACCAAGCTGTTCTTCCCGATGACCGACAGCGACCGCGGATTGTCGCGGCACCAGATCGTCAAGCAGATCGACGCCTCGCTCCGGCGCCTTCGCACCGACTACGTCGATCTCTACCAATGCCATCGCTACGACCGCGAGACCCCGCTGGAAGAGACCATGCGGGCCATGACCGATGTCGTGGCCCAGGGCAAGGCGCGCTATATCGGCTTCAGCGAATGGCCGGCCGCCAAGATCGAGGCGGCGGTGGCGATGGCCGGCGTCGAAAAATTCGTCTCCAGCCAGCCGCAATACTCGCTGCTGTGGCGCAAGCCCGAGGCCGCCGTATTCCCGGCCTGCCGGGCCAACGGCATCGGCCAGATCGTCTGGTCGCCGCTGGCGCAGGGCGTGCTGACCGGCAAGTACCGCCCCGACGCGCCGGCCCCGGCCGATTCGCGAGCGGCCAGCCCCAGCATGGGCGCCTTCCTGGTGGACGCCTGGCGCAGCCGGCCGGTGCTCGAAGCGGTCCAGCAGCTGGCGCCGTTGGCCGCCGCAGCCGGCCTGACCATGGCCCAATTCGCCCTGGCCTGGGTGCTGCGCGGCACCGACGTGGCCTCGGCCATCATCGGAGCCACCGGGCCGGAACAGGTCAGCGAAAACGCCTTAGCCTCCGGCCACCCGGTCGATCCCGCCCTGTTCGCCGCGGCGGAACGAATCCTGGCGCCGTTCGCAGCGTTCTGAACATCTAGCAGTGGGGTGGGCGTCCCGCCCCACTGCGAAGGGAGTCACCCCACCGCGGCGTCGCCGACGAAGGGATTGGTCTGCCGCTCGCGGCCGAAGGTGGAGGCCGGGCCGTGGCCCGGCACGAAGGTGACGTCGTCGCCCAGCGGCCACAGCTTCTTGGTGATCGAGCGGATCAACTGAGCGTGATCGCCGCGCGGAAAATCGGTGCGGCCGATCGACCCCTGGAACAGCACGTCGCCGACGAAGGCGAGCCGGGCCGCCGCCTGGAAGAACACCACATGGCCGGGCGTATGGCCGGGACAATGCAGCACCTGGAACTCCAGTTGTCCGACGGTGACGGTATCGCCGTCTTCCAGCCAGCGGTCGGGGGTGAACGAACGACAATGGGTCAGGCCGTATTTGCCGCCCTCCTGGGCGATCCGATCGATCCAGAACGCGTCTTCCCGCTGTGGTCCCTCGATCGGCAGGCCGAGCTGTTCGGCCAGATCGGCGGCCGCCCCGGCATGATCGAGATGGCCATGGGTGACCAGGATGCGCTCGAGCGCGATCCCTTGCGATTCCACCGCTTCGAGCACCCGGTCGAGATCGCCGCCGGGATCGATCACCGCACCCTGCTTGGTTTCGCTGCACCAGACCAGCGAACAATTCTGTTCGAAGGGCGTGACCGGCACGACGGCCACCCGCAGGGAAGTTTGTTGAGACAAGAGCACCTCTCCATGACTGGAACGAAATAAGAACTTTTTCTTTTGGGCTAGGCCGCCGAACGGCTATCCTAGCCGGGATGAACAGCCGCGACCACCTCGACTCGCTCAACCCGGCCCAGCGCCTGGCCGTCCTGCACGGGATCGGCGAGGCCGGCGCCGCCTCGCCGCCTCTTCTCATAATCGCCGGCGCCGGATCGGGCAAGACCGCCACCCTGGCCCACCGGGTCGCCCGGCTGATCGACAGCGGAGTCGACCCGCGGCGCATCCTGCTGCTCACCTTCTCGCGCCGCGCCGCCGCGGAAATGGCCCGCCGGGTCGAATGCATCCGCGCCGCCAGCCTGGGCGACGCCACCGCCCCCGGCCGCGCCGCCATCACCTGGTCGGGCACCTTCCACGCCGTCGGCGCCCGCCTGCTGCGCCAGCATGCGGCTTCGATCGGGCTCGATGCCGGCTTCTCGATCCTCGACCGGGAAGACGCCGCCGATCTGCTGAACCTGGTGCGCGACGAGCTTGGCCTGTCGACCAAACAGACCCGCTTCCCCAAGAAGGCCACCTGCCTCGCCATCTATTCCCATGCGGTCAACGCCGAAGCGCCGCTGGCCGAGGTGCTGGGCCGGGTCTTTCCCTGGTGCGACCTGTGGGAAGAGGAGTTGCGGCGCCTGTTCTCGGCCTATGTCGAAGCCAAGCAACGGCAGAACCTGCTGGATTACGACGACCTGCTCCTCTACTGGGCCGACATGATGCGGCTGCCCGAACTAGCTGCCCTGGTGGCGCAGCGGTTCGACCATGTGCTGGTGGACGAATACCAGGACACCAATGCCCTGCAGGCGTCGATCCTGCTGGGCCTGAAGCCGAACGGCGAGGGTCTGACCGTGGTCGGCGACGACGCGCAGTCGATCTATTCGTTCCGTGCCGCCACGGTACGCAACATCCTCGACTTCCCGACCCTGTTCGATCCACCGGCGGCCGTCGTCACCCTCGAGCAGAACTACCGCTCGACCGGGCCGATCCTGGCGGCCAGCAATGCAGTGATCGACGAGGCCCGCGACCGCTTCGCCAAGACCCTGTTCTCGACCCGCCAGGCGGCGCAGAAGCCCCGGCTGGTCAGCGTGCGCGACGATGTGGGGCAGGTCGACTACGTGGTCGAGCGGATCCTGGCGGCCCGCGAAGCCGGGGTCGCCCTGAAGCAGCAGGCGGTGCTGTTCCGCACGGCGCATCACAGCGGCGCGCTGGAGATCGAACTGGCGCGCCGCAACATTCCCTTCGTCAAATATGGCGGGCTGAAATTCCTCGAGGCGGCGCATATCAAGGACGTCGTCGGCCTGCTGCGCTGGGCCGAGAATCCGCGCGATCGCGTCGCCGGCTTCCGTATCCTGCAACTGCTGCCGGGGGTCGGCCCGGCCACGGCGCGCAAGGCGCTCGATCACCTGGAGGCGGCCAACTTCGCCGGCGACGCCCTGGAAACGTTCCGCGCCCCGGCCGCCGGCGCCGTCGACTGGCCGGCCTTCGCCCGACTGCTGTCCCTGCTGCAGGGCTTCGCCGCCGATTGGCGCAGCCAGCTCGAGCTGGTGCGCGACTGGTACCGGCCGCAACTGGAACGCATCTACGACGCGGTTCCGGCCCGCCTGGCCGACCTCGAGCAATTGGAGCAGATCGCCGCCACCTATGCCACCCGGCGCGCCTTCCTCGAGGACCTGACCCTGGACCCGCCCAATGCCAGCAGCGACGAGGCGGGCGCCGCCTTGCTCGACGAGGACTATCTGATCCTGTCCACCATCCATTCGGCCAAGGGCCAGGAATGGACCTCCGTCTATCTGCTCAATCTGGTGGACGGCTGCATTCCCTCGGACATGGCGGCCGGCAGCGTCGACGAGATCGAGGAGGAACGCCGCCTGCTCTACGTCGCCATGACGCGGGCCAAGGATGAACTGCATCTGATGGTGCCGCAGCGGTTCTTCACCCATCACCAGCATCGGCACGGCGACCGGCAGGTCTACGCGGCGCGCAGCCGCTTCATCAGCGCCGCCATGTTGCCCCTGTTCGAGCGCTTCGCCTGGCCGCGGCAGGTGGCCCATCCGGCCGCTCCGGAGGCCACGGCGACGCCGCGCATCGACCTGACCCGCCGCCTGCGCGAGATGTGGCGATAGACTGGCTCTCATTTCCGCATCGGCGCGTGTAAAAAATCAGTGGCGCCGGCTTCCGTGCCGGCGTTCCGGCGGAGCCGGACGGACAGTATTTCCGCCGCTCCGCGGCGCAGGCCGGCAGGGACGCCGGCCCCCACCCCGATCAGGCCGCGGTTGCGGGCAGATTGAAGGCGAAGGGCATCATCTCGGCGACGATGACGCGGTCTTTTTCGGTAACCCGATAGCGATCGAGCAGAGGCACAGCGGCCATCCCATTCGCGATGTCCTGATATATCTGTTCGGCCTGCGGGCGCCCAATGCCGAACGACTGATGCGATGCGAGGGCGGCCTGCCGATCAGGTAGCGGGTCGAAGCCGGCCGCAGGACGCAACTCATGCGACTTGCTGCGCTGGGGTGCAAGGTCGAACGCCGGCGACAGCCGCCAGGAACTCTCCCATCCCGAAGTCCTGATTGGGGAAGGCCTGGGTCAAGATACTCCGACCCCAACCGTCGGGTGCCGAATCGGCAAAAGGTGGCGGCACCGCGAACGGCGCGCTGACAACGGCCCTGGGACGGATCGGCAACCCGGTGGGCGACAACGGGAACCTGTCCTCGCGGGCCAGCCAGGACTTGGCATAGGTGAAATAGCTCTGTGTCCGCCGTCTTCCCTCGAAGGTCAGCGCTCCGGCCGGAACGGGACCGCCTTCGAGATCCACGAAGACCACCATCCGGTCGATGCGACCGTCCCTAGAAATCTTCCACGTCACGACGCCCCCCGGCTCGTTTGCGGCCATGGACGGCTTCCAGGTCCTCGCCGAGAGGATCGCTTTCCAACAGGGTCGCCAAGCGGTCCGGATATCCCAGGACGGCAAGCACCTTCACCAAGGCCGCGATGCTCGCGCCGGAATTGCCCTTTTCGATTTCGATGTAGGCGAGCCGCCCCATCCCGGCCCGCTCAGCCATCTCGGCCTGACTCAGGTTGCGCCGCAGCCGGGCCAGCTTGATGCGCTGAGCCAGCAGGCCGACCGTGTTGCCTTCATCGGCTGTGAGGAGGATGCGTTTTGGCATTTGTCGCTCTTGGCATACATTACGTGGTTCTATATATGCCAACAGAGGAGATTTACTAGAGTCAGGCCAGATCCACCGCTGCCAGGCTGCTTGCCGGCACGCCGATCAGGGTGGCGACCAGGGTGATTTCGTTGGCATCGACCGCGTGATTGCCGTTGAGGTCGGCCCCGGCAACCGGCGCCTGCACCGTATGGCCATTGACCGTGACCGCGGAAAGCGGGCCGCGGAAGGCCCAGACCTCGGTATTGCCGCCGGCATCGGTGCCGAGGAACATCACATGCTCGCCCAGCGCGCCGGTGGCGGCGTTGCCGCTGCTGCCGGCCACCAGATAGGCCTTGTTGGCCGCCGCCACCACCTCGGTGGGACTGTTGCCGCCGACGCTGCCGATATTGACGTAGATCGGCGACGACGACGCGGCGGTGCCGAAGGCGAGGCCGCTGCCCTGCACCGCCGTCGTGGTGGGGATTGTCCCGAGCCGTGTTGAAATTCGCTCGGCAGGCGTCACGGTCTGAACAGGCTACGCGGCCTTGGCGTGCTGTTCAAGATCGGGGTTGATGGAATGCTTGGCCTGATGGGCCAGCAGGGCGGCTCGCAGGGTTGG
>CAIOJO010000375.1 GCA_903858635.1 uncultured Telmatospirillum sp. | reverse complement strand
CAATGGGCGCTGTTCCTTACCGGCCGCCATTGAGGCGGCGGCCAAGGGGCCGGAGGCCCCGCTAAGGCAGAGGGCTGTCATAGACCTCGTGCACTGACATGTGTCAGTGCACGAGCCGCCATTCGCCACCCGCTTGTCCGATCGCATCGCTTGGCTTAGGGTCGATAGTGGAAATATGTCGTGGGAGGCGGACCGGGGCGCCTCGATACAAGGGGGAAGCATGTTTCAGACAGCCGAACTGGGGCAGCGCGTTTCTCGCGAAGATTTCGACCGAGTCGCCAATGAGTTGAGGACCGAGCTGCTGGATATCCAGCAGGAATTGCGCGATGCCGATTTCCCGGTGATCGCGGTGTTCGCTGGAGTGGACGGTGCCGGCAAGGGCGAATCGGTCAACCTGATCAACGAATGGATGGATCCCCGCTGGATCGTCACCCGCGCCTATAGCGAGCCCTCGGACGAGGAACGCGAGCGGCCGCATTACTGGCGCTTCTGGCGCGACCTGCCGCCGAAAGGGCAGATCGGCCTGTTCCTCAGTTGCTGGTATTCGCGCCCCATCCTCGATCACGTGCACGGCCACAGCGGCGACGCCGACTTCGACAAGCATCTCGATCGCATCCTCCATTTCGAGAAGATGCTGGCCGAGGACGGCGCCTTGATCGTGAAATTCTGGATGCATCTCGGCAAGGACGCCCAGAAGCGCCGGCTGAAGAGCCTGGAAAAGGACCCATTGCAGAGCTGGCGGGTCGGCAAGTCGGACTGGAAGAACTGGAAGCTCTACGACCGGTTCGTCGCCGCCGCCGAGCGCACGCTGCGCCGTACCGGCACCGGTCAGACCCGCTGGGTCATCGTCGAAGGCGAGGATGCGCGCTTCCGCAGCCTGACCGTTCTCACCACCTTGCGCGACGCCGTTCGCCGCCACCTGCTCGAGCGGGAAGCCCGCCTCCAGGTAATCGCCCAGGCGCGGAACGCCGCCCAGACCAAGCGGTCGGCCGAATTGGCGGTCGTGCATGATGCGCGAGACGCGATGGAACGGGCGGCCGAGGCCGAAGTAACGGGCAAGGCGGGGCGGCGGCACAAGGCGTCGACCGCGCGCTTGACCGAGGATGGCCGGCTGCGGCCGCTTACCGTGCTCGACGGACTCGACATGGGGCAATCCCTGTCGAAGGAAGAATACAACCTGGCCCTCAAACAGGGCCGCGCCGATCTCTCCGCCCTGGTCCGCCAGGCCAAACAGCGGGGGGTGTCGACCATCCTCGTGTTCGAGGGATGGGACGCCGCTGGCAAGGGCGGGGCGGTGCGCCGCCTGACCGCGGCCCTCGATGCCCGCGACTACCGGGTGTTGCCCTTCGCCGCCCCCACCGACGAGGAGCGTGCCCAGCATTATCTGTGGCGATTCTGGAGGCATATGCCGCGGGCCGGCCGGCTTACGGTGTTCGACCGAAGCTGGTACGGCCGCGTGCTGGTGGAACGGGTCGAGGGCTTCGCCCTGCCCGAGGAATGGATGCGCGCCTACGCCGAAATCAACGATTTTGAGGAACAGCTCATTCAGCAAGGCCATGTCCTGGCCAAGTTCTGGATCCATATCACCAAGGAGGAACAATACCGGCGCTTCAAGGAGCGTGAGGAGATTGCCTATAAGAGCTGGAAACTGACCGACGAGGATTGGCGCAATCGGGCCAAATGGGACGATTACGAGACCGCCGTCAATGAAATGGTCGAGCGCACCAGCACCAGCCTGGCACCGTGGGACTTGATCGCCGGCAACGACAAGAATTTCACCCGCATCTCGGTCATTCGCGCCGTCTGCGACCGCCTGCGCGAACGCCTGAAATAAGGGGCCCGTCTCCGAGACGAGGTAGACCCCCTTCGCCGTTGTCTTCCTTGCAGCCTGCCCGCATATGGCAAGAGAAGTGGGCGCGAGGAGGCGCGCTTGGAACAGCGCATCGTCGTCCTCGGCGCCGGGTTCGGTGGGGTGTTCGCGGCCAAGGCGATCAGTCACCATGCGCCGGCCGGTGTCGAGGTCGAGATCATCGACCGGCACAACTACTTCGTCTTCCAGCCGCTGCTGCCCGAAGTGGCGGCGGGCAGCATCCATCCTGGCGACGCCGTGACGCCGCTGCGGCTGATGTTGCCTCGGGTCAGGACCCGTGAGGCCGAGATAATCGGCATCGACTTCGCCCGAAGGCGGGTCGAAGTGCAACAGGGGGTCCATCGCAGCCTGGTCATCGTCCCCTTCGACCAACTGGTCATCGCGGTGGGTCTGGTGGCCGATTTCAGCCGCTATCCCGGTCTGGCCGAGCACGCCTTCACCATGAAGGATGTGGCCGACGCCTTCCGCTTGCGGAACCATGTGATCGATTGCCTGGAACAGGCTGATGTCACCGAAGATGCGGAGTTCCGCCGCCGTCTGCTCACCTTCGCGGTGATCGGCGGCGGTCTTTCGGGTGTCGAAACCTTGGGCGAGGTCGAGCATCTGCTCAGCCGGGCGCTACGCTTCTATCCGGGGATCGACCGCCATGAAATCCGCCTGGTCCTGGCCGAATACCAGCCCACCATCCTGCCCGAGGTAGCTCCGCCGCTGGCCGATTACGCGGCCCGCCTGTTGCAGCGGCGCGGCATCGAGATCATTACCGGGGTGGGCATCCGGGACGCCGCCGCCGAATCGGTGGCGTTGGCGGATGGCCGAGTGATCGGCTGCGCAACCATCGTCGCCACCATCGGCAACGCCGTCTCAAAGCTGGTCCAATCACTGCCGCTGCCCAAGGAGCAGGGCAAGCTCGTCACCGATCGCTTCCTGCGTGTCCCCGGCTTCGACGGCGTGTGGGTGCTTGGGGACGTCGCCTCGGTGCCGCTCGGCCAGGATCGCCACGCGCCACCGACCGCCCAGGCGGCGGTGCAACAAGCCGATCGCCTGGCCGCCAATCTGCTGGTCAGCCTTGCCGGCGGCGAGTCCCGCCCCTTCAACTTCGAGAATCGCGGCCAATTGGCCTCGCTGGGTGGCCGGCGAGGAGTCGCCGACCTGTTCGGCCTGCACATCGCCGGATTGCCGGCCTGGATCCTGTGGCGGTGGGTCTATCTGGCCATGCTGCCGACCTGGACCACCCGCCTGCGGGTCACCGTCGACTGGCTGCTCGATGGCCTGCTGCCGCGCAATATCGTGCAGATCGCCCAACCCCACCCACAGGCGGTAAAGCGCCAGCGCTTCCGGCAGGGTGATCTGGTGTTCCGCCGTGGCGAGGTGACCGGCCCCTTTTACATCGTGGTGTCCGGCGCCTTCCGCCGCATCGGCAGCGGGATCGACGGGGTGGTTGGGCCGGGCGGCCATTTCGGCGATGGGATCCTGCAAGGCGAGCGTCTGCGGCGCTTCACCGTTCAGGCCGAGACGGACGGGACCTGCCTGGTGATGGAACCGGAGGACTTGGAGCGCCTGAACGCCTGTGCCGACGGGCTCGCCCCCTATCTCGCCGATCGGCAACCGCCCCAGGGTGGAGCCAAGGCCGGTTGAGGGACCTCATGCGGCATTACCACCTTGGTTGTAGGCTTTTCGCGGCCGCGTTACGCCTCCCGATGTGTTTCCTTGCCTGCGGCGACGGTCCATACTTCCCTCTCTTCCGAGGCGGCTAGCGAGAAGATCGCCGGGAAGTTGCGAGCAAACGTCCAACCAACGGCAGGATGGAAAGCCAGAACGAGCCGCCGGCCTTCGGCGATAACCATCCGCAAGACGGGAGAAGAACGGGCATCGGCGGCCGTCCCAGACCGCCGGTGGCCGCCCTAGCCGGCGGCCATTTCTGAGGTGGCCTGACCCCCAATCCCCCTTGGGCCCGCCTCGGACCCCAGCCGCCACGGGTCCCCCAACCCGTGGCGGCGCCCCCTTGTCTGCAATAGAACAGGGTCGGCTCACTGGTTTTGTTCATCATTGCCGGACAGCCGTGGATCAAGTCCGGCCATGACGAGAAAAGCAAAGCGACGCACCAATGCTACCGGAAGTTGCACCGTTCGGTGAGCACCTCGACCCAGCCGCGGGCCGATGCGGCGGTCATGGTGAGGTGGTACTCGCTGTTCTTCACCGCGATCGCATGCTCCAGCGGCAGGGTGCCGCCAAGATCGGTGTTCTTGGCCCCGCTGGCCGTCACCCGCACCTTGACCGGCCGATCCGGATCGAACCACTGTTCGTGGCCACCGTTGGCGCCCGCTCCTTCCGCCGAAAGGGTGACCTCGTCGTCCAAACGCGCCACCGTACTGGCATCCGGTCCCCGGTAGCGGGGCGTCCGCACCAGGAAGCGCTTGCTGCCGAGCATTTCGCAATCATGTGGATTGCGCGCCGATTTGATGACGAAACCGAGCCGACGCGCATCCATTCCGGTGGCAAGCTTGGCCCGCAGGATCGTGGTCAGGTCCCGGATCTCGTCGTTCGGGCGGGTCTGCTCGTAGAGCGTGCGATAGGACTCGGCCTGTTGACGCGCTTCGCTGAGCAGGGATTGCTCCTTGTCGAGTTCGCCTTGACGCCCATCGGCGGTGTCCAGCGCCTGCTGCAGCTCATCCTTGAGAGTGCCGACCTCGCCGGCTGCCACACGAAATCCCACTTCGTAGGCGTAGTAAGCGACTGTTCCGACAACGGCGACCAGCACCGTCAATTTGAGGAGGACGCCGAAAAAATGGCGCCGACGCTCTTCGCTACGTTTGTTTCTGCGACGACTCATGACCGGTTCTGGGGTTGCAAACGATAGCTCCAAACGAAAGGGGCGGCCATGCCGCCCCGTTTGCTACCACGTCAATCCGTACGACTTCGTTATTCTTCCACCAATTTGTACAGGCGGGGGTCCTTTAAAGCCGACACGGAGATCATCTTGACTGCCGTCGGGTCGCCCACTCGCAACAGCCGGGCATGGGCGATTCCCTCTCCGTCCTTGGTAAGGTCCATGACTTGCCATACCGATGACGCGTCGGTCTGCTGATATTTCTGTCCTGCCTGAACTTCTCGCCGAGCCATTCAACTCAATCCCAATCAGATCATGCGTCCTATTTCGGCTGCCCCGCCAGGCGGCGCCCGAACCTTGCCGAAGTGGGCCGGTCCCGTCCACCGCGCTTTCGCGCGGACAAGCACGCGCAAATGGCGCTCGTTGTCTAGGATGGGCTGTTTACGGTATTTCCTAGCGAAAAGGAAGGACCATCGCCGCTGCGGCCCCCTCATCCTGGCGCACCGATTCAAAAATTGCAAAGCGTCGGCCGGGGCCGGCGTCCTGCTTCACCGAACGTCAAGGAAAGGCACCGAAGGCGCGCCTCGGCGCCGGGATGCCGACCAATTCGACCGCGTCGCGACTGGATACCGGGCATGCCCGGCGGCGGCCTGCAAGGGCCACCGCCAGGCTGTTCGGCCCCCCGCTCAGCAGCAGCGGCCGATGCGGCCGTTGGAGCCGGAGTAGCGACTGAGCTGCCGTTCGCGGAAGAACTCTTCGTAGTTCATGATCGGCTCACCCGGATGGGTGGTCCGCCGGTGCTCGACGTAATTGTCATAGTCCGGCAGCCCCACCATAAGACGGGCCGTCTGCTTGAACCGATTGTACAGATGCTTGACCCGCTCATGCATGTCCGACCTCCCCACCGCCGACTTCGACGGCCGTCACCTGCGGCGAGGCCAGGGCCTTCCTGATGGCGATCACGCCGTAGAACAGCATCGACAGCACGACCAGGACGAAGGCGGCGGCCAGCCCCACATCGACATAATCGTTGAAGACGATCCGCGACATCTCCTCGGCGGTTTTGGCCGGGGCCAGGACCTTGCCCTGGGCCAAGGCATCGCCGAACTTCTGCGCATGGGCCAAGAAGCCAATCGCCGGATTGCTGTCGAACACCTTCTGCAGCCCGGCGGTCAGCGTGCAGATCAGCAGCCAAGTCGTCGGCAGCAAGGTCACCCAGGCATATTTCTCGCGCTTCATCTTGAACAGGACGACGGTGCACATGATCAGCGCGATGCCGGCCAGCATCTGATTGGAGATGCCGAATAGCGGCCACAGGGTGTTGATGCCGCCCAGCGGATCGATGACACCGGTGTAGAGGAAATACCCCCAGAACAGCACCGCCAAGGCCGAACCGGCGAGATTGTTGGTCCAGCTTTGGGTGGCCTTGAACGACGGCACCACGGCGCCGACCAGGTCCTGGATCATGAAACGGGCCACTCGGGTACCGGCATCCACCGTGGTCAGGATGAACAGGGCCTCGAACAGGATGGCGAAGTGGTACCAGAAGCCCATCATGGCCTTGCCGCCGAGGAAGCCCTGGAAGATCTGGGCCATGCCGACGGCCAGGGTTGGCGCCCCGCCGGCGCGCGACAGGATGCTCTTCTCGCCGATGTCCTGGGCCACCTGGCTCAGGGTCTCCGGCGTCACCACGAAGCCCCAGCCGGAGATGACATGGGCGGCCGAGGCCACGTCGGCGCCGATCAGCCCGGCCGGGCTGTTCATGGCGAAATAGACGCCCGGATCGAGCACGCTGGCGGCGATCATCGCCATGATGGCGACGAAGCTTTCCATCAGCATGCCGCCGTAGCCGATGAAGCGGCCCTGGACTTCATTCTCCAGCATCTTGGGCGTGGTGCCCGAGGAGATCAGCGCGTGGAAGCCCGAAACCGAACCGCAGGCGATGGTGATGAATAGGAAGGGGAACAGGCTTCCCGAGAACACCGGACCGGTTCCGTCGATGAAGCGCGACACCGCCGGCATCTTCAGGTCCGGCATCACCACCAGGATACCGATGGCCAGGGCGATGATGGTGCCGACCTTCAGGAAGGTCGACAGGTAGTCGCGCGGGGCCAGCAGCAGCCACACCGGAAGCACCGAGGCGACAAAGCCATAGGCGATGATGATCAGGGCCAGGGTCTCGCCCTTATAGGTAAAGAGCGGGGCAAGATCGGGGCTCTGCGAGACATGCTGGCCGAAAATGAGGCCCGACATGAGCAGGACGAAGCCGATGGCCGACATCTCGCCGACCCGACCGGGCCGAATGTAGCGGCCGTAAATCCCCATGACCATCGCCGTCGGAATGGTGGCGAAGACGGTGAAGGTGCCCCATGGGCTGCCGGCCAGGGCCTTGACCACCACCAGGGCGAGAACGGCCAGCAGAATGATCATGATGAGCAGGACGCCGACCAGCGCGATCCCCCCGGCGGCGGGTCCCATCTCGGTGCGGATGATATCACCCAGCGAGCGGCCGTCGCGCCGCGTCGAGATCATCAGGACGGTGAAATCCTGCACCGCTCCGGCGAAAACGACACCAATCAGGATCCACAAGGTTCCGGGAAGATAGCCCATCTGGGCGGCCAGCACGGGGCCGACCAGCGGACCGGCGCCGGCGATGGCGGCGAAATGGTGTCCGAACAGCACGTACCGGTTGGTCGGCACGTAATCGAGGCCATCGTTGTAGCGCATGGCCGGAGTCGCCCGCAGCGGGTCCAGGCGGAGGACCTTCTCGGCGATATAGAGGCTATAGAAGCGGTAAGCGATGAAGTAGGTGCATAGCGCGGCCACCACCAGCCATACGGCATTGATGCTCTCGCCCCGGCTGAGAGCGACCGTACCAAGGGCTATGGCGCCGACGATCGCGACAGCGAACCAGCCCACTCTCGGAACTACGTTGCTCATTCTGACGTCTCCCCAGTCATGCGACAGGTCCGCATGTTTTGCCCCGGCATGTGGGGACGATCGCCGTCCAAGTCCAACGGCCAGTCGCCACGACTTGCGCCGTCGCGGCCGCTGCCAGAACGACTTTCACACCGCACCCTTCCCCCTGCCGGGTGATCGACTATTACAACACGCATGGCGCGCCGCCTGTCAACCGGCGACGGACAAGGATTATGATCATCTGCGGGATGAGATGGATGGGGCGGCGAGCGCCCCGCACGGCAGGCCTGGTATCGACCTGCCGTGCAAGACGCCCTCTGCCTGCGACCAGGCTTCAGCAACAGCCTTTGAACCGGCCTTTTTCGACG
Organism: uncultured Telmatospirillum sp.; assembly: GCA_903858635.1. Lineage (GTDB taxonomy): Bacteria > Pseudomonadota > Alphaproteobacteria > Rhodospirillales > Magnetospirillaceae > DUZF01. The sequence continues at coordinate 21,115 of CAIOJO010000375.1, read as the reverse complement.
GCGTAGCGTGCCCTTTGCCGTTCCCGGAAGAACTCGACATAGCTCATGACGGGCTGGTCCGGGTGGTTTGCCTGATAATGCGCCACGTAGGTGTCGTAGTCGGGGACACCCACCATGAGGCGGGCGGTCTGAACCGCCCGGTCCCATAGGAATTTAAGTCTGGTCATCGCTTGCCGCCCACCGCTGCGCCGCCGATCCCGCCGATCTCGATGGCGGTGTTCTTGGGCGTGCCCAACGCCTTGCGGATATCGATGACGGCGTAGACCAGCATGGTCAGGACGATCGCCACCGCCAGGCCGGCCAGGGTCGCGTCGAGGTAGTCGTTGAAGATGACCCGGCTCATTTCCGACAGGGTCTTGGCCGGCGCCAGGACCTTGCCCGCGGCCAGGGCATCACCGAAGCGCTGCGCATGGGCCAGGAAGCCGATGGCCGGCGTCGGTGCGAACACCTTTTCAAGGCCGGCGGTCACGGTGCAGATCACCAGCCAGGTCGCCGGCACGGCGGTGACCCAGGCGTAGCGGTCGCGCTTCATCTTGAACAACACCACCGTGCACAGCGTCAGTGCGATCGCAGCCAGCATCTGATTGGTGGCGCCGAACAAGGGCCACATGGTCCAGATACCGCCCAGCGGATCGATCACGCCGGCGTAAAGCAGATAGCCCCACAACAGGCAGGCCAGGGCCGAACCGATGACGTTGTTGGCCCACGACCGGGTTTCCCGGAACGCAGGAATGGCGTGGCCCACCAGGTCCTGGATCATGAACCGGCAGACGCGCGTACCGGCATCCACCGTCGTCAGGATGAACAGCGCCTCGAACAGGATGGCGAAGTGGTACCAGATGCCCATCAGCGCCGGGCCGCCCAGGAACGACGACAGGATCGTCGCCATGCCGACGGCAAGGGTCGGGGCCCCGCCGGTGCGAGACAGGATGGACGTCTCGCCCACGTCATGGGCGATCTGCGTCAGCATGTCCGGCGTCACCACGAAGCCCCAGGCACTGATCACCTGCGCCGCATTGTCGACGTTCGAGCCGATCAGGGCGGCCGAACTGTTCATGGCGAAATAGACGCCGGGGTGGATCACCGAGGCGCCGATCATCGCCATGATGGCGACGAAGCTTTCCATCAGCATGCCGCCATAGCCGATCAGGGCGATCTGATTCTCGTTCTCGATCATTTTGGGGGTGGTGCCCGACGAAATGAGCGAATGCCAGCCGGACACCGCGCCGCAGGCGATGGTGATGAACAGGAACGGGAACAGGCTGCCGGCCCATACCGGGCCGGTCCCGTCGACGAACTTGGTGAGGGCCGGCATCTGCAGGTCGGGACGCACCACCAGGATGCCAATGGCCAAAAGGACCACGGCACCGATCTTCAGGAAGGTCGACAGATAGTCGCGCGGCGCCAGCAGGAGCCATACCGGCAGCACCGACGCGATGAAGCCGTAACCGATGATGAGCAAGGCCAGGGTGGTGCCGGGAAGATTGAAATAGACCGCCCATTCGGGGGTCTCGGACACGGTCCGCCCATAGACCAGCGCCGCCATCAGGAGCAGGCCACCGATGATCGACATCTCGGCAATCCGGCCAGGCCGGATGAACCGGCTGTAGACCCCCATGATGAAGGCGATGGGAATCGTGCAGAACACGGTGAAGGTGCCCCAGGGGCTGCCCTTCAAGGCCATGACGACGACCAGGGCGAGCACCGAAAGGATGATGATGCAGATGAGCAGGACGCCGATGCCGGCCACGGTGCCGGCGACCGGCCCCATCTCGGCACGGATCATATCCCCGAGCGACTTGCCGTCGCGCCGGGTCGACAGGAACAGCACCGTCATGTCCTGCACGGCGCCGGCGAACACGACGCCGGCGAGAATCCACAGCGTGCCGGGCAGATAGCCCATCTGCGCGGCGAGAACCGGTCCGACCAGCGGACCGGCGCCGGCGATGGCGGCGAAGTGGTGCCCGAACAGCACGTAGCGATTGGTCGGCACGTAATCGAGGCCGTCATTGTGGAAGACGGCCGGGGTCTGCCGCGCCGCATTGACGCCGAGCACCTTGTTGGCGATGAACAGCCCGTAGAAACGGTAGGATATGAAGTAGATGCATACCGACGCGATCACGAGCCAGGCGGCATTGACCGGTTCGCCGCGGGTCAGGGCGACGATCGCTAACGAGACCGCTCCCAAGACGACGACCACCGCCCATATTAATTTTTTCTGAAGGGACATGGCTTGCTCCTAGGGTCTGCATGTGCGAAGCCGTCGCCGATCTCGCGGCGACCATAGGAAACGTTATGATGCGCCAGATCGAAGAGCCTTAATCCAAGTTAGTCGGCATGGAATAAAGGCCCGGCATTTCCGGCTGTTCTCGTGTCCCGGCCGGGGAACAGCGCATCGGAGGCATGCGCCGCGGAGAGGAAACTTGCTTGAGGGCGGGACGGCACTGTAGGACAGACGGATCAGGCAACGGAGGACTGAGGGTGACCGCCAAGAAGAACCCGCTGAAATTGAACCCGCTGCAATTGCGGAGCCTGGCCTTGTTCCAGGAGATGGCCCGCCATCCGGAAATGGCGACCCGCAATCCCGAAACCGGTGAAGTGCTGCTGTCGCAAATTCCGCATCCGCACGGGGATCATTTCCATATCGGCAGCAAGGTGTTGGCCACGCGCGACGCCAGCGGACTGGCCAACCCGTCGGTCTGGGTAGCCCTGGAGCGCAAAGGTCTGGCCAAAGGCGCCTTCCCCTTCGCGCTGACCTTGACCAAGGAGGGCCTGGCCTATGACACCGGGGTGGCGGAGCAGATCCTGCACGGATCCGACCACTGAGTACCCCCCCTGTGGCTAACCCCGGCTCGATCCTCGTCTATGTCGGCCTGGACCTGGTGGGCGACGGCCTGATCAAGCTGCCCTTCCTGCGGGCGCTGCGCACGGCTTATCCCGGCGCCCGCATCACCTGGCTGGCCGGCAAGGGCAAGACCGTCTACGCCGGGATCCTCGCCCCGCTGGTGCGCGGCCTGCTCGACGAAGTGATCGAAGACGTCGGGATCGGCGACGCGTGGTGGGAGCTGCGGCAACGCCCGCTGGCGGGACGCCGCTTCGACCTGGTCATCGATACCCAGCGCCGCGTCATGACCAGCCTGATCGTTCGACGCATTGCCCATGGCTGCTTCGTCTCGGCGGCCGCCGATTGGTGGCTGTCCGATCGCCGCCCGTCGGCGACCAAGGCAAAGCCGCCGGCCATGATTCGCCAGATGCTCGATCTCTTGGAAGCGGCGTCCGGGCAGCCGGCCCGGGCCGATACCCCGCTCGCCCTTGATCCCGCGGTCGAGGCCGAGGCGGCCCGGCTGCTGCCGGGGAAAGCGGTCTATGTCGGCCTGGCACCGGGGGCGGGCGGTCGACACAAATGCTGGCCGCTGGAAAATTACATGGCCCTGGCCATGCGCCAGGCAAGTCGCGGCCGCGTGCCGGTGATCTTCCTCGGCCCGGCCGAGCGCGCCTGGGAGGGCGAGATCAGGGATGCCGTACCGGCTGCCCTGTTGCCGCTTTACGAGGGCGCCTCGCCGCTGCTCACCATCGCCTTGGCCCGTCGCCTGGCGGTGGGGGTCGCCAATGACAGCGGGGCCGGACATATGTTGGCGGCCTCCGAGGTGCCGCTGCTGTCGCTGTTCGGTCCCACCTCCCCCGACAAGTTCGCACCGCTGACGCCGCATCTCAGTCTGCTGCGGGCGCAAGACTTCGGCAGCGATGCCATGCAGGCCATTCCACTGGCCGCCGTCGCCGAGGCGATCGATCGCCTGATTGCCGCGCAGCCGGGGCTGCGGACGACGCCTGGTTGAAGGCCGGCCTCCGCCGCCCAAAATGGTGGGGGGGGGCAGCTTCCGCTGGGGTAGTGGTCAGAGTGCAGAGTTCACCGATCATCGTCTGGTTTCGCCGTGATCTGCGCGTCGCAGACAATCCGGCCCTGTCCGAAGCGGCGTCGCGCGGCCGCCCGATCATTCCCCTCTATGTGCTGGAAGAAGACCCGGCCCGACCGCTCGGCGGGGCCGCACGATGGTGGCTGCACCATAGCCTGAGAGCGCTCTGCCGCGACCTCTCGCATCTCGGGGGCACCCTGGTCCTGCGCCGCGGCAAGGCCACCGAAGTGGTGGCCGGCTTGGCCGAAGAAACCGGCGCCCAGTCGGTGCTGTGGAACCGCCGCTACGATCCGCGCGAAGCCGCCGTCGACCAGGCCGTCCGCGAACGGTTGGCGAAACGGCGGGTCGAAGTCGACAGTTTCAACGCCTCGCTGTTGTTCGAACCGGGCACGCTGCGCACCAGGCAGGGACAGCCGTTCCAGATGTTCACTCCGTTCTGGCGGTGTTGCCTGGGCACCCCCGAGCCGGCCCAGCCACTGCCGCGGCCGTCCCGCTTGATCGCCTTCCAGCCGCCTCCGGCGTCCGACGATGTCGCCGACTGGTCGTTGTTGCCGCACACCACCGAATGGTCCAACGGCGTCGCCGCGGCATGGACCCCCGGCGAGGATGCCGCCGTGGCGCGCCTGGCCGATTTCCTCGCCGCCGGACTGGGCCCCTACCCGTTGCGCCGCGATCATCCCGAGATCGACGGCACGTCGCGGCTATCGCCGCATCTGGCCTTTGGCGAAATCGGGCCAAGGCAGGTGTGGTTCTCGGCGCGCGCCAGCGGCGCCCAACCGGGCGAGGGGTTTCTTCGGGAACTGGGCTGGCGCGAGTTCTGTCATCACCTGCTCTACCATTTCCCCGAATTGCCCGACCAGCCCCTGCGCCCTGAGTTCCGCGCGTTCCCCTGGGCCACCGACGACAGCCATTGGCACGCCTTCATCGCCGGCTATACCGGCTATCCCATCGTCGATGCGGGAATGCGGGCCCTGTGGGAAACCGGCTGGCTGCACAATCGCTTGCGCATGATCGTCGCCTCGTTCCTGGTCAAGCACCTGCTTATTCCCTGGCAACGCGGCCAGGATTGGTTCCACGATACGCTGGTGGATGCCGATGTGGCCAACAACGCCTCCGGCTGGCAATGGGTGGCCGGTTGCGGCGTCGACGCCGCACCTTACTTCCGCATCTTCAATCCGGTGCTGCAGGCCGAGAAGTTCGATCCGCGCGGCCAGTACATTCGCCGCTGGGTGCCGGAACTGGCCCAGCTTCCCGATCTCTATATCCATCGGCCGTGGGCGGCTCCGGCCGATGTGCTGGCCCGGGCCGGCATCACCCTGGGCCGCACCTACCCGCAACCGATCGTCGAGCATGGAGCGGCGCGCCGGCGAGCCCTGCAGGCCTATGAGCAGGTCCGCGGCGCCGCATAGGGCGGCCCAAATGGCCTAGCCCCTCCCTCGTTGTGGTCGGCGACTACCGCGGAAGTCGAATGGACGCGGCGGCTTGGCCATCGATAGGCTTTCCCCGACGGATGCTGCGGCCCATGCAAAGGAAAGCCGATCACCATGTCTCTCGCCGAATGGGATGGACTGGCCCCCCTCGCCGCGGCGATCGGGTTAGCCGTGCTGGCCGTTTGGCCGGAGGGGGCGGCACCGACCGCAGCGACGGCAGGACGTGACTGGGAGGATGCCTTGGAAGAGGCCCCGGCCGGGCAAACGATCCCGTGGACCGACCCTGGCAGCGGTGAATTCCGGTTGTTACGGCCGGCCGGGGTGTTTCGCGCCGGGAACGGCCTGTTGTGCCGGCGCTACGAAGTCAGCTTGGCCGATCCCGGCGGACCGGCGCCGGCCAGCAGCCATCTGGCATGCCGCCTCAGCCAAGGCGGCTGGCGCGAGCAACCGGCCAGCGCGGCCAGCGTCGTCACCCGACCACAACAACTGGCCACCGCGCCGATGTAGTCCGGACCGGGCCTATGCCGACTATTCCAGCCGGCCGAGGGCGCGGGCCAGGACCAGGTAGAGCTTGCCCACCTCGGCGCTGGTGAAGGTCCCGGTCAGGACGTCGGCGCGATCGGCCGCCCGGGCCTGGTTGAGCAAGGTTTCGAACTCGGCCAGGTAGTGGTTCACGTAATCGCGGAACTGCCCATCTTCCTCGTAGCGGGTGCGGATCGCGCTGATCTGGTTGCGATCGAGGTTCTTCAGGATCTTGCGCAGGAAGACCGACTGATCGCCGGCATGGAATTCCCGCCAGGTCTTGTCGTCGATGCCGGACTGGAAGATGCGGCTGATGTCGACCGACAGCGATTGCAGCTTCTCGACCAGATAGGCGGCGGTCTGCAGGAAGTTGTCGATGCTGACCGAGCTGCGTTGCTGTTCGAGCTGCTGGGCCCGCAGCTCGGCCTCACGCGATGCACTGACCAGCGAATCCGCCTGGCGCACGAAGGACTGCACCAGTGTCTCGGCGGTCTGCGACAGGCGTTCGCCGGTGAGACCGAGGTCGTTCGACTTCTGCCGCAGCATTTCGAACACGCTCTCGAGCTGCGTCGAGGCATGTTCGGTGGTTCCCGCCAGCTCCTGCGACTGCCGCCGCAGGCTCTCGCCGGCGCCCCGCACTTGCGCGGTGATGCGGTCGGACGAGGCGGAAAGGTCGCGGATCCCGGTCTTCAGCTGGTCGGCGGCGGTGGTCACCTGGGCCGTGGTCTTGCCGGCGGCGTCCTCGAACTCATGCGCCACCTGACGCAGGGCGTCGCCCGAAGCCCGCGCCTGCAGCTGGGCCTGCTGCACCATGTCGCCCAGTTCGACGGCATTCTGTCGGAGCTGCTGGCCGAAGGCTTTCAACAGCTCGGACGAGTCCTCGGCGATGCGCGCCAAATCGCTCGCCTGGCTGCGCAGGTTCTGTCCAACGCCGCTGACATCGGATTCGGCCTGGTTGGCGGCGCTCACCATGGCGTCGGTCTGGCGGCGGAAATCCTCGCCGACGGCGCGGATCCGGCCGGCCGACTGCTCGGCGGTTTGCGCCAGGGTTGCGCTACGTTCGGCGAAGGCCTCGGACACCTGCTGCACGTCTTCGATGGCCCGTTCCGAGGTCAGCGCCACCTCCTGGCTGCGCAGCCGCAACACTTCACCGGCCGATTGCAGTTCGCCGTTGACCCGGCTGGACACCGAGACGAGGTCGTTGACGTTTTGCCGCAACACCTCGGCGATGCTCTTGACCCGTGCCATGACCTGTTCCGAGGTCGAGTTGAGGTGGCGCGCCTGCTGGCCCAGCGTCGCCTCGCTGAGTTTCGATTGGGTCGACACCAGATTGGCGATATCGGCCAGTTCGTCGGCTTGCTTGCGCAGGCTGTTGCGGATCGATTCGGCCTGCAGGGCCGCCTTGTCCGATCCGCGGTTGAGCTCTTCGATATGCTGGCGCAGGCTCTCGATCAGTTCGCGCGAGCGTACCGTCATCTGGTCCGAAGCGGCGGCCAGGGCCCGGCTGTGGCCGGAGAACCCCTCGCCCACTTCGCGAACCCTTGCCAAGGCCCGCTCGGCCGAGGAGTCCACTTCGTCGCGGCGCTGCAGGAAGACCTCGCCGACCGCGCCCAATTGCTGGCTGGCGTCGTCCGACGCCGAGCGCAGGGACTCGACATGATGCGCCATCAATTCGCTCAGTTCGCGGAAGCGCGCCATCGCCTGGTCGGCGGCCGAGGACAGTTCGCGGGTCTGCACCCCCAATCCTTCCTCGACCAGCTTGACGCGAGCCAACACCCGTTCGGTGATCTGGTCGAGTCCGACCGCCTGCTGCTCGAGCGATGCGGTGATGCGATTGGTCTGCTCGGCCAAGCGGGTCGACGCGCTGCCCAGGTCGGCGTTCTGTCGGGAGAACAGCACGTCCAGCGATTCGATCCGGCGCTGCAATTCGGCGGTGACCTCGTCGGCCCGCGCCGCCGATTTGTTGCTGGCCGACAGGATAATTTCGGATTGCGCCCCGACCACGCGGGCCAGCTCCTCGACCCGCCCGGTGGCGACGCCGACCGATTTGCCCAGGCTGTCGGTGGCCCGCTGCACCTGCAGATTGACCTCTTCGGCCTGCCCGGCCGCCTTTTCGGTCACCGCGTCGAGCTGGCTGACCTGTTGCCCCATGATCTGGCTGAAATCCTTGGCGCGGGTGACAGCCTCGTCGGTGGCGCGGATCAGATCCTGGGTGGTGTTGCGCACCTCGAGAACGCGTTCGACGGCGGTGTCGGTGCAGCGGCCCAGGGTCTCGACTTCGGTGCGCAAGCTGTCGACCACGCGCAAGGTGTCGGAGCTGACGCGCTCGGCCAGTTTCTCCAGCGCATCGGCCTGCTTGCCGAGGACTCGCCCGACCTGTTCGGCCCGCTCGGAAGCGTCGGCCGAGGCGGCGGAAAGTTCGGCGGCTTGCCGGCGCAGCGAATCCATGATGATGCCGAGCCGCTGTTCCGACCCTTCGGCCGGATAGGCCAGCCGATCCAGGTAACGCCGCAATTGCGCCGCTTCCTGACGCAGCATGGCACCGCGGTCGAGAAAGGCGACGATCAACCAGAGGATCGAGAAGGGAAGCACGGCGGCGCCAACCACCCCGCCGAATTCGGGCGGCTGCAGCTCGAACAGGTTACCCCAGCCGAGAACCCGGTCGATATAGGTGTAGCAGACCACCAGCCAACCCAGGCTGGCCAAGCTCGCTCCCCCGTAGATCACCTTGAGCCGCCAGCTGCTGGCCAGAGGCAAGCCGCTGTCGGACGGTGCGACCGTGCCCGGCGGTCGCGGGCTGTCGAGCGGGATCTGCACCAGAGCGGCAGTGGCTTCTGGCAGGATAGCAGTCTGCTTGTCGTCGCCCATAACTCATCCGATACGGCTAGGGTACCCCGCAGCGACGTTGCCACAAAGGGCGTAGAGGTCAACGGCTTTCTACGTATTCTTTTACCCGGACGGCAAGCGCCACCTGGGGTTGCATGCGGCGCTAGCGGTCCATCCGGGTCGGTGGCAGCAGGGACAACCAAGGTTGCCAGAAGGCTTGCAGCATCTGGCTCCATAGGGCCAGCGATTGGCCGGCCAAGATCGTTGGCTGGGTCAGCCACTGCCCCACCGCTTCGAAGGATGGCGTGGCCTTGAGGCGGATGACGATCGCTTCGGCCGGCTGATCCGGCAGCGTGGCCCGGCTGACCTCGATGTCGAGACCGGGCAGATGAGCGGTTATCGATATTTCGTCCATCCTTCGCGTTCCTCCGCCGGCAACCATCCATCATCCGCGCAATAGATTAACGCCGCGTGCAACCCTGGCGGCCGGCCCGCCGTCCGATTACCCCTTCGGTTGGTCCTGCCCATCGAGGAACTTGCGGAATTCCTCGGCCGGCACCGGCTTGCGGAAGTAATAGCCCTGGACCAGGTCGCAATCGGCCGATTGCAGGAAGGCCAATTGCTGGCGGTCTTCCACCCCTTCCGCCACCACCTTCATGCGCAGCCCATGCGCCATGGAAATGATCGCCTTGACCAGTGCGGCATCGTCGGCATTGGCATGAATTTCGGCCACGAAGGAGCGATCGACCTTGACGATGTCGACCGGAAATCGCCGCAGATAGCTGAGCGAAGAATAGCCGGTCCCGAAATCGTCGATCGACAGGTGGATCCCCATGTCGCGAATGCGCCGCAGCCAGCCGTGCATCTCCTGGCTCTCTTCGATGATGAAGCTTTCGGTGATCTCGAATTTCAACAGATCGGGCGCCAATCCGCATTCGCCCAGAACCTCGGTCGCCTGCTCGATGAAGCGGCCGAGGCCCTGCCGTGACTGCCGGTTCGACAGGTTGACCGCCAGGCTGACCGGCGGCCGGCCGGGCCGCTGCCATTGAACGGCCTCGTGGCAGGCGGTGCGCAGCACCCAATCGCCCAGCGGGCCGATCAGCCCGGTTTCCTCGGCCAGGGCGATGAACTCGCCGGGCTGGACCAGGCCAAGTCGCGGATTGCGCCACCGGACCAGAGCCTCGGCACCTTCGACCCGCAAGGTTCGCGCGTCCATGATCGGCTGGTAATAAACCACGAACTCGTCGTTCTCGATGGCGTGGCGCAATTCGGCGCCCAGCGTCACCAGTCGCTGCATCTTGTCGTCGATGTCGCGGGTGAAGAAGGCGAAGGTGTTGCGGCCGTTCTCCTTCGCCCGGTACATGGCCATGTCGGCATTGCGCAACAGCGAGCCCTCGTCGGACGCGTCGTCGGGGAACAAGGTGATGCCGATGCTGGCCCCGACCGAAGCTTGGCGGCCCTCCAAGGAGAACGGCCGCGACAGCGAGGTGATCACCTTTTCGGCGACGGTGACGGCGTCCGACGCCGCATCGACTCCCTTCACGATGATGGTGAACTCGTCGCCGCCCAGGCGCGACACGGTGTCGTTCTCGCGGATGCAGGCGCCGAGACGCTCGGCCGCCTCCTGCAGCAGCATGTCGCCGATGGAATGGCCCAGGGTGTCGTTGACCTGCTTGAAATGGTCGAGATCGACGAACATCAGGGCGATGCCATGCCGTTCCCGCTTGGCGTCGGCCAGCGCTTGCGACAGTCGGTCGAGGAACAAGGCGCGGTTGGGCAGCCCGGTCAGCCCGTCGTAATTGGCTTGCCGCCAGATCTGCTGTTCGTCCTCCTTGCGTTTGGTGATGTCGCTGAAGATCGCCACGTATTTGTTGATCGAGCCGTCGGGATTGTTGATCACCGAAATGGACAGCCATTCGGGATAGATCTCGTCGTTCTTCCGCTTGTTCCAGATCTCGCCCTGCCAATGCCCGGTGTTCCGCAGCTGGCCCCACATCCCGGCATAGAAGGCGGAATCGTGCTGACCCGATTTCAGCAGGCGAGGATCCCGGCCGAGGACATCGGTCGGTTGATAGCCGGTGATGCGGGAAAAGGCGGGGTTGACGGCGATCACCAGGTTGTCGGCATCGCAGATCATGATGCCCTCGGCCGAGGTGGCGAACACCGTGCCGGCCAATTGATGGCTGTCCTCTTCGCTGCGCCGCCGCTCCTCGATCTCCGCCGACAGGCGTCGATTGGCATCCTCGAGCAGGTGGAGGAAGCGCTGCAGGTCGGCCCGGTTGCGGTGCAAGTCGAGAAAGACCCTGACCTTGGACAACAGCACCGCCTCGCTGAGCGGCTTCTCGATGTAATCGACCGCTCCGGCATCGTAGCCCTTCAGCCGGTGGATCTCGTCCTTGAAGGCGGCCGTCACGAAGATGATCGGCATGTCCCGAGTACGGTCTTCCGACCGCAACAGTTGCGCCACCTCGTAGCCGTCCATATCGGGCATGTGAACGTCGAGCAGGGCGACGGCGAAATCGTGATCCAGGGTCAGCACCAGCGCGTCGTTGCCCGAACCGGCGGTAAAGATCTCGGCATCGACCTTGGACAGCAGCCGCTTCAGCGCCACCAGATTGGCCGGCAAGTCGTCGACCAGCAGAATCTTCGGCCGAACCATCGGCACCGGCGGCGGAACGTTGCTCATTCTAGTTTGCCCTTCTTGGCCCGGGACGGGGCGATCCGCTGCAGGCTGCGGGAAATCTCGTCGAGCGGCAGCACCTGATCGGCCAGACCGGCGGCGATGGCCGAGCGCGGCATGGTCTCGGCGACGGCCGTGGCAGGATCCTGCACCAGGCACAGGCCACCCCGCTGCTTGACGGCCCGCAGGCCGGCGGTGCCGTCGCGGTTGGCACCGGTGAGAAGGATGGCGACCAACCCGTCGCCCCAGACGTCGGCGGCCGAGCGAAACAGCACATCGATGGCCGGCCTCACATGGCACACCTTTTCGTCGACCGACAGCGACAGCGTATGGTCGGCTTCGACCAGCAGATGGTAGCCCGGCGGCCCCACATAGACCGAGCCCGCAACCACCGGCATTTTGTCCTCGGCCTCGAGCACCTTGAGGCGGCATTTACCCTGCAGCAATTGCGGCAGCAGGCTGTCGCTGTTGGCCGACAGATGGGCGACCACCACCAGCGGCAGCGGAAAATCAGCCGGAAGCGGATCGAGCAGGCGGTGCAGGGCCTCCAGCCCGCCGGCCGAGCAGCCCACCACGGCAGCCTGAAATGAACCGGCCGTCACGACGCCTCGGCCTTCCGCCAGATGCGGCAGTCGCGGTCGACCGGACGGAAGCGGTCGGCGTAATCGGTGCCCTCGAGGGTCTCCTTTTTGCCCAGGCAGAGGAACCCGCCACGCACCAGACTGTCATGGAACAACGCCAGGACGCGATTTTGCAGGGTGCGATCGAAATAAATCAGCACGTTGCGGCACAACACCATATGGACTTCGCAAAAGACACCGTCGGCCACCAGGTTATGATGGGCGAAAACAACTTTCTGCCGGAGCGGTTCACTGATCTTGGAGAAGTCGTAGGCGGTGGTAAAGTAATCTGCCAGCGTCGTCTTGCCGCCGGCTTGGGCATAGTTCCGCGCATAGGCCGCCAGGTTGCGGGCCGGATAGATCGCCTCTTCCGCCTTGGCCAGGGCCATGTCGTTGATGTCGGTGGCGTAAATCTGCGCCTTCGGCAGCATCCCCTCTTCTTCGAACAGGACGGCCAACGAATAGGGCTCCTCTCCGGTGGCGCAGCCCGGCTGCCACACGGAGATCCGTGGATAGCTGTCGAGAATGGGCAGGACCTCGCGGCGCAGCGCCAGGAAGACGGCAGGATCGCGGAACATCTCGGTGACCGGGACCGACAGATGGGCCAGCGCCTGGCCCAGGAACCCTTCCTCGCGCAAGACCCGGGGGATCAGCGAGCCGATATCCGGGCAGCCGACGGATTGGGCCAAGGCCTGCACTCGTCGCTTCATCGAGGCGCGCGCGTAGTGGCGGAAGTCGTATCCGTGACGGACCGCCATCGCCTCGAAAAACAGCCGCGTCTCGATATCCTGAAGTTCGGCGTCGGTCATGCCGGCTCGTCCGCGTGGCACAGCAAGGCGCGCATTCGTTCCAGCAAAGCCGCGACGTCGACCGGTTTCGACAGATAATCGTCGGCGCCCGCTTCCAGACATTTCTCGCGGTCGCCTTTCATCGCCTTGGCGGTCAGGGCGATGATCGGCAGCGAGGCCAAGGCCGGCTCCTTGCGCACCTCGCGGATGGTCGCGTAACCGTCCATGCCGGGCATCATGATGTCCATCAGGACGATGTCGATGTGCCGATGCTCGGCCAGTTGCGCCAGCGCCTTGTGGCCATCCTGGGCAACCAGCACCTTGAGCCCTTTGCCCCTGAGGATCTTCGACAGGGCGAAGGCGTTGCGCATGTCGTCGTCGACCACCAGCACGCTGCGCCCGCTCAACCTCTCGTCCTTGTCCTGGGTGCCGGCCTGCCTGCGGTGGTTTTCCTGCTTGCCGCTCGACTGGACGCTGTGCAGGAACAGACTCACCTCGTCCACCAAGCGTTCCGGCGAGCGCGCCCCCTTGATGACGATGCTGTCGGTGTATTCGCGGAGCTTGAGGTTCTCCTCGTAGGAAAGCTCCTTGCCGGAATAGACGACCACCGGAGGCAGAACGACGCCCGAAGCGGCGGCCCGGTCGAGCAGATCGAAGCCGCTGAGATCGGGCAGCACGAGATCCAGCACCAGGCAATCGAAGCGATCGCTCTTCAGCAGGGCCAGGGCCTGCTCGGCACTGCCGGCCTCGACCACCTGGATCCGCTCCGACTTCACCAGACGCGTGGTCGCCTTGCGGGCACCGGCGTCGTCGTCCACCACCAGCACGCGGCGGACCCCGTCCGCGGCGAAATGCCGCAAGCGGTCGAACACAACCTCCATCTGCTCTTTGCTGACCGGCTTCGTCGCATAGCCGACCGCCCCCATCTGCAGCCCCCGCACGCTGTCGTCGATGGCCGAGATGAAGTGGACCGGGATATGGCGCGTTTCCGCGGTCTGTTTGAGGTTGGCCATGACCGCCCAGCCGTCCATCTCGGGCAAGGCGACGTCGAGCAGAATGCCGCTCGGGCGATAGCGGGTGGCCAATTCCAGGCCGCTTCGCCCATCGGCCGCCCTGACCGAGCGGAAGCCGCGCTTGCGGGCCAGATCGCACAGGATGCGGGCAAAGGCATCGTCATCCTCGATGACGACGATCACCTCGTCGCCCGGCAACAGGAGTTCGCGATCGTCGACGAAGGCCGGCACCGCCGAGGGAATGGCGGGAACCACCACTTCGCCGGGCCCCGACGAAACCTCGGGGACATCCGGCAGGAGCAAAGGCAGGACCAGGGTGAAGGTGCTGCCCTCGCCTTCGACGCTGGTGACGTCGATATCGCCCTCCATCAACTGGGCCAGACGCTGCGAGATGGTCAGTCCCAGCCCGGTGCCGCCGAAGGTCCGGCTGGTCGAGCCGTCCGCCTGCTCGAAGGCTTGGAAGATGCGGTCCAGTTTCTCGGCCGGCACGCCGACCCCGGTGTCGTGCACCGCAATAGCCAGGTAGCCGTCGTCCCTCGCGGGAAGAGCCGTGGTCGACCGGTGCTGCCGCGAGAACCGCACGGTAACCCCGCCCTGCCGGGTGAACTTGACGGCATTGGCCACCAGGTTGTTGACGATCTGGTCGAGCTTGCCGCGGTCGCAACGCAACAGCGGCGGCAGATCGGCCTCGGCCTCGACCCGCAGGAACAGGCTGCGCGCTTCGGCCAAGCGGGCGAAACGCCGTTGAATGTTGACGGCGAAGTCCCCCAGCAGAATATCTTCGGGCACCACCTCCATCTTTCCGGCTTCGACCTTGGACAGATCGAGAATGTCGTTGATCAGCTGCAGTAGGTGGTGGCCGCTCTCGTGCACGATCTTGGCCGATTCGGCCTGATCCAAGGTGAGGTTGCCCTCTTCGTTGTCGGCCAGGTACTTGGCCAGGATCAGCAGGCTGTTGAGCGGGGTCCTGAGCTCGTGCGACATATTGGCCAGGAACTCGGACTTGTAGCGACTGGCGACGCTGAGTTCGAGGGCGCGCTTTTCCGATTCCTCGCGCGCCAGCTCGAGTGCGGCACCGCGCTGTTCCAAGGCGACGGTCTTCTCGCTCAGCTCTTCATTGGTCGCCTGAAGTTCCTCGCGCTGGGCCCGCAGTTCTTCTTCCGAGGCTCGCAGCTCTTCGGACTGCTGTTGCAGCTCGTCGGAGGTCTCGCGCAATTCCTCGTTGGCGGCCTGCAGTGCATCGCTTTGCGCCCGCAGCTGCTCCTCCGAGTGGCGCAGTTCTTCCGCCTGTTGCCGCGTCTCCTCGAGCAGGACGCGGGTGCGCCGGTTACGGTCGAGGATCTCCAGATTGAGCCCGACGATCGGCAGCAATTCGTCGACGAAGGCCTGCTGCAACTCGGTGAAGCGCTTGAAGGTGGCGATCTCGACGACGCCCAGCAGGTTGTCCTTGGCCAGAACCGGCGCCAGCAGGATCATCCGGGGTGGGGCATCGCCGATTCCCGAGGCGATGCGGATATAATCGGCCGGCAGGTCGGTGATCAGGATCGGCGTCTTGTCTTGCCCGCATTGGCCGACCAGCCCTTCGCCGAGGCGACAGCTGCTCCCCACATGCTGCTGCGCTTGAAAGCCGTAACTGCCCAGCAGTTCCAGACGTTCCGCCTCGGGCCGCCAAATGTGGAAGACGCCGACCCCGGCATCGACCAGCGGCACCAGCCGCTCGATCACCCCCTGCGCCAGTTCGCGCGTGGTCTCGGCGCCGTGCATTGCGGTCGACAACTGGGCGATGTTCGACTTGATCCAATGCTGGCCCTTCAGGCGGCGCGACAGGTCCTTGAAGATGTCGACGACGCCGGCCATGGCGCCGATCTCGCCGGCGCTCAGGCGTTCGGGAATGGTCACCTCGAGATTGCCCTCGGCCAGGCTCGACATGGCGACGCGCAGCGCATGCAACTGGTCGATGATGCTGCGGGTCAAGACCACACCCAGCCCCCCGCCGACCAGCAACAGGGCGGCGGTCAGCCACACCATCAACCGCAGGGTGTGGGCCCTGGCCTGTTCGGCCTGACCATGGAACTCTTCCGCCTTATGCATGGCGAATTCGATGATCTGGTCGATTTGCCCCTCGACCCCGCCGGCCAACTGCTCGCCCTTGCCGCTCTGCAACGCCGCAGCCGCCGCCTGCCGTCCCTGGCGTTTGAGGTCGATGACCGACAGGCGCAATTGCCGCCATTCGGCCAGGGCCGCATCGAGCCCCTCGAGATCACGGGGAAGGCCGAGATAGCGCTCCCGCACCCCGCCCAGCCGGGCCACTGCGGCGGCCTCCAGTTGGGCGATCTTGGCGACTTCGCTCTCGAGGGCGGCGGCATCGGGCGCGCTCACCACGTCTTCGAGGCCGTAGCGCATGCCGAGGACGGCGGCTTTGAGCTGCAACGCCTGCGTGCTGACCAGAAATGGGTGCCGGTATAAATCGGCGTTCAAATCCTGCAGGCGGAGCAGATTGGCGGTGGCCAGCCCGGCCAGCCCGGTGCCGAGCAGCAGCACCACCGCGAAGCCGGCGGCAAGCCTGGTCTTTATGCTGAACTTGTGAAGAGTCATCGATACCTTCGGTCCGCCGCGGCGCGCGAAAGTATCCCCTTTTTCGTGTCGGTTTAGGAGTTGAAAATGTCAGACGGCGTGTGACGACCGCCGGTTGGCCGGATGGCCGTCGTCAGCCCGCATTTCTCCCCACGCCGACGATGCCGAGGGGGTGGGAAATGCGGGCTTGGGGCCGCCTCAGGAAGGCTCGGGCCGATTGTCTGGCTGATCGCCGGGCAGGCCGGGGGCTTGTTGATTGGTCGGCATGCTGTAGGCGGCGCCGCCTGTCGTCGCCGCAGCCGGCCACGAAGGGGCAGCTTCGGTAACCGGCCCACCCTTGGGCAGGCCCTGGGCTTTGGGCTGCGCCGCATCATGAGAATAAGCCTTGGCCATTGCCATCTCCTTGCACCGCTGCGTGATACCCGGATGACGATCGAAAGCATCCCGGCAACGCATGATGGGCAAAGCGGCGAAGGCCCGTCAAGCACTATGCTGCATCGCACAATGCTTTTTTCGTGGGCAATTGTAGAGTCGCCTGATTTCTAGGCAAATCCCTCCGGAGGCGCATCCGCCAACGGGTCAATCGGCGTGCAGGACCGGATTGGGCGGGGCCGAACGGATCATCCCATGTTCCAGGGCCTTCACCGCCGCCTGGGCCCGGTTGCGGACCCCGAGCTTCTGGAAGACACGGCTCAGATAGAGCTTTACCGTCACTTCCTGGATCTTCAGTTCGCGAGCAATTTCCTTGTTCGAACAACCCTTGGCCAGCATTTCCAGAACGTCGACCTCGCGCGACGACATCTCCTGCGAAAGCGGCTCGGTCACTTGGCGTCGTGGCACCACCGGTGCGGGACGCTCCAGATATTCGGCGGGAATGTAACTGCCCCCCATCACCACCATGTTGAGAACGGCCCCGAACAAATTGGGCTCCAGCGTCTTCGGAATGAAGCCCCTGGCGCCGGCGGCCACGCAAGCGCCGACATCCTGGCGGTTGGCCACCCCCGACATGACCACGACCGGCGCCCCACCCGCCTTTTCCACGGCCGCCTTGACCCCTTGGGCGCCGTTCATGCCGGGCATCGAAAAATCGAGGAGGACCAGTGTCGGGGGCGCCTCCTGGGCCATTTTACCCAGAGCTTCCGGTAACGACCCCGCTTCGACGATGTCGACCGACACGAACAGACGTTCGAGGCAGACCCGTATGGCCGCCAAATAGAGAGGATGATCGTCGGCAATCACGACGCGCATGCAATTCCCGCCCTAGCCCACATCACTGTTTTGACTATTCGCGATTCGATCAGAACATTCAATCTAAATGGACAAGGGCTCAGGTTGTTCGACCCCCAGAGAAAATCTCCTTCTAATGCTGCACCTCCATCACAGCGTTATTCTCTTGCAAGCAGTTGAACCACCAAGTTGGCAAACGCATCCAGGTCGAGCGGCTTGCCGAGATATCCATCGGCGCCGGCCGCCAGCGCCTTGGCTGCCGTCAGGCCACTGCTGAAGCCGCTGCAAATGATGCATTTCGTGCCGGGCGACAGGGCCTTGACCCGCTCCACCAGCCGCAACCCGTCGAGATGCGGCATGGTCTGGTCGGTCACCAACAGCTGCCAGAGTCCTGGACTCTCCTCGATGGCCATGAGGGCTTCGCGCGGATCGCCGGTGGCCACCACGTCGTGCCCCAACCGTTCCAGGCAGACTTGCATCATCGCCAGGAACGCCTCGTCATCATCCACCACCATGACCGTTGCCGCGCGGCTGTCGGCCGGCCGGCGGACCGTCGGCAGCGGCACCACCTCGGCGGCGGCGAGGCCTTCTGACAACGGCAGGATGAACTCGATGGAGGTCCCCATCCCTGCGGTGGACCGGATGAGAATGGCCGCATCGTGGTCGAGGGCGATCCGATGGACCACGGCCAGGCCGAGGCCAGTGCCGCGGCCCGGTGCCTTGGTGGTGAAGAAGGGCTCGAAGACATGCCGCATGACATCGACCGGAATGCCCTGACCACCGTCGGTGACGGCAATCGCCACCGCCGGCCCGGCCGGCAAGCTGCCGGTGAGCAGCCAACTGCTTCCTTCGGCTTGCCAGGTCTCGACAGCCCCCGGCGTCGGCGTAGCGGGCGGCGGTCGGTCAATCGCCCCACGCTGGCGGTCGAAGGCGCGCACGGCCACCGAGACGACGCCCGAGGCCTCGTTCAAGGCATCGCTGGCATTGACGCAAAGATTGATCAACACCTGGGCCAACTGAGTCCGGTCGGCCAGCACGACGGCGGCCGGCAGCTCGTTCTCGACCACCAGACTGGTGCTCGCCGGCAGCGTCGCTCGCAACAGGTCGACGGTATCCTGCATGGCATCGGCCAACCGTAGATCGAGCCGCCGCCCGGCCTCGCGCCGCGAGAATGCCATGATCCGCTCGACCAGGGAGCGCCCCCGTTCGGCGGCGGCGACGATCTGCATGGCGAATTGGCGATCCTGGCTGCCCTCGATCGCGTCTTCCACCAGGAAATGGGCGAAGCCGCGAATGGCGCCTAAGATATTGTTGAAGTCATGGGCGATACCTCCGGCCAGTTGCCCCAATGCTTCCATCGTCCCGGCCTGCGCCTCGCGCCGTTCCTGGCGCCGCAATTCGTCCTCGTGGTGCCGGCGTTCCGTGATGTCCGAGGCGACGATGACATAGCCGCCGCTCGGCACCCGGCTGCGCCGAACCTGCAGCGGAATGACCTGGCCGTTGTCGGGCCGGATCCACTCTATCTCGCCGCCCCAATGGTCGCTCCACTCCATGGCCGCCAGTGCTTCCGCCACCGTTTCGTTGATCGACGCCGGTTGCAGCTCCTGCCAGACCTTGCCGATCAGACCGGCCCCGGGGGGGAATCCGAGCTCGGCGGTGATCCGCCGGTTGACGTAGATGATCTTCCGATCGGCATCGGTGACCGAGATGAAGTCGCTGGTCAGATCGATGGCGGCCAGGATCTCCGACAATTGGCGTTCCCGCTCGGCCAGACGCCGTTTGGCCTCTTCCTGCTCGGTCACGTCGATCAACAGACCGTCGATGATCCACCCGCCATCGGCCTGCCGAATCCCGCGCGAACGGTTGAACACCCAGCGCGTTCCGCCGTCGGCATGCAACAACCGCCAGGTCGCTTCGAACGGAATGTCGTGCTGCAGGCAATACATTCGGTAGGGAATGACCCAGCCCTTGTCGTCCGGATGCATCAGATGCGAGATGCCGATATGGCCGGCCAGGACCAACTGGGACGGCTCCCAGCCGGTCAGATCGCGCAGCGCGTCGCTGACATAGATGGACTCGGTGTCGCCGTTCTCCTTGGTGTACAGACGGAACGCCACGCCGGGCAGGTTGTCCAGCATGGCATCGAGACGTTCCTTGCTCTCCTTGAGAGCCGCCTCCGCCAACTTCTGTTCGGTGAGGTCGGTGGTGACGCCGCGGTATCCGGCAAATTGCCCCGCCTGATCGAAAAACGGGCGCCCCACCACTTGCGAGATCACCGGCTTGCCGTCGGTCTTGTGGAATCCCTTATGCAGCGCGGTAAACGGCAGCTGCGCCGCCATCTTGTCGGCTATCTCCGGGTCGGAGGTCAGGCCCAACTCGAACGGCGTGCGGCCGAGCATTTCGCCCGCCGGCAGACCCTTCAGCGTCTCGAAGCGGGCCGAGGCGAAGGTAAAGCGGCATTGCGCATCCAGTTCCCAGACCAGACCTGAAACCGTCGTTACGATGTCGAAAAACCGCTGGTAGGCCGCCTCGACCTCGCGCGTGGCGCCCTCCTTGCCGTTCAACGCCTGGAACAGGCGCCAGGCGAGGATTCCGCCGAACAGCGAAATGACGGCTGCACCAGCCACGAATTCGGCCGTCTCGCTGTGCCATTCCGCCAGGAGATCCTCAACCGGAATGCCGATGCCGATCACCACCGGATAGTGGTCCAAGCGGAGGAAATGGGCGTAGCGATCGCGGCCGTCGATCGGCGACGCCGGCGCCAGGAAGAAGCCGCTGCAAAACTTGACCCGGTTGCGTTCGAATTCCGGCGACAGGCGGAAGCTGCCCCCCAGCAACTCGTCGCGCAGGGGGACCCGTGACAGGACGACACCGTCATCCCGCACCAAGGAGATGCCGCCGCCCGGCTTCATGCGCTGCCGTTCGTGCAGTTCGGCCAGCTTGTCGAGTCGGATGGCGGCCACCAGCACGGCAAGATCGCGCCCGCCCGAGGCCTTCATGGCCAGCGGCACCTTCCACAGGCCATCCCGCCGGCTGCGGATCGGATTACCGATCGTCATGCCGGTGGTCGTCGGCTCCAGTTGCACCCGGAACCAGTCCCGGTCGGAAACGTCCTGGGGACCTGCATCGACGGTTCCGTCGGCGTGGTGGAGGCGACCGTCCTTGGTGGCGAAGGCGAGGTCGACCAGGCCGTTGGTCTTCTGGTTCAACCGGGCCACCAGGGCCTGCATCGCCGGCGCTTCCCAGGCCACCGCCGCGGAATGGCCGGCCAGCCATTCGTTGCATTGGTCGAGGATGACTTCGCTCAGGTTGAGGACGCCGCTGATATGTTCGGCGATCGCCGAATTCAGCTGGCTCATGACCCTTTCATTGGCGGCGATGGGGGATTGTCCCGAGCCGTGTTGAAATTCGCTCGGCAGGCGTCACGGTCTGAACAGGCTACGCGGCCTTGGCGTGCTGTTCAAGATCGGGGTTGATGGAATGCTTGGCCTGATGGGCCAGCAGGGCGGCTCGCAGGGTTG
>CAIOJO010000374.1 GCA_903858635.1 uncultured Telmatospirillum sp. | reverse complement strand
CAACCCTGCGAGCCGCCCTGCTGGCCCATCAGGCCAAGCATTCCATCAACCCCGATCTTGAACAGCACGCCAAGGCCGCGTAGCCTGTTCAGACCGTGACGCCTGCCGAGCGAATTTCAACACGGCTCGGGACAATCCCCCCACCAGCAACACCACCTGCTGCTCCTGCTTGGGCAGGTCATCGAAGGCGCGGGCCAAATCCTTCAATGTCATGCTGTGGAATTGGCGGGCAGGACAGGATACCAGCGAGTGCTCCTCCATCAACGGCACCACCATGGCAGCCCCGCCGTGGCGAAGGTACTGATTGATGTAGAGATTGTGCAGAATGGTGAATAGCCAGGCGCGCAGGTTGGTTCCCTGCTGCCAAAGATGTTCCCGTGAGATGGCCCGCTCAAGACAATCCTGAACCAAGTCTTCGGCATGAATCGCATCGCGAACCAATACACGAGCGTAGCGCCGCAGGTTGGGGATATGTTCAGACACCATGTACGCGAATTCCGTCATCTCCACCACCTTGGTAAACCGGGGGCATCATCGACTTGCGTCGAAGCGGATATTCGTGACGCTCGTTTGAGGATTATTAGATTCTTTACCCGTCGGATATATCGACAGGTGTGCAGTCCCGTGGAGGAACGGAAGATGGGCTCTTGGGGTAACCCCAGCGAGAGTCAACAGGGCCGAGGAAGGCGCTGTTCCCCGAGAATGCCCCGCGCAAGCAGACGAACCCGAAAGCGAATAAGGGCGTGGCAGTGGCAGGAACATCGACTGGTGGGGGTTCATAAGGCCAAGCTCGTCCCAATATCCTTCCCATAGTGCGGAACCGACTTGCGACCATGATGCGTTAACCCTGCATCGAGCCAACGGCCGAACCACCGAGCCCAGGGAGGGGGACGATGACGGATGAGCCGGGCGAACAGGGCAGGCCGACCGCTCTGCCGAGCGGTCTGCGCGTGCTGTGCTTCGCCCGCCTGGGATCGCCCAGCGCCAGCCACTTCCTGTGCGGTGTGGCCGAGGAGCTGTGCGATCTTGGCCATGACGCCCGGTTGATCGCCGCCGACACGCGACCGGAAGAGGTCTGTGGCGAAGCGGATCTGGTCATCGTCCATGACAGCCTGACACCACAGCAAGTCGGCCGTATCGCCCGCCACCGGCGTCGTCACGGCGGCTACCGGCTGCTGTTCCGGCATGGCGCCCTGCAGGGCCTGGACCCCCGTGTGTTCGATTTGACCGGCTATGACGGGGTCTTGGCCGCCAGCCGCGTCATCGCCGACATTTGCCTGGCCGCCGGCATGACGCCGCGCGGCTGGATCTGGCCCGATGCCGCCGATTGCCGCCGCTTCTGCCGCCACGATGGGGCGGTCGTGGGGGACGTGGTGTTCATCGGCGCATGGGGCGACCAAAGCCATGGCGTCGAGCTGCGGCATTTCCTGCTCGAGCCGGTCAAACTGCTGGGTCTGCGGGGCCGGGCCTACGGTCCGCCCTATCCGGCGGCAGCGGTGGCGCTGATGGGCGAGGCCGGCATCGAATTCGCCGGCTGGGCGCCGCCTGACCGCATTCCGGCGATCTTCGCCGGCTTCCTGTGCACCGTGCATGTGCCGAGCCGGGCGCGCAGCCGCCTGTTGCCGGGGTTGCCGTCGATCCGCCTGTTCGAGGCGATGGCCTGCGGCACCCCTTTGGTGTCCGCCCCCTGGCTGGACTGCGATGGCATGTTCACGGTGGGACGCGACTTCCTGCTGGCTCGCGACGGAGCGGAGATGCGCCGCCATCTGAAGGCCCTGGTCGCCGACCCCGAGCTGCGCGCCGAGATCAGCGGCCACGCCCGGCGAACCATCGAGAGCCGACACAGTTGCGCCGAGCGGGCCAATCAATTGTTGCAGATATGCGGAGAACTGGACCTCCGTCCGCTCCCCTTGCCGGCCACCGACCCGCTGCTGGCATTGCTGCGGCCCATCGACGGAAGAGAGACAGCGCCATGATCCACGCCACCATCGCTCCCCCGTCCCCCGCTTTGCAGGATCGCTTCCGGCAGGTTCGCCGCCACAGCGAGGTTCTGGCCGAGCCGCTTTCGGCCGAGGATGCGGCGGCGCAGTCGATGGCGGACGCCAGTCCGGTCAAATGGCACTTGGCCCATACAAGTTGGTTCTTCAGCACCTTCCTGCCGCTGCAAGGCGAGGCTCCCGACTGGGCGCCCCTGTTCAATTCCTATTACGAGACCGTCGGACAGCCCTATCCGCGGCCCCGGCGTGGTCTGCTGACGCGGCCTGGACTGGCCGAGATTCTGGCTTGGCGCCACGCTGTCAGCACTGCCGTGGCCGCACTCATCGAGCGCGGGCTCGATGACCGCGGCACGGCCCTGCTCGAACTCGGCATCGCCCATGAGGAGCAGCATCAGGAGCTGATCCTGACCGATCTTCTGCACCTGTTCGCCTGCAACCCGCTGGCCCCGGTTTACCGGCCCCTTCCCCCGGCAGAGAGCCGCCCGGCGCCCCCCCTGAGCTGGTTCGAATACGAGGGCGGGCTGGCCCAGATCGGCCATGCCGGACCGGGCTTCGCCTTCGACAACGAAGAGCCGCGGCATCTGGTGCATCTGGCCCCGTGGCGGCTCGGCTCGCGGCTGGTGACCAATGGCGAGTATCTCGACTTCATCGGCGACGGGGGCTACCGGCGCCCCGAGCTATGGCTTTCCGACGGCTGGGCGACGGTTCGCAACGAAGCCTGGCAGGCGCCGTTGTACTGGCGCTGGCAGGACGGCCTGCCGCTCGCCATGACACTCGGCGGGTTGCGCGCCGTCGACCCGGCGGCGCCGGTCGCCCATGTCAGTTATTATGAAGCCGACGCCTACGCCCGTTGGGCGGGCAAACGCCTGCCGGCCGAGGCCGAGTGGGAAAGGGCGGCCGCGGCCCTGCCGGCGATCGGCAATGATCAGGGCAGTGGCGCCTTGCGGCCGCTGCCGGCCGAACCGGCCGCCGGCCACCCGGCCCAGTTGTTCGGCGATCTTTGGGAATGGACGGCCAGCCCCTATTCCGCCTATCCGGGCTATCGCCCGTCGGCCGGGGCGCTCGGCGAGTACAACGGCAAGTTCATGGTCAATCAGATGGTGCTGCGGGGCGGCTCCTGTGCCTCGCCGCCCGGGCATCTGCGGGCCAGCTATCGCAATTTCTTCCCGCCGGCGGCCCGCTGGCAGTTCTCCGGCATTCGCCTGGCGGAGGACGCATGAGTCGCCGCGACGTGGTGCGCAACGGCAACAGCGAGTTCGCCAGAGCCGTTGTCTCCGGCCTCAGCCGGCGCCCCCGGCATATCCCCTGCCGCTTCCTCTACGATCGCCGTGGCAGCGAGCTGTTCGAGCAGATCTGCCGGCTCGAAGAGTATTACCCGACCCGCACCGAATGTGCCCTGTTGGCCCGCCATGCCGGCGAAGTGGCCGCCTTGATCGGCAAACCGCCCCGCCTGGTGGAATTTGGCGGCTGCACTCCGGCCAAGGCCCGTTATCTGTTCGATGCGGCCCGGCCGAGGGCCTATCTTCCGGTCGATATCTGCCACGAGGCCCTGACCGAGTCGGTGCTGCAACTGGCCAGGGAACGGCCGACCTTGCCGGTAACGCCGATCCACGCCGATTTTACCCGGCCGTTCCGGCTTCCTGCCGGCGATGGGCCGGTGCTCGGCTTCTTTCCCGGTTCGACCATCGGCAATATGCAGCCGGCCGAGGCGGTCCGTTTTCTGCAGCGGATTCGCCGGCTGCTCGGGCGGGACGGGGCGCTGCTGGTCGGCGTCGACCTCAAGAAAGCCGATGAACGGCTGTTTGCCGCCTACAACGACGCGAGCGGCGTCACCTCGGCCTTCATCCTCAACCTGATCGAGCGGATCAATCGCGAGCTGCACGGCGATTTCGATCCGGCCGGCTTCGCCCATAGCGCGCTCTATCACGCCGGGCGAGGCAAGGTAGAGATCTACATCATCAGCCGCCGCGAGCAGATCGCCCGGGCGGCGGGACGAAGCTTCCGGTTCCATCGTGGCGACGCCATCCACGCCGAGGACTCGCACAAATATTCGGTCGGCGAATTCCAGTCGCTGGCCCGTCAAGCGGGATTGCAGCCGGCCGCCGCCTGGTGCGATGTCGATCGCCTGTTCAGCCTGCATTTTCTCCGTCCGCATTGACCGCCCGTTTGCAGCGGTGCACAACGAGAGGATGGAAACACGGACGGCCCCGGCAGACCAATTCGAGGCTTGGCATGCCTTGCCGGTCGGCGAAGTGGCACGGCGTCTCGGCGTTGCCCCCGACATCGGCTTGACCGAGGCCGAGGCCGAATCGCGGCGCGCCCGTTACGGCGTCAACCAACTGCCCCAGGCCCCCCGTCGCCAGGCGCGACAGGTCTTGTGGGACCAATTCCGCAACCTTCTCGCCTTGGTGCTGCTCGCCGCGGCGGTCCTGGCCGCCGTTATCGGCGATCGCGCCGACATGGCGATCATCCTGGTGGTGCTGCTGGTCAATGGTCTGCTCGGCTTTCGTCAGGAATGGCAGGCCGAGAGGGTGTTCCGCGCCCTGCAGCGCCTGATGGCGCATCACAGCCGGGTGCGCCGCGACGGCGTCGACGCTCTGCTGGAGTCGGTCCGGCTGGTTCCCGGCGACCTGGTCCGTCTCGAGCCCGGCGACCGCGTCCCGGCCGATGGCCGGCTGACCGCGGCGATCGATCTGGAAGTCGACGAGTCCCTCTTGACCGGGGAAGCCAAAGCGGCCGTCAAGGAGCTGAAACCGCTGCCGGCTGCCCTGGGGATCGCCGACCGCCGGAACATGGTCTTCATGAACAGCGTGGTCACCCGTGGACGGGCCAGCATGCTGGTCACCACCACCGGGGCGGCCACCGAAGCCGGGCGCATCGCTGCCATGCTGGGCGCCATTCGCCCGGGACCGACGCCGCTGCAAGGCCGGCTGGACCGCTTGGGAAAGCGCTTGGCGGCCTTGGCCGGAGCCGCCGTCCTGATCTATTTCGTTCTGGGAGCGCTGCGTGGCGAACCCCTCCTCGAATTGCTGCTGACCTCGCTGGCCTTGGTGGTGGCGGCCATACCCGAGGGACTACCGGCGATCATGTCCGTCACCTTGGCCATCGGCATGGCCCGGATGACCCGACATGGGGCGGTGATCACCCGCCGATCGGCGATCGAGACCTTGGGCTCGACCACGGTGATCTGCTCGGACAAGACCGGCACCCTCACCGAGCACCAACTCGCCGTCCAGACCCTGGTCTTTCTCGGACGGCGATTTTGCGTGCGCGATCTCGACGCCGCCATGATCGTCGCCGAGGATCAGGGCCCGCTGCCGGATCTGCTCCCCTTGTTGAACCCCGCCGCATGGTGCAATGCAGCCCGATCGGGATTGGACCTGCCGGCCAACGACCCGACCGAGAATGCGCTGCTCACCCTGGCCGCGAAATGCGCCGTGCCGCCCGAGCGGCCTCGGCTGGCCGAGATCCCGTTCGACCCGGAGACCCGCTTCATGGCGACCTTCCACCGGGCCGAGGACGGCGATGTGGTGGTCTGCGTAAAGGGCGCCCCCGACACCGTTCTGGCCTTGTGTGCCAGCCAACTCGCCGCCGAGGGTGACTGCCCGCTGGACAGCGCCGCCCGTGACGCGATCACCCGGCAGGTGGCGCAACTCGGCGGCCAGGCGCTGCGCGTGCTGGCCTTTGCCTCGGGTCGGCTGGCGGGTGCCCGCTTCCGTCCCGATTCGCTGGTCGCCGGGCTGGTCGGCATCCGCTTCATCGGCTTGGCGGCCCTGGTCGAGCCGCCGCGCGCCGAGGTCGGTGCGGCCATCCGAACCTGCCTGCAAGCCGGGATCGGCGTGAAGATTCTTACCGGCGACCATCCCCAGACCGCCGCCGCCCTGGCCGACCGGCTCGGCCTTTGCGGCGAGTCCCTGACCGGGGTGGAACTGGATGCGATCGACGATGCCCAGCTGGCGGCGCGTCTCGGCGGCGTCGCCGTGCTGGCGCGGTTGATGCCGGAGCACAAGCTGCGCATCGTCAGGGCCCTGCGTGCTGCCGGCGAAGTGGTGGCGGTCACCGGCGACGGGGTCAATGACGCGCCGGCCCTCCAGGCCGCCGATATCGGCATCGCCATGGGCCGGAGCGGCAGCGACGTGGCCCGGGAAACGGCCCAGATGGTGCTGACCGACGACAACTTCGCCACCATCGTCGCCGCCATCCGCGAAGGGCGCGGCGTTTACGACAAGATCGTCAAATTCATCCGCTTCCAGCTATCCACCAACCTCGGCGCCCTGCTCACCGTCTTCCTGGCGCCCCTATTGGGTCTGCCGACGCCATTCCATCCGATCCACATCCTGTGGGCGAACATCATCATGGATGGTCCGCCGGCCATGGCCCTGGCCTTCGATCCCATCGATCCGGGCATCATGGAACAGGGCCCCAGGCCGCGCGACCAAGACTTCCTGCCGTGGCGCGGCATTTGGCGGCTGGCGTTGTCCGGGGCGGTCATGGCGAGCGGCACGCTGGCGGTGTTCGCCATCAGCCTGGCGGACGGACAGAGCGCCGCCGAGGCCCGCACCATGGCCTTCACCACCTTCGTCCTGTTTCAGTTCTTCAATCTGTTCAATGCCCGCTCGTCGCACCATTGCGTCTTCGGCCGCGGCGCTCCGGCCAATGGCAAGCTTTGGCTGGCGTTGGCCGCCGTCGTCGCCCTGCAGGTCATGGTGGTGCATTGGCCGCCGGCCGGGGCCCTGTTCCACACGGTGCCGCTGACCGCCAGCGAGTGGGCCACCGCCTTCCTGGTGGCGGCGACGGTGAGCGTGGTCGATGAGTTATGGAGCCAAACCGTCAAACGGCATCGAGGCAGCGCACCAGAAGGTCCCGCAACTGCCCCCCGTTGACCGGCTTGTGCAGGATCGGCAGCCCGCTGGCCGCCGCTTCCCGCAGCCGTTCGGCGCCGGTGTCGCCGGTGACCAGGATGCCCGGAATATCGTCGCCGAACTCGCCCTGAATCGAGCGGATGGCGCCGACCCCGGTCTGCCCGTCCTTCAGCCGGTAATCGGCGATGATGATGTCGGGAGCCCGCCCGCTACAGCGCAGCATCTCCAGCGCTTCATCGGCCGAACCGGCAGCGATCACCGCGTAACCCCAGCTTTCGAATAGCATCTGGTAGCCGACCAGGATGATCGCCTCGTCCTCGATCACGGTCACGAGAGCCGGCTCGTTGCCAAGCACATTGCCATGTGCCCATTCCTTGCCGCTCGCCGAAGGCCTGGTGTTCAATTCAACCTCGCGCACAATTCCTCCTGGCGACCGTTCGATTACGGCTCCCGACAGCCATACTGCCGCCGATCGGCTGAGGATGAAAGGATTCGACGGTAATAGTGCGGCTATCCCTAACGGTTAGGATGAACGGCACGCCAAGACCGGGCCAAGTTTGATTGCTCCGGGCGAACGCCCTAGACAGTACCACCAAAGTGGAAGGGCCGCGCCTCGCGGCGCGGCCCCCCTGTCTGGTGCTGAATGGTCGAAAGGACTTAGAAGTCCATGTCGCCCATGCCGCCCATGCCACCCGGAGGACCACCGGCGGGAGCCTTCTTCTCGGGCTTCTCGGCGATCAGCGCCTCGGTGGTGATCAGCAGGCCGGCAACCGAAGCTGCATCCTGAAGCGCGGTGCGCACCACCTTGGTCGGGTCGATGATGCCGGCCTTGATCAGGTCGGTGTACTCGCCCTTCTGCGCATCGTAGCCCCAGTTCGGATCCTTGCTTTCCAGCAGCTTGCCGGCAACCACGGCGCCATCGGCGCCGGCGTTCTCGGCAATCTGCCGAACCGGCGACTGCAGGGCGCGACGGACGATCTCGATGCCGACCTTCTGGTCGTCGTTCACCACCTTCAGCGAGCTGAGGCAGTGCACGGCGTGCAAGAGAGCCACGCCGCCACCGGCGACGACACCCTCCTCGACCGCGGCGCGGGTAGCGTGCAGGGCGTCGTCGACGCGATCCTTACGCTCCTTCACCTCGACCTCGCTGCCGCCGCCGACCTTGATCACGGCGACGCCGCCGGCCAGCTTGGCCAGCCGCTCTTGCAGCTTCTCGCGGTCGTAGTCCGAGGTGGTCTCCTCGATCTGCGCCTTGATCTGCTTGATGCGGCCTTCGATGTCCTTCTTCTTGCCGGCACCATCGACGATGGTGGTGTCTTCCTTGGTGATGGTCACCCGCTTGGCGGTACCCAGCATGTCGAGGGTAACACTCTCGAGCTTGAGGCCGATCTCCTCGGCGATGACCTGGGCACCGGTCAAGATGGCCATGTCCTCGAGCAT
>CAIOJO010000373.1 GCA_903858635.1 uncultured Telmatospirillum sp. | reverse complement strand
GCACTACGCCATCAACCTCGTCCGCGCCGTCGCCGACAAAAAATCCATCAAGCTCAGGCGAAAGGCCGCCGGCTGGGATGTGCGATACCTCGCCGCGATCCTTGGGCTACCGGCTCGTTAACCTGGATTCGGAGCCCTGCGGCGTCGGGTCGGTCGCCAGCCGGCAGGCTCGGTCAAGCCCGACTTGGCATTCCCCCCTGCAAGGATTAGCTTGTTGATCGAAGCGGTATGCGCGAGGAGGCCCGATGCCATGACCATGGCCCAGAGTCCGGCGAGCACGGCCGAGCAAGAGGTTCGCTACCGGCGGCTGATCGAACTGGGCACCGCCCTGTCCGCCCAGCGCAACCATAACCGCCTGATGGAGATGATCCTTCTCGGCGCCAAGGACCTCACCAACGCCGACGGCGGCACCCTCTATTTGATGGTCGAAGACGCCAAACAGTTGCGCTTCGAGATCATGCGCAACGACAGCCTCGGCATCGCCATGGGCGGCACCACCGGCCGGCCCATTCCCTTCCCCCCGGTCCAGCTCTACGACGCGGCCGGGGCCCCCAATCACAAGAACGTCTCGGCCTACGCGGCGGTGACCGCCACCACGGTCAACATCGACGATGCCTACGACGCCGGAAAATTCGACTTCAGCGGCACCAAGGGATTCGACGCCAAGACCGGCTACCGGTCGCAATCCTTCCTCACCGTGCCCCTGAAAAACCACGATGGGGACGTGGTCGGCGTGCTGCAACTGATCAACGCCCGCAATTCCAGCGGCCAGGTGGTCGCCTTCCTCGCCGATAGTGCCGAACTGGTCGAGGCTTTGGCCAGCCAGGCCGCCGTCGCCCTCGACAATCAGATGCTTCTGGAAGCCCAGAAGAACCTGTTCAAGGCCTTCATCGAAGTGATCGCCAACGCGATCGACGCCAAGTCGCCCTATACCGGCGGCCATTGCCGCCGCGTGCCCGAGCTCACCAATATGCTGACCCGCGCCGCGGTCGAGGTGGCCGAGGGCCCCTTCGCCGGTTTTTCCCTGAGCGAGGACGAGTGGTATGAGCTCGAAGTGGCCGGCGGCATGCACGATTGCGGCAAGGTCACGACCCCGGAGTTCGTGGTCGACAAGGCCACCAAGCTGGAAACCATCTACAACCGAATCCACGAAATCCGCACCCGCTTCGAGGTGGTCAAACGCGACGCCGAGATCGCCTATTGGAAGGGAGTCGCCGGCGGCGGCGATGAGCCGGCGCTCAGGGCGGAGCGCGATACCCGGCTGGCCCAGCTCGACGCCGACTATGCTTTCGTCGCCGAATGCAATGTGGGCGGCGAGTTCATGGCACCCGAAAAGGTCGAGCGTCTCAAGGGAATTGCCGCGGCAACCTGGCTGCGCACCCTCGACGACAGCATCGGCCTGTCCTGGGAAGAAGCACATCGCAAGCCCGGCGACAAGCCCAGTCTGCCGGTGGTGGAAAACCTGCTGGCGGACAAACCCGAACATGTCATCGCCCACGACAAGCCGCCGATCGCCCCCGACAATCCCTGGGGCTTCACCATCAAACCGCCGGCACAGAAGTTCAACCTGGGCGAGGTCTACAATCTGGCGGTCGGACGCGGCACGCTGACCGCCGAAGACCGCTACCACATCAGCGACCACATCGTGCAGACCATCATCATGCTGGAGGCACTTCCCTTCCCCAAGAACCTGCGGAGGGTTCCGGAATGGGCCGGCGGCCATCATGAAAAGATGGATGGCACCGGCTATCCGAAAGGGCTCAGGAAGGAGCAGATGAGCATCCCGGCCCGCATCATGGCGATCGCCGACATCTTCGAGGCATTGACCGCCCGCGACCGGCCTTACAAGACGCCGAAGAAGCTGTCGGAATGCGTCAAGATCATGTCCTTCATGAAGAAGGACAACCATGTCGACCCCGAGCTGTTCGACCTGTTCCTCACCTCGGGCGTCTACAAGGCCTACGCCGAACGCTTCCTGATGCCTGAGCAGATCGATCAGGTGGATATCGGCCAATATGTGAGCCGGCCGGCCGAGTAGGTTCAGCCACCGCGCCCATCGTCGCCGCCGGGAACCGCATTGCTATCCTGCGCCGCGAACGGCACCGGGACGAAATGACGGCTGTCGCCGTGGCGTATCAGCAGGAGCACCAGAGTGCGGCGGGCCTTCTGCGCCCGCTCCAGGGCCTGTCGGAACTCGGCCGGCGAAGCGACGCTGCGCTGGTCCACCTGCTGGATGACATCGCCCGCCGCGATGCCGCGGTCGGCCGCCTCGCTATTGGGCAAGACACCGCGCACCACGACGCCCTTTTCATTCTGGTCGAGCCCCAATTCGTTGCGCATTTCCATGTTCAGCGGCGCCACCGCCAAACCCAGCACCCCTTGCTCGGTACCGCCCGGTTCGGATGATGGCTGGGCGCGAGCGACCTGCTGCCTGAGCTGCGCGATCTGGACCCGCAACTTCTGTTGGCGGCCATTGCGCCAGATGAGCAGTTCGGCCTCGCTGCCGATCTGCGAGTCGGCGACCAATCGTGGCAGGCGGTGCGTCTCGTCGAGCGGATTGCCGCGGTAACGGAGAATGACGTCGCCGACCTTCACGCCGGCCTTGGCAGCCGGGCTGCCATTGGTCACATCGGCCACCAGCGCCCCTTGCGGGTTGGGCAGAGCCAAGCTCTCGGCGATCTCGCGGGTTACCGGTTGGATCGCCACGCCGAGCCAGCCGCGGCGCACTTCACCCGAACTGCGCAGCTGTTCGACCACCGACTTGGCCATGGAGGATGGAATGGCGAAGCCGATGCCGATACTGCCGCCGTTGGGCGAAAAGATGGCCGTGTTCACGCCGATCACTTCACCCTGCATGTTGAACATCGGCCCCCCCGAATTACCCCGATTGATCGAAGCGTCGGTCTGCAGGAACGAATCATATGGGCCGGCTCCGATGTCGCGGGCCGTGGCCGAGATGATCCCCGCCGTCACCGTGCCGCCCAGACCGAACGGATTGCCGATGGCCAGAATCCATTGACCGACCTGGGCAGCGTCGGAATCGCCCCAGCGCACGAAGGGCAAGCTTTGGTCACTGTCGATTTTCAGCAATGCCAGATCGGTCCGGGCATCGCGTCCCACCAGCCTCGCCTTGAAATCCCGCTGGTCGTGCAGGGTCACCGTGATCTTGCTGGAATCGTCGACCACATGCGCATTGGTCACCACATAGCCGCCACCATCGACCAGGAAGCCCGAACCCAGGGCCACCCCTTTCGAGGTCGGCGGCTCCGGCCCCTGCGGTTCGCTGAACGGCGATGGCGCCGACGGCGCTTCATCGCCATCGCGGCCCAGGCGGCGTTCGCTCGAGATGTTGACGACGGCACCCAGCAGTGGTTTGGCCACCGACACAAAATCGGGCGGCGACGGCTGTTGGGCGGCGCTCGACGCCACCTCGCCGGCCTGGCTCCGCCCCGCCCCCTCGGCGCCGGCCACAGCGGCTCCAAGGCAGAGCACCGCCACCAACAGGCTACGCATCATCATGGCTGTCTCCCCGGAGATGGTGCCTGGTTAACGCCCAAAGCCGGATCGGTGTTCTCCGGCCCGCAAGTCCGCCGGCAACGGGAACAACCGGCTGGCTTAGTTGTTGTGGCAGTGCGGCGGGCCCCCGGCCGGCCGCCCCAACCGGACGATGCCAGCGGGGAGACGTAAGGATGCGAGTTCCAGCCCTCGGCCGCCGCTTGGCGGCCGCCAGCCTTGCCCTGATGCTGCCAGCCTGTGCCAGCGCACCGCCGGCCAGTTTGGTCCAGGCCCGCGGCGACGTGGCCGATGCCATCAAGGCACCGGCCGACAGCTATTCGCGGGCCGAACTCGACGAAGCCCGCCTGAAGCTCGGCCAGGCCGAGGCGGCGGCCAAAAACGACGACATGGACAGCGCCGGCGACCTGTCCCAGGAATCGATCGCCGATCTGCGGCTGTCTCGGGCCCGGGCCGAGGCCCAACATTCGCAAAAGGCGGACGCCGATATGCAGGCGACCATCAACAGCCTGCAAAGCGAGGTGAACCAGCCGCCGATTGCGACGTCCCCGCCACCGCCGACTGCCCTGTCCCCTCCGGTCGACACGTCACCGCAGCCCCCGAGGTGAGCCATGGTCCTGATGCGTTTTCGTACTGCCCCTGCCATCGCGGTGGCCAGTCTATTGGCCGCCTGTGCCGGTCAACCGCAGAACAACGCCGCCTTGGACGCGGCGCAGCAGCGGCTGGCCCAGTTGGAGCTGGATCCGTCGGCCCGCCAATATGCCTCGGCCGCCCTCAGCGAGGCGGAACAGTCGCTGGGCGCCGCCCACAACGCCTATAGCCGGGGCGAAACCACGGCCTTCAACCATGACCTGTTCATGGCGGACCGCGCCCTGGCCACCGCCGAAGCCCAGACTCAAAACGAGGCGGCGCGGCAGCATCTGGCGCAGCTCAGCCAGAACCGCGACCAGATCCTGCTGCAGGCGCGCAATACGCAATTGCAGCAGCAAGGGGGATTGTCCCGAGCCGTGTTGAAATTCGCTCGGCAGGCGTCACGGTCTGAACAGGCTACGCGGCCTTGGCGTGCTGTTCAAGATCGGGGTTGATGGAATGCTTGGCCTGATGGGCCAGCAGGGCGGCTCGCAGGGTTG
>CAIOJO010000372.1 GCA_903858635.1 uncultured Telmatospirillum sp. | reverse complement strand
CCGCCACGATCGCTTCCAATCGGACACGGTCGGCGGCATTCACTTCAAAGATGATCCCTGGGCGCATCCCACAGACTCGCACATCCGCGAGTCACCGGGAATCCTCAATAGGGTGATATCTGTTGGATTTTATCCACTAGCGCATTGAAGTCCGGCGCATTCCGTAACCCGCCTGGTGATTTCCGCGAAAGCGGGATTCCGGCGGATGCCGGGACCCTCGCTTCAGCGGGGGTGACGAAGGAAACATGTCGCTCGGTGAATCTGTATTTCGCGGCCTTGCGGTGAGATCGACCATGTCAAAAGCGACAGATTTAGGAACGCGCCGGATGCGCCCCGAGACCATAGCCATTCATGGCGGCTATGATCCCGATCCCACGACGCGGGCCGTCGCCGTCCCCATCTACCAGACCGTCGCATACGCCTTCGATAGTGCCGAACACGCGGCGGCCCTGTTCAATCTTGAGGCCGAGGGCCACCGCTACAGCCGAGTCAGCAATCCGACCACCGCCGTTCTCGAGCAGCGTATTGCCGCGCTGGAAGGCGGGCTCGAGGCGCTCTGCGTGAGCTCCGGCCAAGCCGCATTGCACTATGCGATACTCAATCTCGCGCGGCTTGGCCGGAACATCGTGTCGGTTCCTCAGCTCTACGGCACCACCCACACTCTGTTCGCCCATGTGCTGCCGACGATGGGAATCACCGTCCGTTTCGCCGACGGCGACCATCCCGACGCCATCGAGCGTCTGATCGACGAGCATACCAGCGCCGTCTACTGCGAGAGCGTTGGCAACCCGGCGGGAAACATTTGCGACATCGAGGCGCTGGCGGAGATCGCCCACCGGCATGGCATTCCGCTGATCGTCGACAACACGGTCGCCACCCCGGTCTTGCTGCGCCCCATCGATTATGGGGCCGACATCGTCGTGCATTCCCTGACGAAGTTCTTGGGCGGACATGGCACGACTCTCGGGGGCGTCATCGTCGATAGCGGCAAGTTTCCCTGGGCACAGCACCGGGAACGGTTTCCGATGTTCAGCGAACCCGACGCGTCCTATCACGGTCTCGTCTACACGAGACAGTTCGGGAAAGCGGCCTATATCGCGCGCTGCCGAAACGTCCATCTCCGCACCACCGGCGCTGTCCTACCGGCACTCAGCACTTTCCTGCTGCTCCTCGGTGTCGAAACGGTCGCCTTGCGCATGCAGACTCATGTCGAGAACGCCAGGCGGGTCGCGGAATTCCTGCGGAGTGATCGCAGGGTGAAGTGGGTCAATTATGCCGGCTTTGCCGACCATCCCAGCCACCGGCTCGCCCAGAAATATCTCGGCGGTCGGGCCTGCTCGCTGATCACGGTCGGGATTTGCGGCGGATTCGACGGAAGCTGTGCCTTCTATGACGCATTGCGGCTGATCAAGCGGCTGGTCAATCTGGGCGATACCAAGTCACTGGCCTGTCATCCCGCTTCGACGACACATCGACAGATGTCGGCTGAAGAGCAGCGCAGCGCCGGTGTCACACCCGAGACGATCCGCCTTAGCATCGGGATCGAGCACCCGGACGACATCATCGCCGACCTTGACCAAGCTCTGGACGCGGCGGTCGCCGCTTCCGGACGGACTGCAGGAGGCCATGATGGGCGCCTATGATGCCGGCATCGCTGCCGAACCTTCTCCACCAGAGCATACGTTCTTCCGCGGGGACAACACCGATCCGCTGGTCATCGGCCTGGTCAACAACATGCCGGATGCGGCGTTCTGCACGACCGAGGAACAGTTCGGAAAGCTGCTCTCTGCGGCATCGCCACCCGGTGTTGCGGTCCGGCTGAGACTCTTGGCAATTCCGGAAGTCCCTCGCTCCGATGCGTGTCGTGCACTGCTCCGGGGCTATGAGGATGTCGGCGAGTTGCGGGACCGGCGCATCGACGGCTTGATCGTATCGGGGATGGAGCCACGGGCGCCGCATCTAACGAACGAGCCTTACTGGCCCGCCATGAGGAAACTCGTCGAATGGGCGGAGGACCACACGCATTCGACGATCTGGTCGTGCCTGGCAGCACACGCCGCCGTACTACACCTCGACGGCATCGAGCGACAGGCCTTACCAAGAAAATTATCCGGGGTCTTCGACTGCGCGAAGGTGACGGACCAGGCGCTCGTCGCCGGCATGCCGCCGCGCTGGCCCGTCCCGCACTCGCGGCATAACGGGCTGGCGGAAACGGCGCTCGTCGCCCGGGGCTATCAGATCCTCTCGCGCTCGGCCGAAACTGGACCGGATATGTTTGCCAGGCAGCGCCGAAGCCTGTTCCTGTTCCTTCAGGGCCATCCGGAGTATGACGCGGGGGCGCTGCTCCGCGAGTACCGCCGCGACGTCGGCCGGTTTCTCGGCGGAAAGCGCGAGCACTACCCCGATATTCCGAGTGGCTATTTCCACGAGCATGCCACGGAAATGCTCAGCACCTACCGCGAGCGGGCACTCCGGGATCGTTGTCCCGAGGCGCTTTCGAGCTTTCCCGCCATCTCGGGCAGCATGATCGACCATCGCTGGCGCGAGCCTGCATTGGCGCTCTATCGAGATTGGCTGAAGCATCTCCTTGCCCAACGCCGCCGACGCCAGGGCGCGACGACGGCCGTCGCCGGCGCAGCAACGGAATGGGGCATTGCCGAAGCCTTGCGGCCCCCGCCTGATCCGGCGCCGCTCGACGAAGGACAGGTTCGGTTCGGTCAGGGTCGCCAGATCGGGGGCTTGTCCGGGTAATGCCAGAGTCTTATGGGCCTGGGGCCACATCCGCACTATTCCCCAATCGCCAGGATCGCCAACTCTGGGACGATTTCCTGACGCGGGAACTCGCCTGTGCGCATGAGCGCGTGACCGAAGGCATGGTGCGGCCGACCCTCGACCTGGCGGCCTTCCGGGAAGAGTTGGCCGGCTTTGAATTCCGCGCGCCCCAGCCGATCGGCGAGCTGCTGCCCTGGGTCATCGCGCAGATGGAACACGGCCTCGTTCATGTAACGCATCCCCGCTATCTCGGCTTGTTCAATCCAGTCCCCACTTTCCCGGCTCAGTGTGCGGATCGCATCGTGGGGTTGTTCAATCCACAGCTGGCGAGCGCGACGACATCACCAGCCGCCGTCGAGATCGAGCGCCACACCATTCGAGCCATCGCCCGGCGCGCGGGCCTCGCCGCCGAGGCCACCGGCACTTTCACCAGCGGCGGAACGGAGGCGAATTATACCGCGCTCCTCTGCGCCCTGACCCAAGCCTGTCCCGCATACGCTACGGACGGCGTGCGCGCCTTCGCGGGTCCTCCCGTGTTCTACGTCTCGCGGGAGAGCCATCTCGCCTGGCTCAAGATTGCCCACCAGGTCGGCATCGGCCGCACCGCCGTGCGACTGGTGGCCACCGACGGCCATGGGCGAATGGACGCTGCGAGCCTGGCCGCGGAGGTGGAGCGCGATTGCGGGCGAGGCGACGTGCCGGTCATGATCGCGGCCACGGCCGGGACCACCGGCGGTGGCATGATCGATCCGCTCGCCGCTTGCGCCGAGATCGCCCGCCGGGCCGGGCTCTGGTACCACGTCGACGCGGCGTGGGGCGGAGCGCTTATCGCGTCGGACCGGCTACGCCATCACCTCTCCGGCATCGAGCAAGCCGATTCGATGACGATCGACGCCCATAAATGGTTCGCGACAACAATGGGCTGCGGCATGTTCATCACCGCCCGCCCGTCTTTGTTGCCCTCTGTCTTCGGGGTTTCGACCAGTTTCATGCCGCCATCCACCTGTCCCGAGCTCGACCCATATGTGACGACCGTACAGTGGTCGCGCCGGTTTCTGGGGCTGCGCCTGTTCCTGGCACTCGCGGCGGCCGGATGGACCGGCTACGGAGAGCATGTGGAGCGAGCCGTCGCTCTCGCCGGCCTGCTCAAGGATGCTCTCGCCGCCCACGGATGGCGAATTGCCAACGATTCCACGCTGGCCGTCGTGTGCGCCGTGCCGCCTGCCGGATTTGGCGAGGTTCGGCCCCTGGTCGGCCGGGTCGTCGCCGCGGGCCGAGCCTGGGTTTCGGCGGCGGCATTTGAGGGGCAGGAGGTCGTCCGGGCTTGCGTCACGCATGGAGAGACCACGCCGGACGATATCATGGCGGTTGTGGACGCCCTGCAGGCAGCGAAATAGGTCCAAAGGAGATCCCCGTGAACCGACCGAAAGCCGAAGGTCGCTCCGCCCTCGACCCGTGGCTGCGGGCGCTTGAGCTGACGGCGCCGATCGCTCGCAACCCCAATATGACCTTCCCCCTCCTCATCGGGGATTGTCCCGAGCCGTGTTGAAATTCGCTCGGCAGGCGTCACGGTCTGAACAGGCTACGCGGCCTTGGCGTGCTGTTCAAGATCGGGGTTGATGGAATGCTTGGCCTGATGGGCCAGCAGGGCGGCTCGCAGGGTTGG
>CAIOJO010000371.1 GCA_903858635.1 uncultured Telmatospirillum sp. | reverse complement strand
GGAATGCCACTGCCCGTCGCCCCGTAACCGGCAATCGCAATTGTCGCTGACCAAGATCCCTGGCATCGTCACACTGCCGGCTGCGAGAAAACTGCGCCCGCACGCTCACGCCGCGATCGGGAGGGGTGAGCAATTACGGTTTACGAGCCGTTTTGTGGCAGCGGGACAACGCTGATCGCGGCTGAAACGGTTGGCCGGGGATGCCTGGCGATGGAGCTGGATCCAGCCTATTGCGATGTGATCGTCCAGCGTTGGCAATCCTTCACCGGAAAAGTCGCCGTGCTGGAAGGCGATGGCCGGACCTTCGATGACTTGGTGGCGGAGCGGAAAACGTGAGGCAATCGCGCCGCATGTCGCTGGTCGAGTCCCTGGCCAACGTGCTTGTCGGCTATAGCATCGCTGTCGGGACCCAGGTCGTGATTTTGCCGTTGTTCGGGCTCCACACCAGCCTGCCCGATGATCTGGCCATTGGCGCGGTATTCACGGTGGTATCGATTGCTCGCAGCTTTGTGCTGAGAAGGATGTTCGAAAGACTGCGGTGACTTGGAATTCGGCTGGTCTACGTCTACTCTGCGGCCCCATTGTCACTTCAGGGGGAAACACCAACATGAGCAAATCTACCCTTTCCAAGGCTGTCCGGCAGGCCGCCGGTATCACCGCCGATCAGGCTGACGCCGCGATCGAGGCGGTACTTGACACCATCGTTGCGGCGACCAAAGCGGAAGGGAAGTTTGCCATCCATGGTTTTGGCACCTTCTCGAAGTCGGAACGTCCGGCTCGAAAAGGGCGCAATCCGAAGACCGGCGAGGCCATCGACATCGCCGCATCGCGCGCGATCAAGTTTTCGGCTGCCGCAGCACTGAAGAAATCGCTCTGATCCGATGTCCGTTGATCCAGCTCTGGTGTCCCGCTCGGCCAATGAACTTGTCGACCGTTATGGTGTCGGTGCTATCGCTCGGGCGCAGGAGTTGGTGGAGAACGCGACGAGGGCAGGGGATGTTCCTGCCCTCGATCTGGCGTTATTGGTTCTGTCGGCAGTGGAGATGCGGTTTCAGGCCGGCAAGCCCGATGGCGCGGTGGAAAGCCGGTAAACCCGCCCGCGACCTTCAATCTTTTCGCTAGTCACGGTGAGACCAAGCTTTTTCTTGAGCGCCCCGGCAAAGGCACCGCGCACGGTATGGGCCTGCCAGCCAAAGGCGGCGGTGATCTCCTCGATGGTGACGCCCTTGGGGCGTTTCAACATTTCGATCAATTGGGCCTGCTTACTGTCCGCACGCGCTTTGCGCTGGGGCGCCGATGCGGGCGCGTCGGGAGACTTGCTGGGAACGGCAGGAACCGTTGTCGCGGTCTCCGGTATCGCGCGGTCGTCAGCCTCCTGGGGCGCGCTGTCGGGCGCGAGGCCGAAACCGGAAAAGGCGGTACCGTCTGGCGCGATGGCCTCGATCCCAGCGGCGAGCAACACATCACGCACCGAAAGATCGCTTTCGCCGATCAGCAGCGCCAGGCGATCGAGAGCCTTGTGTTTGTAGTTGAAGAATTTCGCCGGGACCACCTCGCCGGAGATGGCGGAAATGGCCGTGGCAATCTGATCGACCGTCAATTTCTCAAGCGCTGCCGGAACACTCGGCTGGAGGGCCTCCCGCCCTGTTGATGTGATGGTGAACGGCATTTCGCTGATCATTCCCGCATTGAGCAAGGCGTGGATCACCTTGGTGGCGGCCCCGCCCTTGACGTGACTGGGCATCGGCATGATCGAGCCATCCTCGCGCTCGGCGGCGGCGGTCAGAATGATCCGTTGGGTCTGGGTGAGCTTTGTCATTATTGGTCTCCTGTTGGCATTCGGGGCGCAACCATCGCGCCCCTGCTACCACCCCGAGCCCCGCCGGGCTGCGCCGGTCGGGGCGAAGGGGACCAAGGGATGCTTACGGAGCGTGCTCGCCCTCGTTGAAGGCGCTGTCGGTCAGCCGCTTCAGCAATTCGGCGTAATGGCCGAGTGTGCCGACATGGCCCCAATTGATCTCGTTCGGGGAACTGTTGAAGTGCTCGTCGCTCAAGGTCTGGAGGCGGGCCAACATGCCGTCGATTTCGGCCTTCTTGGCGATGAATGCGTCGAGTGCTGTGCTGCTGTTGGGGCTGGTCTTCATCATCGTCTCCGTCGCTTGTCCTGGTAACCACATTCGCTCTATAGCGGCGCATCATCAACTCACTAAGCTGATCATTTGATTGCTTTTTTTGCCTCAGGTAAGCAGTTGCCGATGGTCTTGGGAGACGTGTCATGGCGGGCCGCAAGCCGCTGCCCACCCATCTTAAATTGGTCAAGGGAACCGCCCGGCCACATCGGTTGAACAAGGGCGAGCCGAAGCCGGTTGTCGCCGTACCAGTGGCGCCGGCGCATCTTGACGAACGAGCACGGGTCAAGTTCGCTGCCATGGCCGAGATGTTGGCCCGGCACGGCGTGATGACCGAACTCGATGCCGGCGCGTTGGCACGATATGCCGTGGTTTGGTGTCGCTGGGTCGAAGCCGAGGCCGAGATCAAGCGGCGTGGCCCTGTGGTCAAGACCGAGGGCGGCAACGTCATCCAGAACCCATTTCTGTCCGTCGCCAACAAATGCCTTTTGCAGAT
Organism: uncultured Telmatospirillum sp.; assembly: GCA_903858635.1. Lineage (GTDB taxonomy): Bacteria > Pseudomonadota > Alphaproteobacteria > Rhodospirillales > Magnetospirillaceae > DUZF01. The sequence continues at coordinate 9,730 of CAIOJO010000371.1, read as the reverse complement.
GGCGCAGATCGAGAGCGAATTCGGGATGACGCCTTCCAGCCGTTCGCGCATCCGCACGGCAGAACCAGCTGACCAGGCCGACCCCTTCGAGGACTTTCTGAGCCGTGGCAAGGACGCGTAAGCCAAAGGCCCCCAAATGTGCGGTCGAGGTCTACGCCCGTGCCGTGGTGGCGGGACAGGTCGTCGCTGGACGGCTGGTTCGACTTGCCTGCCAAAGGCACCTGGACGATTTGACCACTGCGGCAAAGCGCGGCCTGGTATGGGACGCTGCTGCGGCGCGCCACGCGATCGCGTTCTTCAGCCATTTGCGCCACTCAACTGGCGAATGGGCCAATCATCCGTTCGAACTGCAGCCATGGCAGGGTTTCGTCATCGGCTCGCTGTTCGGTTGGAAGCGGGCCGACGGGTTGCGCCGATTCCGCACGGCCTATGTCGAAGTGGCGCGCAAAAACGGCAAGTCGGTGATGCTGGCCGGCACGGCGCTTTATGCGCTGGTTGCCGATGGCGAGCCGGGTTCGCATGTCTATGCCGCCGCCACGACCCGCGACCAGGCACGCATCGTGTTCGGCGAGGCAGAGCGGATGGTCGATGCCAGTCCGCCGTTGCGCGCGCGTATCACGCGGACGGTCAACAATCTGGCGGTAATGAGCACGTCGTCCTGGTTCCGACCGCTTTCGGCCGACGCGACGAAGATGGATGGTCTCAACGTCCACTTCGCCGCCGTCGACGAGGTGCATGAGCATCCCAACGCCGAGATCATCCAGAAGCTCAACACGGCCACCGGTGCTCGGCGGCAGCCGCTGATTTTTGAGATCACCACGGCTGGCCATGACCGCCATTCCGTTTGCTGGCAGCATCATGAATTCTCGGTCAAGGCACTGGAAGGGACAATTCCAGCGGAATCGGCCGATAGCTGGTTTGCCTATATCGCTACCATTGATCCCGGCGATGACTGGACCGATCCCCTCGTTTGGGGCAAGGCCAATCCCAGCCTGGGAATCACCGTCAAGGTCGAGGATTTGAAGCGCCAGGTCGAGGAGGCGCGGGAGATGCCGGCCCAGCAGAACGCCATCCGGCGCTTGCGTCTCAACGAATGGACCGAACAAGTCACCCGATGGCTCGACATGGAGGTATGGGACGAGGGCGGTCCGCCTAAAGGAAGCGATCTGGCGACAGTCAAGGTTGGACTCGATGCTGTTGGTGAGCGGATCACTGGTCAGCCATGCTACGGCGGACTGGATCTTGCCCGGGTCAACGATCTTTCGGCCTTCGTCTTGCTGTTTCCTCCTACAGGTGAAGGCGATCTGGGAAGCAAATGGATCGCTCTTTGCCGGTTCTGGGTTCCCGAGGAGGACATCCTGCGCCGTTCCCGCCGCGACCGAGTGCCCTACGATGTGTGGCGTGACCAAGGATTGCTGGTGGCGACGCCAGGCAATACCACCGACTTCGCTTTCATCGAACAGGAAATCCTGGAACTTGCCGCTTGCTACGATATGCGGGAACTGGCCTTCGACCGGACCTTCGCCGGGGAGATTGTGCAGAATCTCCAGGACGAGGGATTGACCCTCGTCCAATTCGGTCAGGGCTTTCTAAGCCTCGCCGCGCCTACCGCTGAATTGGAGCGACTTTCGGTGTCGCGGGCCCTCTGGCATGGCGGCCACCCCGTGCTGCGCTGGAACGCCTCAAACGTCGCGGTCCGCCAGGATCCGGCCGGCAACATTAAGCCGGATAAAGAGCGTTCGACCGAGCGGATCGACGGCATCTCGGCACTGGTCAATGCCCTCGGGCGGGCGATGGTCCGGGGCGATGGCGAGCGGTCGATCTACGAGGAACGTGGCTTTCTCATTTTCTAAGGGCCATCCAATGAGCTTCCGTTGCCGCACTTTCTTGGCCATCGCCGGCCGTGTGGTGCCAAAATTCCTGCGAGACTGTATCGGCTTGGCCGGCGTTGCCTCGATCAGCTACGGCGCGTGGCTGGCATGGCCGCCAGCCGGTTACGTCGCCGGTGGCAGTTTGGCCCTCGTCGGTGTGTTGCTGTCAACGCGGAGCGATGTCTCTCCGGTCGAAGATCGTGAGGGTTGATGCGCGGGTTGTTCGGCTCAATGGTCGCCCCGGTTCGCCGAGGTGCAACCATCGACGCGGGTGCGTCCAGTTGGCTGCCTTTCCTCGGCTCGATCAAGTCGGCGACCGGTGTGGCGATCAACCAGGCTACGGCGATGCGCTGCTCAGCCGTGTTCGGCTGCATCACGATTCCGGCCGAGGATGTGGCGCGAGCCACGCCGCGACTTTACCGTCGATTGCCTGATCGCGCGTTGGACAATGGTCGCGTCGCCCTGGGCGGTCGCGAAGAGGTGACCGCCCATCCGATGGCACGCCTTTTCAAGCGGCCGAATCGGGTGCAGGACTGGTATCAATTCGCCAATTTCATGGAGCGCTCGATTGGGCTCAAATCCAATGCCTATGCGCTGATTCTGCGCGACCGGTCGGGAACGCCGACCGAACTGCTGCCGTTCAATCCGGACAAGGCGATCGTGCTGGAGGCGGCCGACGGCTCCATCTTCTATCAGTTTGCTCCGACCGGACTGTTCGAGCTTTCCATTTTTGATCGCCTGCGCCGGGCCTATGAGGGCTTTCGCGTTCCCGCCGAGCATGTTTTCCACATGCACGAGCTTGGCTTCAATATGCTGGTCGGGGCCAGTCGGATCGGCTTTGCCGCCGAGTCCATGGGATTGGCTCTTGGCCAGGAGCAACAGTCGGGCCGGTGGATCGGCAACGGAGCCCGGCCATCGGTGGTGCTGACCACGGACGGCAAACTGACGCCGGAAGCGGCGCGGCGGATCAAGCAGGATTGGGAAGATCTGTTCGCCGGGCTGGCCAACACTGGCCGCACGGCGGTGCTGGAACAGGGGCTGAAGCCGACGACATTGACGCTGACCTCGGTGGACCTCGAGTTCCTGGCCAGCCGTAACTTTCAGGTCGAAGACATCTGCCGCTTCTTTCGTATGCCACCGCACAAGCTGGCAAAGACTGACCGATCGACCAACAACAACATCGCCGCCCAGGATGCCGATTACACGAACAACACCTTGGCGCCGAAATTCACCCGCTGGGAGCGGCGCCTCGACTTCCATTTCAGTCTGGACGAGCAGGATCTGTTCGTCGATTTCGACCTCTCCGACCTGTTTCGCGCCGATCCGGCGACCCGTTTCAACCAATACCGCGTTGGCATCCTGACCGGCTTCATGACGGTCAACGAGGTGCGGATCCGCGAAGGCTTGCCGCCGGTCGAAGGAGGCGATGTGCTGATGTCGCCGGTCAACATGGCGGCGCTGGGATCGAATCTGACCGGCACTGCGCCCGACGGCGCCGGGCGGCCATCAAGGGGAGAAGAGAGCCCATGACCATTCAACGGAAATACCTGTCCACGACCACCAGCATGACCAACCTCGGCGAGCGCCAGGTTCGGGTCGTTGCATCGACGCCCACGGTGGACCGGGCCGGCGACATCGTCGTGGCCGAGGGCATCGATCTGGCGGCCTACAAAGGCAACCCGGTCATTCTGTGGAACCACGATCCCAGCAGCCCAATCGCTCGCTGTATCGAAATCGGCGTCAAGGACGGACAGTTGGAAGCCGTGGCGCAGTTTCCGCCCGAGGGTACAGATGCGCTGGCCGATCGGCTCTATGGTCTGATCAAAGCCGGGGTCATCAACGCCACGTCGATCGGCTTCAATCCGGTCAAGGAAACGCCCATCAAGGGCGGCGGCATGACGGTCGAGCAAGCGGAACTGTGGGAATTCAGTTTCGTCTCGGTGCCGGCCAATCCCGATGCCTTGGTGGTCGAGCGTTCAATCCACGCGGTGACAATCGTTCCCAAACTGAAGGTCAAGGGGCTTTATTCGGTCAGCTGGCTGGCCGGCATCCTGAACGATCTCGGCTACCTTGAGGAAAATGTCGAATGGGAAGCTGAAAACGAGGGCGACGGTTCACCTGTGCCCGAAATGCTGGCCAATGCCATGCGGCAGTTGGGTGCGGCTCTGGTGGCGATGACCGCCGAGGAGGTGGCTGAACTGCTGGGCGATGAAATTGCCGACGCCACGGAGAAGGCCGTTCTGGCTGTGCGGCGCAAGGCTATCACCGCGATCATCAAGGCCGGGCGGGTTCTGTCTTCGGCCAATGAAGACGCCCTGACCCAGGCTCGTGACCTGATCAATGACGTGCTGGCTCAATTGGAGCCGGGCGAGCCCGAGGATCAATCCGACGACGAGGTTGATCCCGGCGACACGGCAAAGTCTTTCTCCGACGTCGAGACTCGGCGGCGCCGCGCCATTCTGGCCAGGCTCAAATCCGCCGCATAAACCCCGGCTGCCAGCCGGTGCCCTATCTGCCCTTGGGCAAGGCAATCCTAACGAAGAAGGGTGTTTCACCATGACGATCATCGTCAAGGAAAGCGACCTGCTGGCCCGTCGGGTCAAGGCCGTGGACAAGATGAGCGAGTTGGCTGGCGGCGAGGCCATGACCACCGAGCAGATCACCGAATTCGACGGGCTGGAAGCCGAGGTCAAAGGCCTCGACGAGCAGATCTCCCGCCTTCGCAAGGCGCAGATCCTATCCGCCGAAACGGCTCAACCGGTCGAGGGACAGGATAAGCCCAAAACGCCGGCTCAGGCGAAGAGTGCCGACTATCCGCTGGGCGGTTACGTCAAGGCCCTTTACCACGCTGGCGGCAACGTCATGCTGGCCCAACAGTGGGCGGAGAAAAATCTGGGCGAATCCAGCCCGGTGACAAAGGCGCTCAGCACTTCGGTGGCGGCGAGCGGCGGCAATCTGGTGCCGGAAGATTTCGCCAATCAGATCATCGAACTCTTGCGCCCGGCGACGGTCGTGCGCGCCTCCGGTCCTGTCGTGGTACCGATGCCACGCGGCACCATGCGCATGGGTAAGCAGACTTCGGGGGTAACGGGAAGCTACGGATCCGAGGGGGCGAAAGCACCGGCGCAGAAGCCGGGAACCGGCAATATCATCGCCACCTTCAAGAAACTGACCGTGCTGGTGCCGGTCAGTAATGATTTCCTGCGCTACGCCACGCCGGCCACCGACGGGTTGGTGCAGAACGACATCGTGCGCGGCCTGGCCCGAACCGAGGATCTCGCCTTCATTCGCGGTGATGGCACCGCCGATTGGCCGAAGGGCCTGCGGTTCATCGCATTGGCGGGCAATCTGGTTCCCTCCAATGCGACCTTTACCCTGACCACCATCGACCAGGAACTATCCGCCGCCATCCTGGCGCTGGAGAACGCCAATGTGCCGATGCTGAACCCCTGCTGGTTCTTCCATCCGCGCATCAAACAGTTTTTGCTGACCTTGAAGAACAGCAACGGCTTCTACGTCTACAAGGACGAGATGACGGAGAACGGCACGGTACGCGGCTATCCGTTCAAGACCACGACCCAAATTCCGCAGAACCTGGTCGACGGCACGCAGACGGAAATCTACTTCACGGACATGAGCCAGGCATTGCTGTTCGACGCCTTGGCGCTGGCGCTTTCGATGTCGATGGAAGGCACCTATACCGCCGAGGACGGCACCCAGCGCAATGCCTTCGAGCGGGACGAAACGCTGTTCCGCGCTATCGCCGAGCATGATTTCCATCTCCGCCATGATGAGGCCACGGCCATCATCACCGGCGTGAAATGGGCCTGATCCCCGTCATCTGAGGAGTTTCCCATGGATCGCATTTACATGACCGATGTCGCGTCGCTCGTAACGGCGCGCGTCGCCTCGGCCTTCGTTTCGGCTACGGCCGGCGGGGCCGGCAACAACACCTCGGCAGTCGGCCTGACCATCGATCGACAGTCTCTCGGCAGTCTGCCGTTGTGCGGAGAGATCGAGATCCCTTTCGAAGCCGTGCTGGCGCAGGGCGACACCCTCTCTATCTCGGCCTTGGCGGTCGAGGATTCGGCGGATGGCACCTCTTGGGCCACCTATCAGACCATGACCGCGCCTGGCGTCGTGGCCACCGGCCCTACCGGTGGCGGCACCGTCCATGGTCAAGCATCGGTGGGCGTCAACCTGTCGAGCGCCCGCCGCTATGTCCGCGTCGACCACACACCCGTGCTGTCGGCCGCCAACACCGATACCGCCAAGACCCTGGCGGTTCTCGTCCTCGGCGGGTTCGACGAACTGCCGGCGCCGGTTTGATCGTGAACGAGGGGCCGTCAATTGATGGCCCCTCAACCTCTCGGAGCCACCCGATATGACCCGTGTTCGCTTTCTCGGTCATGCCCCGCCCTACATGCCGGGCGATATTACTCTGTTTGACGACGAAATCGCCCAGGCACTGGAAGCCAAGGGTGTCGCCGAAATCGTTAAAGAGCCCGTGGGCGCGTCCCGCGCCAACATGAAAGATGGCGGCGAAGCTGCCAGGCCGGCCAAGGACAAACCCTGATGACAAAGACGGTCATCACCACGGTGACCGTGTCGGCGACCCTGCGTGACCTCACCACGTTGGAGACGGTCAAGGACGTGCTGGCCGTCACCGGGACGGTGGACGACACCTTCCTGTCGCGCACCATTTCTCAATGCAGTACTGCGGTCGAACAGGGCTGCAACCGCGTCTTCGCCTTGGAAACGCTGCAAGATACGGTTTTCCTGGAGCGCGATGGCTACCCGCATATGGTGCCGGGCGGTCTGCCGGCGCTCCAGCTTTCGCGGTGGCCGATCGTCTCGGTGGCATCGGTAACCGAGGCCGGCAGAAGTTTGACCGCAGGATCCGATTTCATTCCGGATCAGGCAAATGGCCGACTTATTCGTCTGCACATCGATGGGCTGCCCAGTCGGTGGCGCGCCGCTATCGTGGTGGTGATCTACCAGGCCGGCTACGTCTTGCCCGGCGACACCTCCGGCGCCGCCCGTACCTTGCCTTGCGATGTCGAAGACGCGGTATGCAGGCTGGTTGCGGCCCGCTGGGCTGAACGGCGGCGTGATCCTTATCTCAAGGTCGAAGAAACCGCAGGCATCCGAAACGAGTATTGGATTCCGGCATATGACAGCGCTTTGCCGCCCGATGTGGCTTCACTGCTCGATAACTATCGGGTCCCGGTGGTCTCCTGATCCATGGATGTAAAAGTCGATTATCGGACGCTAACCCGCACGGTCGAAGGGTTGGGCAGTCTGGATCAGAATGTTCTCGATGCACTGGCCGCGCTGATCAGGGAATACGTTGTCCAGATGTTGGCGGATGCCGTCGCCTTGGTACCGAAGAAAACCGGGCGTTTGGCCGATCACCTCATCGGTCGGATCGACAAGGGCAGCGCCTCGGTCTACGGCATCGTCGGCACCCGCGGGGTGGCTTACGCCCATTTTCAGGAGCACGGCTTTCACGGCACCGAGTCCTTCGCGGCTTCCCTGCGGACGGTGAAACAGGTTTTCGGCCGTCCGATCACCGCGACCCAAGCGGTGCGCGCCCATGTTCGCCAACTCGATTATTCCGGCCAGCCGTTTCTGCTGCCGGTTCTTGAACGTTATTGGCCGGAGATTCAACAGGCGATGATCGACACCGTTGCCCGCACCGTTCGAGAGAACCTGCCGTCATGAGCCGCGAGACCTATTATGCGGCCCTTTTTTCCGTGCTCGACGGGTTGCGGGTTGCCGGCACGGTAAAGGTCGTCACTCGCCGATTTTCACTTCAGGACGCGGCCAAGCCTCAGGTGCTGCCGGCGATCCATATCGATGGCGATCGCGAAGAGGTGACTTGCCGGCCAGGGTTGCCCCCGCGCCGACGCCTGTCGGTTCGTCTGTTCGCTTACGTGGCGGTGGACGTTTCAAGGGATCTTGCCGGTGTCGTGCTGTCCGCCATGATCGATACGATCGAAGCTGTCCTGGCGCCAATACCCAGCCAATCGACGCAAACCTTGGGCGGGATCTGCGCCCATTGTTGGATTGAAGGCACGATCGAACGCTTCGAGACCGGTCTGCCCGGCATGGCCTTGGCCATCATCCCCGTCCACATCCTGGTTCCCTGATTCCTTCCTGGCTTGAAAGGCTTTCCCGATGGCTATCTATACCTTCGGATCCGGCACCCTGTGGGGTGTGCGGACCGACATCGCCAATGCTACGCCGGTCCGTTTTGGTGCCCTGCAAGAGGTGTCGCTGGAGTTTTCAGCCACCAACAAGACGCTCTATGGCCAGTACCAGTTTCCCCTGGCGGTGGCGCGCGGCACCGGCAAGATCACCGGCAAGGCCAAGTTCGGCCAGATCTCCGGCAGTCTCTATGCCGGCTTGTTCTTCGGCATCACGCCTGCCACCGGGCAGAGCACAACCTCGAACAATGAAGCGGCGACCGTGCCGAGCCAGGCGAGCCTGACCACCAGCGCCACCACTTCGGCCGGCAGCGCGGTGCTGACCTTTACCAGCACCACCGGGGTTTCGGTTGGCCAGACAGTATCTGGGACCAACATCCCGACCGGCGCTTCCGTCCTTTCATTCACCAGCACCACAGTCACCATCAGCGGCAATGTGCAGACCGGCGGTGTGGCAAGTGGCGCGACCATCACCTTCGGCCCGACCTTCGCGCCGGCTAACAGCGCCACCTTCGTTGGCGATCTGGGCGTCATCTATTCCGCGACCGGCCTGCCTCTGACCAAGGTAGCCTCGGCGCCCAGTCAGGGGCAGTATGCCGTTAATTCAAGCACGGGCTCTTATACCTTCGCTGCGGCCGATGCCGGTACGGCGGTGCTGGTCAGCTACACATATGGCATCGCCGCCACCGGCCAGAAAATCGTCGTTCCCAATCAGCTGCTGGGCGTGCAGCCGGTATTCCAGACGACCCTGGAGACCCTCTACAACGGTCAGAACGGTCTCAAAAAGGCGGTGCTGACCTTGAACGCCTGCGTCAGTTCCAAACTATCGGCGCCGACCAAGCAGGACGACTTCTCCATTCCCGAGATGGATTTCGACGCCTTCGCCGACGCCGCCGGCAATCTGTTTTCCTGGTCGTTCAGCGAGGCCTCGTGATGTCCGTTCAAACCGAAACCGGCACCATCACCCTTGGCGAGCGGAGCTTTCCGGTCCGGGCCTTCACCTTTGAGCAGTTGCAGGTGATTCTGCCGCAGTTGGAAACTGCCTGGACCCGTCCCTTTGCCGGCGAGGGGGTGGCGGCCGCCCGCGAGGTGATCCGAACCGCGCTCTCCGGCCAGGTGACCGAGGAGGAGTTCAGGCTCCTTGTCGCCACCGTGCCGCAGATCATCGACGCGCTCGCCACCGTCGGTCGTGTGTCGGGGCTGGTGGCGTTGGGGGAACAGGTGGCGCAGATGGCCCCATCGATTGGGACGGGCTCTATGCCACCGTCTGCGCCGACACCGGCTGGGACTGGTACACCGTCGGTCGACTAACGATCCCCCGCTTCCTGGCTTTACAACGTCACTGGCAACGCTACCCACCTGTGCCCCGGCTGGTGGCCTGGTATTTTGGTCTGGGCCAGGAAATGGCCAAGCCGCAGCAGGATTTTGAAGCCTTCTACCGCGAGCTGGGCGGCGACGTGCTGCCGTGAGCGGCGTATCGCGCTTCCTTATGGCATGCCGTCGAGCGGATCGGGATTGTCCCGAGCCGTGTTGAAATTCGCTCGGCAGGCGTCACGGTCTGAACAGGCTACGCGGCCTTGGCGTGCTGTTCAAGATCGGGGTTGATGGAATGCTTGGCCTGATGGGCCAGCAGGGCGGCTCGCAGGGTTG
>CAIOJO010000370.1 GCA_903858635.1 uncultured Telmatospirillum sp. | reverse complement strand
CGCCCGCATGCATCTCGCCGATCCCTATTGGACGCGGCATGCCGCCTACCATTACGATTGGCCGTTGGCCTGGCCGTCCCAATACAAGGCGGTCGAGGTCTATACGCCACGTTGGACCTGAGCGAGGCACCAAGGCGGACATGCAGCGCAAGACCGAACTCGACGCAGTTGCCATCGGCCTGATGGTTCTGCTGTGTGCCCTATGGGGCTTTCAACAGGTGACCATCAAAGTGGCGAATGCCGGAATCTCGCCGCTGATGCAGGCGGGATTCCGTTCCGCCGTGGCGGTCGTCCTGGTCACCGTCTGGGCCGGGGCGCGGGGCATTCGGCTCACCGCCCGGGACGGCTCGCTGTGGCCCGGGGTGGCCGCCGGCCTCCTGTTCGCCATCGAATTCGGCATGATCTATTGGGGCCTGACATTCACCAATGCGTCGCGCGCCGTGGTCTTCATCTACACCTCGCCGTTCGTCGTCGCCGCCGGCGTGCATTGGTTGGTGCCCTCCGAGGCCCTCGGACGTTGGCAGGTGGCAGGCCTGATCTGCGCTTTTACCGGCATCGTCACGGCCTTTGCCGACAATCTTTCGATGCCGGACGGCCGCCAACTGTTCGGCGACCTGCTGGCCTTCGGCGCGGCCATTTTGTGGGGGGCGACCACGGTGGTCATCAGGGTCAGCTGCCTGTCCCGCATCACCGCCGCCAAGACCCTGCTCTACCAATTGGCCATCTCGGCCATTCTGTTGCCCCCGGCTTCGCTCGCGCTGGGCGAATCAGGCATTCATGATCCCACCGCGCTGACCTGGGCCGCCCTGATCTATCAGTCGGTGGTCGTCGCCTTCAGCAGCTATCTGGTGTGGTTCTGGCTGATCACCCGCTATCCGGCCGGGCGGCTGGCCGCCTATAGCTTCCTCACGCCGCTGTTCGGGATCCTTTTCGGCGCCCTGTTCCTTGGCGAGCGGATCACGCCGTTCCTGGTCGCCGCGATGGCCCTGGTCACTGCCGGGCTATGGATGGTGAACCACAGCGTGGCCGCCAAGGCCTAGCTATAGCTAGACCGTGACGACGATCTTGCCGATTTGCTCATTGGACTCCAAGTAACGATGGGCTTCGACGATCGCCTCGAGCGCGAACGTCTTCGCCACCGTCGGCCGCAATCGCCCGGCCGCCAGTCCATCGAGAATGAAGCGCTTGGCTGCCTCGAAGCGAGGCGCATCGAAAATGATCTCGAAGACGGTATAGGCGCGCATGCTCAGCCCCTTGAGCACCGCGGCGAGGAACGGGAACGGTGTTTCCTGGCCACTGAAATTGCCGTAAAGGATCAGCATGCCCTGCCGCCCGGTCGCCTGCAAAAGTGCCTCGACCCCTGGCCCGCCCACCGGGTCGAAGACAAGGCGGGTCCCCGCCCCATCGGTGCTCCGCATCACTTCGCTCACCACGTCCTGCTCTTCGGTGACGATCACCTGGCTGGCCCCGGCTTGTAGCAGGGCGGACGTCTTGGCGGCTCGGCGCGTCAGGGCGATCGGCCGGGCCCCGACGCTGTTGGCGATCTGGATCGCCGCCAGGCCGACGCTGCTCGACGCGGCGGGGATGACGACGCTGTCCCCGCGGCCAAGGCCGGCGATGTCGATCAGCGCACCGTAGGCGGTCAGAAAGGCCATCCACAGGGCCGCCGCCTCGACGGCGTCAAGCGCCGCCGGTTGCGGTATGACCCCCGAAACCGGAACGATCGCCTGCTCGGCGCAGACCCCATAGCGGCTCATCGAAAAGCCCGGAATGACGCTGACCTTGTCACCGCGGCGCCACCCCGTTACCCCCTCGCCGAGTTTGTCCACCACCGCCGATGCCTCGTAGCCGAGGCGCGAAGGGAACTGGGGCTGTTCGATGTAATGACCGCTGCGGAACAGGGCATCCGCCCGGTTGAGCCCAATGGCCGCGATGTCGAGGCGCAATTCGCCCGGACCGGGCTCGCCGATGTCGACGTCCTCGAGGAGCAAGACCTCGGGCCCTCCAAGCTGATGAAAGCGAACCACGCGTCCCATGACCTGCCCCCCGCGGTTGTCCGTCAAAATCCGGCGCACTGCCAGCGTAACCCCAGATGCCCCCGAACAGAAGGCTGCCCGCTCTCTCACCTCGGTCGACTGGATCCGTCGATCGCCATAAACTGGGGTGGACCGCACCACCGTCAATGTCACAGGCCCCAATGGCCGGCGCTATGGCCGGTCGAGCAGACACCCGGAGAAGAACGATGAAGACCGAGACCATCGAGTACAGCCAAGACGGAACAACGCTCGAGGGCTACCTGGCCTATGGCGACGCCGTACAGGGTAAAGGACCCGGAATTCTGGTCCTGCCCGCCTGGAACGGCATCGACGACTATGCCCGGAAACGCACCGAAATGATCGCCGAGTTGGGCTATATCGCCTTTGCCGCCGATGTCTACGGCAAGGGAATCCGGCCGCAAGGGTTTGCGGATGCGGCAGCGGAAGCGGGACAGTACAGGGCGAACCTCCCGTTGCTGCGGGCGCGGGTGGCGGCCGGGCTGGACATCTTGCGCAAGGCCCCGGGGGTCGACCCGGCGAAGCTCGCAGCCATCGGCTATTGCTTTGGCGGCCAGGCGGCCCTCGAACTGGCCCGCAGCGGAGCCGACATCCTTGGCGTGATCAGTTTCCACGGCGCTCTCGACACGCCAACCCCTGCGGACGCAAAGGCCATCAAGGCGCGCATCCTGGCCCTGCACGGCGCCGACGACCCTTATGTGCCCGCCGAGGTCGTCCAGGCGTTCCAACAGGAAATGCGCGGCGGCATGGTCGATTGGCAAATGACCGCCTATGGCGGCGCCGTCCATAGCTTCACCGACTGGAATGCCGGCACCGACAATTCCACCGGAGCCGCCTATAACGAAAAGGCCGATCGCCGCTCTTGGGTGGCCATGCAGGCTTTCTTCAACGAGATATTTTCACCCCCAATTGGTCTGTGAAGAAGTCCTTCGGCTTCCGCTCGGCGTACTTCTTCACAATTGATTTAGAAGGACACTCCCGCGTGACCAGCTGCGGCGGAGGTTCCGACGATGGTGATATGTCCAACCGACGAGGACGGTAACATCAACTCGAATGCCGTAACGACGCCGTTATGCGTGCCATCGCCAACGATCTCTCCGCTGTCGTTGATCCCGGTCGCTTCGCTCAGAACCCATCCCGACCCGACCGCCAGCAGGCTGTTGAGATCCGTCATCCTGCCGCTTTGCCAGACAAAGGCATCCTGTGCGCCCTCTCCGGTGGTGGTCGAATAGCCGACCACCTGGCCCGCGCTGTTGATGCCGGTGGCTTGGCTGTAGCTACCGCCCAGCGTACCGAGGTCGGTCATCGTGCCGTTCTGCCACAGAAAGGCATGGCTCAGGTTGTTGGTGGTCGACCACCCGGCGACTTGGCCGGCGCTGTTGATGGCGACGGCCTCGCTGTAGTTCCCGTTGCCAAGGGTCGGCGTTCCAAGATCGGTCAAGGTGCCGAGGTCGCTCATCGTCCCGTTCTGCCAAAGAAAGGCATGCGACGCACCGCTTCCGCTCACCGATTGCCCGACCACTTGGCCGGCTTTGTTGATAGCCATGGCCTGGCTCGCGGCCAAAGTTCCCAAGCTGGGGGCCAGTGAGCCGAGGTTGGTCATCGTCCCGTTCTGCCACAGAAATGCCTGGCCATTGCCGGTCGGGGTATTGGTATAGCCGACCACTTGGCCGGAATCGTTGATGGCCGTGGCCACGCTGCCGGGATTGCCGGAACCGCCGAGCGTTGCGAGGTTGGTCATCGTCCCGTTCTGCCACAGAAAAGCATAGACCGGGGATACGGCGCCGCCGCTCGTCGAATACCCCACCACCTGACCGGAACCGTTGATGCCATTCGCCCAACTGGCGCCCCCGCCCAGCGGATCAAGGGTGCCGAGATCGATCATCGTGCCCGAGGTTCCCGCGGCGGCGGGTGGTTGCCACAAGAAGGCATGCGTTACACCGCCACTGCTATAGGACTGCCCGACGATCTGGCCAGCGGTGTTGATGCCGGTGGCGGCGCCGCTGCCCCCGCCGAGGCTGCCGAGGTCGGTGGTGATCGATTCGACCAGAGCGACGGAGGCACTGGCCACCGGGGGGCCGCCGGATGTGGTGCTGAGGGATGCCGTCAGGCTACCGCTCAACCCCTGGCCCGGCGTGCCGGTCAGGGTCACCGGAAGGTTGACGGTGCCGTCGCTGCCGATAGTGATGGATCCGGTCAGATGGCCGCCGACCACCTCGGACGCCGTTACACCGGAAAGGGCGTAATAGAGCAGCGTGTTCGCTGCGACATTGGTGGTGGCAAGCGTAAACACTTCCGTCCCGCCTTCGCTAATGGAAGGCTGAAAATCGTGGAACAACGCGTAGGTGGCGGGCGGCGCCGCCGTCTCGGTCAGAACCTCCGCGGCGCTGGCGACGAAACCGCCGCCCGCCGTGGTGCTCAGAGAGGCCGTCAGACTCCCGCCGAGCCCCTGCCCGGGCGTACCTGTCAGGGTCACCGGAATATTGGCCGAGCCATCGCCGCCGACCGTGACCATTCCCGTCAGAGTGCCACCGACGACTTCAGAGGCGGTCACCCCGGAGAGGGTATAATAGAGGCTCGTATTGGCGGCGACACCCGTGGTGCTCACGGAAAATGTTTCGGTGCCGCCTTCGGTGACCGACGCCTGCCCGTCGGTACTGACCTTGTACGACGGCACGGCAATTCCATAGGACGCACCGGAGCCGGTATCAGTCAGAGCGGCGGCGCCCGGGATTGTCCCGAGCCGTGTTGAAATTCGCTCGGCAGGCGTCACGGTCTGAACAGGCTACGCGGCCTTGGCGTGCTGTTCAAGATCGGGGTTGATGGAATGCTTGGCCTGATGGGCCAGCAGGGCGGCTCGCAGGGTTGG
>CAIOJO010000369.1 GCA_903858635.1 uncultured Telmatospirillum sp. | reverse complement strand
TCGACACCCCGAGCCTACAGGCTCAAGGTGAGCAACGCCTGCCCTCCAATTTCAACATCGACCGGGACATCCCCCTGTCGACAGGGAGGTGTTGTTATCTCGGGCTAACCCAATCCGTTCAACAAGAACGGCAGACTCCAAAGGAGACTTAAAATGGGTCGAGTTGCTCTCGTGACCGGCGGAACGCGTGGTATCGGCAGGGCCATTGCGGTGGGCCTGCGCGATGCCGGCTACCGCGTCGTCGCCAATTACTTCGGCAATGTCGAGGCGGCCAAGCGCTTCACCGAGGAAACCGGGATTCCCAACTACCGTTTCGACGTTTCGTGCTATTCCGAATGCGAGGCCGGGGTGCAGAAGATCGCCAGCGATATCGGCCCGATCGAGGTCCTGGTGAACAACGCCGGCATCACCCGCGATTCGACCTTGCACCGCATGACCTACGAGCAGTGGGAGGACGTGGTGCAGACCAACCTCACCTCGTGCTTCAACCTGGCTCGGGTGTGCATCGAATCGATGCGCGATCGAGGCTTCGGCCGCATCGTCAACATCGGTTCGATCAATGGCCAGGCCGGCCAGTACGGCCAGGTGAATTACGCCGCGGCCAAATCGGGCATCCACGGCTTCACCAAGGCGCTGGCCCAGGAGGGGGCCGCCAAGGGGATCACCGTCAACGCCATCGCTCCCGGCTATGTCGATACCGACATGGTGCGGGCGGTCCCGCATACGGTGCTGGAAAAGATCATCGCCAAGATCCCCGCCGGCCGCTTGGGACGGGCCGAGGACATCGCGCGCGGCGTGACGTTCCTGGTGGCCGACGACGCCGACTTCATCACCGGGACCACCCTGTCGATCAACGGCGGCCAGCACATGTATTGAGACGCTTCAACCCCTCGCCCGCAAGCGGGCGAGGGGTTGAATGTCATCCCGGTCCGGGGGCGCCGATCGCCGCGACCAGTTTCGCCTTGAAGCGCTCCCAGCCTTGCAGCGGCTTGGCCGAAGGGTCGAGCGACAATCCCACCGATAACACCTGGCCATCGCGAATGTCGCGGATGATCAGGTCGATGGCGCCCAGATGGACGCGGTCGCCGATCTCCAGATCGCTGCGGAATTCGCGGCGGAACAGGTCGCGCACGGTCAGAGTCTGGTCGCCGGCGGCGATCGGCAGGCCGTAAGTGTCGCGCAGGGCGCCGATGGTGACCTCGGGGCCGATGGCGAAGTCGCCATAGAGCGCAGCCTCCGCCTCGTCGGCGGCACGCGCCCCGCCGAACAGCTTGTCGAGCAGCGGCACCTGGGCGGGGGCGGCCAGCAGATAGACCCGATCCCCCGACTGCAGTTGGCGCGGCGCGCTTCGCACCTTGTCGCCGCGGCGGATCAACAGCGGCCGCGCCCAGCGCGGCACCGGCCGGCCCTGGGCGACGGCGCTGTCGGGATGCAGCACATAGGCCACCAGTTCGCGGTCGGCCAAGCCCGGCAGATCCACCTCCATGCGGTCCACCGGACCGGCCCCTTCGGGGACGATCAATCCCAACCATCGGGCCAGCGGCCGCACCGTCCACCCCTGCACCAGCAGCGAGGCGATGACCACCAGGAAGGACAGGTGGAAGACGGTGCTGCCGCCGGCCATTCCGCCCAGCATGGGAACCAGCGCCAACAGGATCGACACGGCGCCCCTGAGGCCGACCCAGGCGATGAACAGCTGCTCGCGGCCGCCGAAGCGGAATGGCGCCAGGCAAAGAAAGACGGCGACCGGCCGGGCGACGAAGATCAGTACGGCGGCCAGCAGGCCGCCAGCCAGGGCGGTGTCGGGAAACTGGCTGGGCCGGGCCAGCAGGCCGAGGCTGAGGAACATGGCGATCTGCGCCAGCCAGGTGATGGCATCTTGAAAACGGCGGATCGCCCCCGACCACTGGAGTGGGGCGTTGCCGGCGAACAGTCCGGCCAGATAGGCGGCGAGCAGGCCGCTGCCGCCCAACAAATTGGCCAATGCGGCGACGGCCAGGGCCAGGCCCATCACCACCACCGGATAAAGGCCGGGTTCCAGCTTCGCCCGGTTCACCGTCAGCACGATGGCGAAGCCGCCGGCGATCCCGGCGCCGATGCCGATCCCCAATTGGGCGGCCAGTGACAGGGCCATGTCGAGCCAGCCGGAGGCCTGGTCGCCGGACAGCCAGGCCACCACGGCCAGGGTCAGGGCGGCGGCCACCGGATCGTTGGTTCCCGACTCGACTTCGAGGGTGGAGCGGACCCGGTCGCGGATGGTCATGCCGCCCACCCGCAGCAGGAAGAACAGTGCCGCCGCGTCGGTGGAACTGAGGATGGTGCCGAGCAGGAAGGCCTCGGGCCAGCCCAGCCGCAGGAGATAATGCGCCGGTAAGGCCACCAGGTTGGCGGTCACGGCAACGCCGATTGTGGCCAGGCCGATCGCCGGCAGAGCGGCCTGCCGGTAGCTTTTCAGGCTGGTGTGAAAGCCGCTGTCGAACAGGATCAGCGACAACGCGGCGCTGCCCACCAGGAAGGCGCCGCGGGTATCGGTGAAGACGATGCCGCCGGGACCATCCTGCCCGGCCAACAGGCCGATCGCCAGGAACAAGAGCAGCAGGGGCGCGCCGGCACGAAAGGCCACCATGCTGCTGAACACGCTGGCCAGAGCCAAGCCGGCGGCGACCAGAATGATGACGTTGATGCTGTCCATCGTCGTCCCGGCGGATGCTCGATGACAAAGGGTGGGTGTGCCTGGGCGCGGCGTCAACAGCCGCTTACGGGCGGACTCCGGTCAGGCGGTCCGAACGGGGCTCAAAACGCGTCCTTGCGGCGCCGAATCTCGGCAAAGACCCGAGCGGCGTCGGCGCCCGGCAGGCCGACGCCCTTCTTGACGCTTTCGATGTCGGCCCGCAGGAATGGATTGGTCGCCCGTTCGACCGCCAGCGGTGCCGGTACGGTGGGTAGCCGGCGGCCCCGCCGGGCATCGATCTCGGCAATGCGGCCGATCAGCTCCGCATTGTCCCGTTCGACGGTGCGGGCGAAGCGCGCGTTGGACTGGGTGTATTCGTGGGCACAATAGACCATCGTCTCGTCCGGCAGGCTGCGCAGCTTCAGCAGCGATGCCCACATCTGCTCGGCGGTGCCCTCGAACAGGCGGCCGCAGCCCAGGCAGAACAGCGTATCGCCGCAGAACAGGGCGTGGCTCTCGGGGAACCAGTAGGCGATATGGCCGACGGTGTGACCGGGAA
This sequence comes from uncultured Telmatospirillum sp., assembly GCA_903858635.1. Classification (GTDB taxonomy): domain Bacteria; phylum Pseudomonadota; class Alphaproteobacteria; order Rhodospirillales; family Magnetospirillaceae; genus DUZF01. The sequence continues at coordinate 9,319 of CAIOJO010000369.1, read as the reverse complement.
CGTCGATCACCATCGCCGCCGCGGTGCCCAGCAGGAAGGACTCGCCGTCGCCCACCTCGACATCGATGCCAGGGATGCGTTGCGCGTCGTGGCGGGCGCCCACCACTTTCGCCCCGCTGGCCCGCTTGAGGGCGAGATTGCCCCCGATATGGTCGTCGTGATGGTGCGTATTGAGGATATGGGTCAGCCGCCAACCATGCGTCGACAGGCATTCCTCAACCGGTTCGGCGACGGCCGGATCGATCGCCGCCGTCGCCCCGCTCGCCGGATCATGCACGACGTAGACGTAGTTGTCGCGGAGCACGGGGATCTGTTCAATCTGCAGCTTTGCCATGAGCACTCTCCGTCAGCCTCGCACCATAGCCTCGGCCGGCGCGGGCGGTCACGCGGATTTCTCTTGCCGGCTCGGGGCCAGGACCCCATTGATGGATAAATGTGGAGCGACGTCATCGATCTAAGGGATTTTTACGACACCAGCCTCGGCCAGACGGCGCGACGCATGATTCGTCGTCAGATCAGGGCCATCTGGCCGGACGTGCACGCGCTGCGGGTGCTCGGTCTGGGCTTTGCCTCGCCCTATCTGCGGTCCTTCCGGGAAGAAGGCGAGCGGGTCCTTGCCATCATGCCGTCGTCGCAGGGCGTGCTGCCCTGGCCGCCGGAAGGGCCGAGTCTGGTCTGCCTGGCCGAGGAGACCGAGCTTCCCTTGCCCGACCGCTCGATCGACCGCGTCCTGTTGATCCATGCCTTGGAATCCACCGAGCAGGTGCGCGGTACCCTGCGCGAGATCTGGCGGGTCCTGGCCGATAGCGGCCGGCTTCTGGTGATCGCGCCGAATCGCCGCGGCATCTGGGCCCGGCTCGAACGCACGCCGTTCGGCCAAGGCCGCCCCTATACGCCGTCGCAACTCAATCGCCTGCTGCGCGACAACATGTACACGCCGCTGCAGACCTCGACCGCCCTTTACATGCCGCCGTTCAAGTCGCGCTTCGTGCTGCGCTCGGCCCCGGCCTGGGAACAGGTCGGGTCGCGCTGGTTCCATACCTTTGCCGGCGTCCTTCTGGTCGAGGCGGCCAAGCAGATCTACGCCGGCAGCGCGGTGCGCGACAGCCCGGCCAAGAGCCGCACCTATGTCGCCATGCCGAGCGGCTTCCGCCGGGGATGAGTCATTCCCGCCGCAGCAGGAACACCGCCTGCTCGCCCAGCCAGTTGGCCAGGCGGCCGCCGGCGTCGTAGCGGATATGCCCCTTCGAATCGAGCGAGATGCCCCGTTCGACCACGATGCCCAATTGCCGGCACAGGTCGGTGAAATCGCGGATCGTGCACAGGTGGATGTTGGGGGTGTCGAACCACTGATAGGTCAGCGTCTCGGTGACCGGCATGCGGCCGTTCAGCAGCAGGCCGCGACGCACCTTCCAATGACCGAAATTGGGGAACGACACGATGCCCCGGCGGCCGATCCGCAGCATATGCTCGATCACCCCCTTGGGGTCGCGGGTGGCCTGCAGGGTCTGACTCAGGATGACGTAATCGAAGGCGCCCGAGGGGTAATCCTTGAGATCGGTGTCGGCATCGCCCTGGACCACCGACAGGCCATGCGCCACGGCGGCGCGCACCCCGGCCATCGACAGTTCCATGCCCCGGCCGTCGGCCTGTTTGAACCGGTTCAGATACTCCAGCAGGATGCCTTCGCCGCAGCCGATGTCGAGCACCCGCGACCCCGGCTCGACCATGTCGGCGACCAATTGCAGGTCGATGCGGATCGAGTGCGGGAGATTGGCCTCCGACAGGCGGACCGGCGGCGTCACCGGCCGTCTCCGCGCGGCAGGCCGCGATGCTCGGCGGCGCCGTCGAGAAAGCCGGACAGGGTGGCATGGAACTCCGGCTCGTCCAGAAGGAAGGCGTCGTGCCCTTTGTCCGAGGCCACCTCGACGAAACTCACATTGGCGGCGACGGCATTCAGGGCATGGACGACGGCGCGGCTCTCCGGCGTCGGAAACAGCCAATCGCTGGAAAACGAGATGACGCAGAAGCGGACCTTGCTGCCGCGGAAGGCGTTGGCCAGCACCCCGCCATGGTCGGCCGCCAGGTCGAAGTAGTCCATGGCGCGGGTGATGTAGAGATAGCTGTTGGCGTCGAACCGCTCGACGAAGGTGCTGCCCTGGTGGCGCAGATAGCTTTCCACCTGGAAGTCGGCGTCGAAGCCGTAGGTCAGCTCGCGGCCCTGCAGGTTGCGCCCGAATTTGCGGTGCAGGGCGGCCTCCGACAGATAGGTGATATGCGCCGCCATGCGCGCCACGGCAAGGCCGCGATGCGGTTTGGTGTCGTGCAATGGGTAGTCGCCGCCGCACCAGCCGGGATCGGCGATGATGGCCTGGCGTCCGACTTCGGCGAAGGCGATGTTCTGCGCCGAATGGCGGGCGGCGGTGGCGATCGGCACGGCGGTGAAGACGCGATGCGGATAACGGACCGCCCAGTCGAGCACCTGCATTCCGCCCATCGAGCCGCCGATCACGCAGAACAGCTGGTCGATGCCCAGATGATCCACCAGACGGAGCTGGGCCCGCACCATGTCGCCGATGGTGATGACCGGAAACGAGAGGCACCACGCCTTACCGGTGGCCGGGTTGAGGTCGGCCGGCCCGGTGGTTCCCATGCAGCCGCCCAGCACATTGGCGCAGATCAGGAAATAGCGGTCGGTGTCGAGGACGCGGCCGGGACCGACCATTTCCTCCCACCAGCCCGGTTTGCCGGTAATCGGATGGCGTTCGGCCACGTACTGATCGCCGGTCAGGGCGTGGCAGATCAGGATGGCGTTGGATTTGTCGGCATTGAGGCGGCCATAGGTCTGGTAGGCGATGGTGACCGGTGCCAGATCGACCCCGCAGTCGAGGTGCAGCGGGGCCTCTTCGCCAAGTTCCAGCCGATGACCAGGGAGCACCACGCCGGCGGCGCCGTTGCTCGGGCTTACGCTCATTGCACGCCAGACCCTTCGATTAAGGAGAAAGATTGCTATGGGGCGGCCCCGGCCCTGTCAACGGTTTCTTTAGCAACGGTTTCTTTGGCCGCGCCGCTCCTCAGCCGGCCAGGTCCTCGCCGGCCAGGGCCCGGCGGATCAGCGCCACCGTCTCGCCGACCCCGTACAGGGCGATGAACGAGCCCATGCGCGGCCCCTGATCCTGGCCCAGCAATATCTCGTAGAGGGCCTGGAACCACGCCTTCAGTTCGGCGAAGGCGAGATGCCGCTTGCCGACCTCGTAGACCACCGTCTGGATCGCCTCGGCCTCGGCCCCGGGCGGCAGGACCTCGAGTTCCTTGGCGAGGTCGGCCAGTCCCTCGGCCTCGGCCGCGGTCGGCCGGCGGTAGCGCTTGGCGGGTTTGATGAAGTCCTTGTAATAGGTCACCGCATAGTCGACCAGCTGGTCGAGGATCGGGGCGCTGGCCGGCGTCGTGCCCGGCACGTAGCGGCTGATGAAATGCCACAGGACGGCGCGGTCCTCGGCATGGCAGACCGAGGCCAGGTTCAACAGGATGTTGTAGCTCAAGCCGGTTTCCGGTTGCGGCGGCTTGCCGTGATGGATGTGCCAGACCGGATTGTTCAGGCGCTTGGCCTCGTCCTCTTCCTGGTACTTATGGAGGAAGGTCAGGTAGTCGTCGACGGTGCGCGGGATGACGTCGAAATACAGCCGCTTGGCCGCCTTCGGCTTCTGGTACATGAACAAGGCGAGGCTTTCCGGCGTGGCGTAACGCAGCCAGTCCTCGACGGCCAGGCCATTGCCCTTCGACTTCGAGATCTTCTGACCCTTTTCGTCGAGGAACAGCTCATAGGTCAGGTTCATCGGCGGGATGCCGCCCATGATCCGGCAAATGCGGCTGGCCAGCTGATAGCTGGGGATCAGGTCCTTGCCCGACATCTCGTAATCGACGCCCAGGACGTACCAGCGCATCGCCCAGTCGGCCTTCCATTGCAGCTTGACCCGGCCGCCGGTGACCGGCGTCTCGACCAGCTTGCCGTCCTCGTCCTGGTAGACGATGGTGCCCGCTTCGACATTGCGCTCGACCACCGGGACCTGCAGCACCCTGCCGGTCTTTGGGCAAAGCGGCAGGAACGGGCTGTAGGTCTGCTGGCGCTCCTCGCCCAGGGTCGGCAGCATCACTTCCATGATGGCGTCGTAATGGCGCAGCACCTGCCGGCAGCCCTCGTCGAAGCGGCCCGAGAGATACCAATCGGTGGCGCTCTGGAACTGGTATTCGAAGCCGAAGGAGTCGAGGAAGCCCTGCAGACGCGCATTGTTGTGATGGCCGAAGCTCGGATGGGTGCCGAACGGATCGGGAATGTCGGTCAGCGGCTTGCCCAAATGCTGGGCTACCAGTTCGCGGTTCGGAATGTTGTCGGGAACCTTGCGCAGGCCGTCGCGGTCGTCGGAGAAAGCGTAGAGCTGGGTCGGCACCGTCGGCGCCAGCAAGGCGAAGGCGCGCCTGACCATGGTGGTGCGGGCCACCTCGCCGAAGGTCCCGATATGCGGCAGCCCGGATGGGCCGTAGCCGGTCTCGAACAGGACGTAGCCCTTGGCGGGAGGCTTTCCCTGCAAATGCTCGTCGAGGAGGGCCCGGGCTTCCTGGAACGGCCAGGCGGTGGCGGTGCGGGCGAGGTGGCTGAGCTGATCGGGCATATCGGGTTTCACGGGTCTCTGGGATTTGAAGACCGAAACCTATGCCGCAGTCGTCGTTACGTCAAATTCTGCCGGCGAAGGCCAGCCATGCCCGCCGTTGCGACAAGCCCGAGCGGCGCCTGAGCCTCGGCCGACCTGGAGATGTCGGCCGCCCCTGAATGATCTACCGGCAGCCCGGGCCCATGGGGAAGACCAGGCCCCAGCGATCGGCCCGATTGATCGGATACCAGCAGGGATTGGCCACCGCCGCCGGGGCCGCCGCCGGGCGCGGCGGCGGTGCCGCTTGCGGCGGAGGCAACAGAAGGGCGGTGCTGAATCCCGGGCGCAGGTCGCCGGCGGTCAGCATGCCGCGCGCATCGGACAAGGCGTCGAACAGTTGGGCATTCCAACCGCGCAGGAATTCCGCCCGGTTTAATCGCCCGTCCTTGTTGCGGTCGAGGCGGGCGAATTCGGAGGCGCGCAGGCCGTCCCGCCCGGCCAGGAACTCGCGGCGATCGACCACGCCGTCGCCATTCCTGTCCAACAGGTCGAACAACCGCCCGGCATAGGGGCGACCGTGCAGAAAATCGGCGACCGTCACATAGCCCTTGCCGTCCGGGTCCATCAAATTGACCAGCGCGTGCAACTGCCGGGCCTTGGCATCGGGAGCGATCTGCGGACCGGTTGTCGCGGCCGCCGGGGCGGGCGGGCGCCGATGGGTTTGCCGCGGCGGCGCCGCGGCGGCCGGACCGATGGCGAGCAGAACGGCGGTCAGCAGGGTCGGAACCATCGGCAAATGGCGAAACATGGCGGTCGTCCTCTCTCGGTCGGCGGCCGTATCGCTGCCGGATGCAGCCCCCTCCTTTCGGTCGGGATGCTGGGCTCCAACGGCGCATGCGGCGAAGCAGCCGTCTCCTCCGGAGAACACCTCTGGCCTGGCGGGGTTCCGATTGGACCACCCCTTTCGCCTCGGGATTGCTCCCGCCTTCTCCGATCGGCGAGCCCTGGTTTCGTCCGGGGGGGCTGCCTATACTACGGCCGATGACCGCCGCCGATGCACCCCGTCTTGCCCTTCCCGCCGCGCCCGCCCTGATCGTCCATCCACGCGGCGCGGTTTGGCTCAGCCCGGATGGCGAGGTCGAGACCCAAGGCTTCGCCGAAGCGGCGCCGCGGGCGCGGCAGGGGCCGACCTATCTGTGCCATGCGGCGGCGGTGGCGGCGCGGCTTGGCCTGAGGCGCGAGGCCTTGCCCGCCCTTGATCTGCTGGAGCTGTTCGCCTTCGCGCGCCCCGCCTGCTTCTGCGTTCCCACCGTGCGCGGCCTGACCGAAGTCCTCGACCTGCCGGCCCCGCGGACCCATGAGGACGAAGCGGAAAGCCTGATCCGCATCGCCCAGCAGCTGTTGGACGAACTGGTGCGCTGGGTGCCGACGGCGCATGCCGCCCGTCTGGCCGACGCCCGGGCGATCGCCTGGACCATGGCGCGGGCCGGCTGGACATGGGGCGCCGCGGTGCTGGCGGCCCTTGGTGCCGCCCATGGTCCGGCCCGGGGCGGGAGCGGCCTACGGGTGTGGGATCGGCTTGGCGAATGGAATGAGACGGCGCCGGAAACCGCGCCCGGCAATATTCCCGTCGAGCCTGCCGAGGCCCGCGCCCGTCTGGCCGAGATGCTGGGCAGCGGTTCCGAGCAGCGGCCCAGCCAGGCCGATTACGCTTCGGCGGCGGCGCTCGCCTTTGCCCCACGCGCGGCGCCGAAGGCCCCGACCATGGTGCTGGCCGAGGCCGGCACCGGCATCGGCAAGACCCTGGGCTACATCGCCGCGGCGTCCTTGTGGGCGGAGAAGAACCAAGGGCCGGTCTGGATCAGCACCTACACGCGGAATCTGCAGCGGCAGCTGGACGGCGAGCTGGACCGCCTTTATCCGGACCGGGCCGTGAAGGCGAAGAAGGTGGTGATCCGCAAGGGCCGCGAGAATTACCTCTGCCTGCTCAATTTCGAAGAGGCGGTGCAACGCCTGGGGCCGCCCGGGGACGGTGCCCGGGCGGGCCACGACGCGGTGGCGCTCGGGCTGATGGCGCGCTGGGCCCTGGCCAGCCGCGACGGCGACATGGTGGGCGGCGACCTGCCGGGCTGGCTGATCGAATTGCTGGGCAAGGCGCAAAGCCTGGGACTGGCCGACCGCCGCGGCGAATGCATCTATTCGGCCTGCCCGCATTTCCGCAAATGTTTCATCGAACGAACCGTAAGGCGGGCCCGCCGGGCCGACATCGTGGTGGCCAACCATGCGCTGGTGATGATGCAGGCGGCCTTCGGCGGCCTCGACGACGGCGTGCTGCCCAGCCGCTACGTGTTCGACGAGGGTCATCATCTGTTCGAGGCGGCGGATTCGGCCTTTTCCGCCAGCCTGTCGGGATTCGAGGCGGCCGAATTGCGCCGCTGGCTGCTCGGGGCCGAGGCGGAAGGGCAGCGGTCGCGGGCCCGCGGCCTCAAGCGCCGGTGCGAGGACCTGCTGACCGAGCGGGCCGCTGCCGCTAAGGCTCTCGACGAGGCCTTGCAGGCGGCGCGCCTGCTGCCGGCTCCCGGCTGGCACCAGCGGCTGGCCGACGGCCGCGGCCAGGGCGCCGCCGAACTCTTCCTCGGCCTGCTGCGCCAGCAGGTGCTGGCCCGGGCCAGTGGCGTCGACGGCCCCTACAGCCTGGAATGCGAACCACGCCCGCCGCTGGCCGGGATCGAGGATGCGGCCGCCGGCTTGGCCGCCGCGCTGGCCAAACTGGCCAGCCCGCTGCAGGCCCTGAGCAAGGGGCTGGCCGCCCTGCTCGACGACAAGGCGGCCGAGCTGGAAACGGCCACGCGCCAACGGATCGAGGCGATGCTGCGCAGCATCGACCGGCGCGCCCTGACTCCGCTCGCCGCCTGGCGCGACATGCTGAACGGGCTGGCCAGCGAGCCGCGCGCCGAATTTGTCGAGTGGTTCGCCATCGAACGGATCGACGGCCGCGACCTCGATGTCGGCTTTCACCGTCATTGGGTCGACCCGATGCTGCCGTTTGCCCGTTTGGTTGCCGAACCGGCCCACGGCCTGCTGATCACCTCGGCGACGCTGCGCGACGGCTCGGGCGAGGGCGAAGCGGACTGGCAGGTGGCGGAACGTCGCAGCGGCGCCGTGCATCTGCCGAAGCCGGCGGTGCGGGCCGCCCTGGCCTCGCCCTTCGACTACCCGGCCAAGACCCGGGTGCTGGTGGTCACCGATGTCCGCAAGGACAATATGGACCAGGTGGCGGCGGCCTACCGCGAGCTGTTCGTGGCGGCGGGCGGCGGCGGGCTCGGCCTGTTCACCGCGGTCAGCCGGTTGAAGGAGGTTTGCAAGCGGATCGCCGCGCCGCTGGACGCGGCCGGCATCCATCTGCTGGCGCAGCATGTCGACGGTATGGACCCCAGCACCATCGTCGACATCTTCCGGGCCGAAGAGGACGCCTGCCTGCTCGGTACCGACGCCATGCGTGACGGAGTCGACGTGCCGGGCCGGTCGCTCCGCATCATCGTCTTCGACCGCGTTCCCTGGCCGCGTCCCGACCTGGTGCACAAGGCGCGTCGGGCGGCTTTCGGTGGCAAGGCCTATGACGACATGATCACCCGGCTGCGCCTCAAGCAGGCCTTTGGCCGGCTGATCCGCCGGGCCGGCGACGCCGGCCTGTTCGTGCTGCTGGATCCGCTGATGCCGTCACGCCTGGCCGGGGCCTTCCCGCCCGGGGTGACCCTGGAGCGGGTCGGACTGGCCGAGGCGATCCGCCAAACGACCGAGTTCCTCGGGGCGCAGGCCTAGCTGGAACCAGGCGCTAGCCTGGTGACTGGCCCATTGAGGGCCAAGCTGGCGGATGCCAGCGCCCGGCGCTTGAGGGACTTTCTAAAATTCTTTACTGGCTGACCCAGACGACGCGGGCCAGGGTGACGACCAGGTCGTTTTTCAGACTGAGATCACCCCCGCGCTCCGCCAGCGCTTGCAGGTCGAGACGCTTCGCCGTGCGGCGCAACAGGCGGCGGATCAGCACCTCGCCGGTCTTGGTTCGGACGAAAACACGGTCGCCGCGCCGCGGCGCGGCGGCGGGGGAAATGATCAGGATATCGCCGTCGTGATAGACCGGCTCCAACTCGTCGTTGGTCACCTCGAGGGCGAAGGCGTGCGGGTCGGCCACGTCGGGCAGGGAGATCTCGTCCCAATGGGCTTTCGACGGCCGGCCATGCGGGTCGAAATGATCGCCGCTGGTGCGGATTTCAATCAGGCTGGCCAACGGCATCCGGGGCTGCGTCGGCGGTTGCGGCTCGGGGCGGACCAGGCCGACGAAATGCGCCAAATTGGCTCCGGTGGCATCGAGGATTTTGGCGATGCTTTCCGTGCTCGGCCAGCGTGCCTTGCCTTCGCGGGTCACCCGTTTGCTGCGGTTGAAGGTCGTGGGGTCGAGCCCCGATCGGCGGGCCAATCCCGAGGCGGTCAGCCCGTTTTCTTGCGCCAATCGGTCGATGGCGGCCCAGAGGGATTGTCCCGAGCCGTGTTGAAATTCGCTCGGCAGGCGTCACGGTCTGAACAGGCTACGCGGCCTTGGCGTGCTGTTCAAGATCGGGGTTGATGGAATGCTTGGCCTGATGGGCCAGCAGGGCGGCTCGCAGGGTTGG
>CAIOJO010000368.1 GCA_903858635.1 uncultured Telmatospirillum sp. | reverse complement strand
TCAGCAGCACGCCGCCCTGGCCCTTGCTGAGCTTTTGAACTACATAACTGCCGTAGGAGATCGCGCTGACTGCAACGACCACGATCCAGGTACGGTACGGGTTGACGGAAAATTCCGTATATGACTCGTTCGGAACAACCGGCAGAACGACGGCCGTCAGCAGCAGAAACTTGGTGAATGTAAAAATATCGTCGGCAGAGATTCTTCTGGCCAGACCCTCCAGCGCGGTCTTGAGTTCCAGCAAGATCATACTGGCAACGGCCAGCGTCGTGCCGATCCAGAACAATTCGTGTGAGACGAGGGCGCCTATGAGGTACGTCGCCAGAGCGGACATCTCGGACGTGACGCCAGCGGCGCCGCTACTGTCCTTGCTGAGCTTGTGCGAGTACGAGAGCAGCAAGAAAGCTGCGATACCGATGAAGCCGATAGCAACGGCCAGGATCTGCGGACCCGCGAGAAGTGCCATCGCGTAGCCCATCATTCCGATCAGCGGAAACGTGCGTACGCCGCCGAAGCCCGCGGGGGCATCGCCGGTTACGCGCCCCTCCCGTTCCAGGCCGATGAGAAACGAGAGAAAAAGCACCAGCAGGATCTTTGGAACCTCCGGAGAGATCCCGCCGAGCGCTGGAATCACGGATGCTGGGTCACTCATTTTGCGCTCGTGCGGGGCGACTCGCGAAAAGTCGGGGTCCAGGGCCAGCCGGCCGCTCCTTCCTCCGATCGGCCTCGGCCGCATGCGCTGGCCTACTCGGGGCGGGCTGACGCACCGTATGGACACGCACACGGGGTCGCGTCCTGTACGTCTTGCTAGCCTACTCCAATTGGAGCCCCAGCTTGGTGCGCCGCGGCGGCGGCGGCAACCGGCGATCGCCCTCCGAACGAATGTTGGCGTCGTGTGTGCCGCCAACTTACACTGTTGCTACTGCTGTGCTGCGTGAGGTTGAGGCCATGGTGCAAGTGACTCGGCGTGACTTCCTGCGAATAACGGGAACTACCCTGGCGGGGTCCAGTCTCGTGGCCCTGGGGTTCACCCCCGCGGTCGCGTTGGCGGAAGTTCGGCAGTTCAAACTGGCCCGGGCTACCGAAACGCGCAATACCTGCCCGTATTGCTCGGTCGCCTGTGGCGTCTTGATGTACAGCCTCGGGGACCGGGCGAAAAACGCTAAGGCCTCCGTATTCCACATCGAGGGCGACCCAGACCATCCGGTCAATCGCGGCACACTTTGTCCAAAGGGCGCGAGCCTGGTCGACTTCATCAAGAGCGACAGCCGGCTGCTTTACCCGGAATACCGGGCCCCCAACACGAGCGAATGGAAGCGCATCGGCTGGGACGAGGCGCTGGATCGCATCGCGAAGCTGATGAAGGCCGACCGCGACCAGAACTTCATTGCCAAGACCGCAGACGGCCACGTGGTGAACCGCTGGCTGACGACCGGGATGCTGGCGGCCTCGGCGAGCAGCAACGAGACGGGCTACATCACCCACAAGGTGATGCGAAGCCTCGGGGCGCTGGCCTTTGATAACCAGGCGCGTGTGTGACACGGTCCGACGGTGGCAGGTCTTGCCCCGACGTATGGCCGTG
>CAIOJO010000367.1 GCA_903858635.1 uncultured Telmatospirillum sp. | reverse complement strand
TCGCGGAAATACTCTAGAAAAACAAGACCGTCGCTGACCGCTGCATCCATCTCCATCGTGACCCCCAATGCCGAATCGGAGGCCATCGATTGATTCACGGTTCCTTCGCCCTGTCACGCTCTCGTTCACCCGATTGCCCTGGCGACTTCGACAACATCGATGGTAATTCGAGTAGAACTGCCCTACATTGCACAGCACCGGCCCTCTGGGGCCCGGCACAGTGACCCAGGTTTTGCTCGAGGACTCATCGGCGTGCAGGATAACGAGTTCGAACGGCTGTGGGCCTTGGCGTCAGGCGGCGTCCCCTATCAGGATGACCTCGACCTGGCCCTGCAGATCGAGGAGGAAGAACGTCTCCTCGATGCCCTGTTGAGCCGCAGCGGCGGCGCCCAAGAGGCGCTGCGCAAGCTGAAGATCCTGGCGCTGCGCCTGCGCGAAGAAGGGCATCACGGCGACCCCGAGGGGCTGCGCGACTTGGCCGTTCTGGAAAGCGCCATCACCGACCTGACGCGCAACGTCGCCTGAAGCCGATTTGGAGTCGGGTGGCGAGTGGCATGCATTCGCGCTGAATCACGTTCTCATCCCCGGACTTGATCTGGTCAAGCCCGGCAATGACGAATAAAATAGGTAAGCCGGTGGCGGCTCAGCCTTGCCCGCTGCGCTTCACTTCGAGGCGCCGCCGCGTCAGGATCGGCTCGGTATAGCCGTTGGGCTGGACCCGGCCCTCGAACACCAGGTCGCAGGCCGCCTTGAAGGCGATGCTGCGGTCGAAGTCGGCGGCCATCGCCCGATAGGCCGGGTCTCCGGCGTTCTGTCGGTCGACCACCGCCGCCATGCGCTTCAGGGTGGCCATCACCTGATCCGTCGAGCAGACCCCGTGGTGCAGCCAATTGGCGATATGTTGGCTGGAAATCCGCAAGGTGGCGCGGTCTTCCATCAGGCCGACATTATGGATGTCGGGCACCTTGGAACAGCCGACGCCCTGATCGATCCAGCGGACCACATAGCCGAGGATGCCCTGGGCGTTGTTGTCGAGTTCCTGCTGGATCTCCTCGGCCGACCAGTTGGGGCGGTCGGCCAGGGGGATGGTCAGGATGTCGGCGAGCTTGGTGCGCGGCCGTGTCTTCAGCTGTTCCTGGCGCGCCGCCACATCCACCTTGTGGTAGTGCAGCGCGTGCAGGGTGGCCGCCGTCGGTGACGGCACCCAGGCGGTGTTGGCGCCGGCCTGGGGATGGCCGATCTTGGCGGCCAGCATGTCGGCCATGCGGTCCGGCATCGCCCACATGCCCTTGCCGATCTGGGCCCGGCCCTGCAGGCCGCAGGCCAATCCGATATCGACGTTCCAGTCCTCATAGGCCTTGATCCACGGGGTCGACTTGATGTCGCCCTTGCGGATCATCGGACCGGCCTCCATCGAGGTATGGATTTCGTCGCCGGTGCGGTCGAGGAAACCGGTATTGATGAACACCACGCGGTCGGCGGCGGCGCGGATGCATTCCTTGAGATTGATCGTGGTGCGCCGCTCCTCGTCCATGATGCCCATCTTCATGGTGAAGCGCGGCAGGCCGAGGGCGTCCTCGACGCGGCCGAACAATTCGCCGGCGAAGGCCACTTCCTCGGGGCCGTGCATCTTCGGCTTGACGATGTAGATCGAACCGTGGCGGCTGTTCTTGAGCGGACCCGTCCCCTTCAGGTCGTGCATGGCGATCAGCGCGCCGATCATCGCATCGAGCATCGTTTCCGGCGCCGGCGCCCCGTCCTTGAGGCGAATCGCGTCATTGGTCAGCAGCGGGCCGACATTGCGCATCAGCATCAGGCTGCGCCCCTGCAGCGCCACCTGGCCGCCGCTCGGGCCGGAATAGACGCGATCGGCGTTGAGCTTGCGGTGCAAGGTCTTGCCGCCCTTGGGGAAGTCGGCGGCGAGGGTGCCGTTCATCAGGCCCAGCCAATTGCGGTAGGCCTCGACCTTGTCCTCGGCATCCACCGTCGCCACCGAATCCTCGAAATCGACGATGGTGGTGATGGCCGATTCCAGCACCACGTCGCTGACCGCGGCCGGGTCGGTCTTGCCCACCAGCTGGCCGCGATCGATGTGGATCTCGATATGCAGACCGTGATTGACCAGAAGGACCACCGACGGGCTGGCCGCATCCCCCTGATAGCCGGCGAACTTGGCCGGCGTGGCGAGGCCGCTGACGCTGCCGTTGGCCAGAGAAACCGCCAGCTTGCCGTCCATCACCCGATAGGCGGTGGCGTCCCGGTGCGACCCTTTGGCCAGCGGGGCCGCTTCATCGAGCAGGCCGCGGGCAAAGGCGATCACCTTGGCGCCGCGCTTCGGGTTGTAGCCACCGCTACGGTCGGCACCGTCTTCCTCGCCGATGGCGTCGGTGCCGTACAACGCGTCGTAGAGGCTGCCCCACCGCGCATTGGCAGCGTTCAGGGCGTAACGTGCATTGGTCACCGGCACCACCAATTGCGGGCCGGCAATGGTGGCGATTTCGGGATCGACCTGGGCGGTGCGGGCGGCGAAATCCGGCCCCTCCGGCAGCAGATAGCCCAAGCCCTTCAGAAAATCCTGATAGGTGGCGGCGTCGATCGGCTTGCCGCGGCGCTCGCGGTGCCAGCCATCGATCGCCTCCTGGATCTGGTCCCGCTTGGCCAGCAGCGCAGTGTTGCGCGGCCCCAACTGGTCGAGGATCGCCTCGAGGCCAGACCAGAACTGGGCGGCACTGACACCGGTCCCCGGCAGGGCCTCGTCGTTGACGAAATCATAGAGCACCTTGGCGACCTTGAGGTTGCCGGAAACGATTTCCTGTGCCACGACGCGAACCCTCCTCGACTGACATTATACCCGAATGGCGGCGCCTCACCGGTACCGACCGGCCATCCGCCCCGTACCAATAGCCCACCCTAACCCACCCCGCAATACGAAATGCAATTCCTTCCGCATCGTGGAAATTATCTCATAAGTCTATGTTTAGATTGCCGTTATCGAATACCAAAATTATGCAATCCCCCGTCGGCGGGGGTTGGAATCGGGATCGGCCCGGGTCTATACTCGGCCACCCGGCAAGGAGAGGCAGGAGTGACATGACGGAGGCAAAGGTTGCGACGATCCGGCGCCGGCCGCGTGCCGCCGCCGAGCGGAACGGTCAGGTTCAGTCGCTGACGCGGGCCTTCTCCATCCTCAACGCCATCGCCGAGGCGGAAGGCGGCGTCGGGCTCACCGAGGTGGCGCAGCAGGTGGGCCTGCCCCCCTCGACCACCCATCGCCTGCTGACCACCCTGCAACAGGAGCAGTTCGTCCGCTTCGACAGCGAACGCGCCCTGTGGTCGGTCGGGGTCCAGAGCTTCATCGTCGGCAATGCCTTCCTGCGCGATCGGCGTCTGGTGCAGACGGCGCGGCCGCATATGCGGGCCCTGATGGAAGAGAGCGGCGAGACGGTCAATCTGGCGGTCGAGGACGACGGCCAGGCGATCTTCCTCTATCAGGTCGAGTGCCGGCAGATGATGCGCGCCCTGACCACACTGGGCTCGCGGGTCCCGCTGCATTGTTCCGGCGTCGGCAAGGCCCTGCTGATGGCCATGAGCGAAGCGCGCCGGGCGAAGATTCTGCACCGGCACGGCTTGGCCCGGCTGACCGCCAAGACCATCGTGCGCCCGGCCGACCTCAAGGCCGATCTGGAGGCCAGCTGCCGGCGCGGCTATGCCCAGGACGACGAAGAACACGCCGTCGGCCTGCGCTGCGTGGCCGCCACCATCCTCGACGAACTGGGCGAAGCGGTCGGCGCCATCTCGGTTTCGGGACCAGCCGCCCGCATCACCGACGACCGCATGGCGATGCTGGGCGCCATGGTGCGCCGCTCGGCCGAGGCGATCACCCGCGATTACGGCGGGCAACGGCCGCGGCAAGCGGCGGCGGCAACCGACAAGGAGCGCTGACATGGAGATGCCGATCCCGGACGCCGGCGCCCTGAGCCGCCGCCGGCAATTGATCGACGGCCTGCGGGCCATCGTGCCCGGCGAGGGGGTGATCGTCGACGAGCATGAGTTGGCAGCCTACGAAAGCGACGGCTTGACCGCCTATCGCCAGATCCCGCTGGTGGTGGTGCTGCCGGAAACCGCCCTCCAGGTGGCCAGCATCCTGAAGCTCTGCCACGCGCTGGAGATCAAGGTGGTGCCGCGCGGCGCCGGCACCTCGCTGTCGGGGGGCGCCCTGCCGCTGGCCGACGGCATCGTCCTGGCGATGGGCCGCTTCAACCGCATCCTGGCCATCGACTATGCCGACCGCACCGCCACAGTACAGCCCGGGGTGACCAATCTGGCCATCACCAATGCAGTCGAGGCGCGAGGGTTCTATTATGCGCCGGACCCCTCCAGCCAGATCGCCTGCACCATCGGCGGTAACGTCGCCGAGAACTCGGGGGGCGTCCATTGCCTCAAATACGGCATGACCACCAACAACGTGCTGGGGGTCGAGCTGGTGACCATCGACGGCGAGATCCTGCGCATCGGCGGCGGCGCGCTGGATGCGCCCGGCTACGACCTGCTGGGCGCGGTGGTCGGCTCGGAGGGACTGCTGGGGGTGGTCACCGAGGTCACCGTGCGCATCCTGCCGAAACCGGAGACGGCGCGCGCCCTGCTGGTCGGCTTCGCCTCCAACCTGGCGGCGGCCGACGCCGTCGCCGCGGTGATCGGCGCCGGAATCATCCCGGCCGGCATGGAGATGATGGACCGCCCGGCCATCCATGCCGCCGAGGACTTCGTCTCGGCCGGCTACCCGCGCAACGTCGAGGCCCTGCTGATCATCGAACTCGACGGCCCGGCCGTCGAAGTCGACCATCTGGTGCAACGCATCGAGGCGATCGTCCAGGACTGCGGCGCCACCGTCATCAAGACCAGTACCAGCGAAGCCCAACGGCTGGCCTTCTGGGCCGGCCGCAAGGCGGCGTTTCCCGCGGTGGGCCGCATCTCGCCGGACTACTACTGCATGGACGGCACCATTCCAAGGCGCCGCCTACCCGAGGTGCTGGATGGCATCGCCGAAGCCTCGACGCGCTACGGGCTGAGGGTGGCCAATGTGTTTCACGCCGGCGACGGCAATCTGCATCCGCTGATCCTGTACGACGCCAACCTGCCCGGCCAGCTCGAAGCAGCCGAGGCGTTCGGGGCCGACATCCTGAGGATGTGCGTCCGGGTGGGCGGCGTGCTGACCGGCGAGCACGGGGTCGGCGTCGAGAAGCGGGACCTGATGTCCGAACAGTTCAACGAGGTCGATCTGTGCCAGCAGCGCGCCCTCAAGACCGCCTTCGATCCGCCCGGCCTGTTGAATCCGGGCAAGGTGTTTCCACTGCTCAACCGCTGCGCCGAGATGGGCCGCATGCATGTCTCGGGCGGCGCCCTGCGCTTCCCTGAATTGGCGCGATTCTGAAATGGCCGAGATCATCGAAGCGAACAGCGAGGCGGCGGTGGTCGAGGCGATCGCCGCCGCCGCCGCGGCCGGACGGCCGATCGAGATCCGCGGGGCCGGCAGCAAGGCCGGGCTGGGTCGGCCGATGCAGGCCGGATCCTGCCTGGCGATGACCGGCCTGTCCGGTGTTACCGCCTACGAGCCCGAGGAACTGGTGCTGACCGCTTGGGCCGGCACGCCGCTCGCCGCCATCGAAGACTGCCTGACCGCCGGCGGCCAGGCCCTGGCCTTCGAGCCGCGCGACCTGTCCGCCGTGCTCGGCGGCACCGGCCTGCAGACCCTCGGCGGGGTGGTGGCGACCAATCTGTCGGGCCCGCGGCGCTGCGTCGGCGGCGCGGTGCGCGACCACGTCCTGGGTCTGCGCGCCGTGAACGGCATGGGCGAACTGTTCAAGGCCGGCGGCAAGGTGGTCAAGAACGTCACCGGTTACGACCTGTGCAAGGTGCTGACCGGTTCCTTCGGCACCTTGGCGGCCTTTACCGAGATCACCGTCAAGGTGCTGCCCGCCGCCGAGACCGAAGAAACGCTGCTGGTCCTGGGCCAGGACGCCGCCGCCGCCGTGCGGCTGATGAGCCAGGCCCTCGGCAGTTCGGCCAACCCGTCGGCGGCCGCCTGGTTGCCCGGTCCGTTGGCCGGCCGCAGCGAAGCCGCCGGCTTGTCCGGCGGCGGCGCCGCCACCTGCCTCCGGCTGGAGGGCTTTGGCCCTTCGGTCGAGGCGCGGCGCCGGGCCCTGCTCGATCGCCTGGGCAGCGGCAGCCAAGTCGTGCTGCTGGCGGCCGAGGGCAGCCGCCGGCTGTGGCGCCAACTGCGCGACCTGCTGGTCTTCGTCCCCGGCCGGCCCGATTTCGCCCTGTGGAAGCTGGCCCTGCGCCCGTCCGACGCCCCTGCGCTGGTCGAACGCCTCTCGCGTCTGGACGGAGCCCTGCCGTTCCTCGATTGGGGGGGCGGCCTGGCCTGGCTCGGCCTGCCCTGCGGCGACGATGCCCAAGCGGCGGCGGTGCGCGACGCCATGCCGGCCGGCGGCCACGCCACCTTGGTGGGAGCACCCGCCGCCGTGCGCGCGTCGCAGCCGGTGTTTCAGCCGCTGCCGCCGCCCCTGGCCGCCCTCGAGGCGCGGCTGAAGGGCAGCTTCGACCCCAAGGGAATCCTCAATCCCGGCCGCATGGTCGCCACCGCCTGAGCCGATCGAGCCAAGATGCAAACACGATTCACCGCCGACCAGATGGCCGACCCGATCATTGTTCAGGCGAATGCCATCCTGCGCAAATGCGTCCATTGCGGCTTCTGCACCGCCACCTGCCCAACCTATGTGCTGCGCGGCGACGAACTGGACAGCCCGCGCGGTCGCATCTACCAGATCAAGGACATGTACGAGCGGGGCGGCCCGCCGCCCACCACGACGGTCAAGCATCTGGATCGCTGCCTGACCTGCCTGTCCTGCATGACCACCTGCCCCTCGGGGGTCGACTACGCACATCTGGTCGAGGCGGCGCGCCATAAGATCGAGGAGCACCCCGCGGCGCGCCCGCTGGCCGACCGCCTGCTGCGGGCCATGCTCAGCCGCATCCTGACCAGCCGCCGGCTGTTCCACGCGGCCTTGCAGCTGGCCCGCCTGACGCGGCCCCTGGCCGGGTTGCTGCCGCAACGGCTGGCCCGGCTGGCCAAGATGGCGCCCGAGCGGCTGCCGGGGCCGTCGCCGGTGCTGCGGCCACAGGTGATTCCGGCCGAAGGCCGCCGCGTGGCGCGGGTGGCATTGCTCACCGGCTGCGTCCAGGCAGTGGTCGATCGCGAGATCAACGAGGCCACGGTTCGCCTGCTGACCCGCCACGGCGTCGAGGTGGTGGTGGCCAAAGGGGCCGAATGCTGCGGTGCCCTGCCCCACCACCTGGGCAAAAAGGCGCAGGCGGTGGCCAAGGCCCGGGCCGCCGTCGAGGCCTGGTGGCCGGAGACCGTCGAGGGTGGTGGCGGCGGACTCGATGCGGTGGTGATCAACACTTCGGGCTGCGGCAGCGCGGTGAAGGACTATGGCCATGTGCTGGCCGGCCCGGATCTGGCCTTGGCCCGCAAGGCGGCGGCGATCGGCGCCCTGGCCGTCGATATCAGCGAAATGATCGCCCGCCTCGGCCTGCAGGCGCCAACCCGGCCGACCGGTCAGCGGGTCGCCTACCACGCGGCCTGTTCGCTGCAGCACGGCCAGCGCATCCGCACCCTGCCCAAGGACCTGCTGGTGACGGCCGGATTCGACGTCCAGGAGGTGGCGGAAGGCCATCTTTGCTGCGGCTCGTCGGGCACCTACAACATGCTGCAGCCGGTCCTGGCCGACCAGTTGAAGGCGCGCAAGCTGGCCAATATCCAAGCCCTCGCCCCCGACATCATCGCCGCCGGCAATATCGGCTGCCTGATGCAGATCGCCAGCGGCACCAAGATCCCGGTGGTGCATACGGTGCAACTGCTGGATTGGGCCACCGGCGGCCCGAAACCAATGGCTCTGCAGTAGTGGGAACAATCATTACCACGGAGGTCACGGAGATCACGCAGATCCAGAGCAATTATCCTCCGTGATCTCCGTGGTGCAATAGCCGTCTACTACAGCAGCTTGCCCTGACGCTCGTCTTTGCCCTTGGCCGTAGGTTTATGGGCGGCCGGCGGATGATCGCCCTCGACCATCACCGGCACCGTCTGCTGGCCCTGGAAGGCGATCGACCAGCGATCGCCCGGATGGGCCTGATCGGCCGAGGTCACCGGGCCGCCGGCGGCGTCCCGCACCAGGGCGAAGCCGCGCGCCAGCACCTGCTCGTAGGACAGGCTGTCGAGCAACGAGCCGGTTCGTTCGAGGGCGGCCCGGCGTCCGTCGAGCAGGCGCCGCCAGGCCCCGTCCAGCCTGGTCGACGGCCCCTCCAAGGCATGCCGCTTTTCGGCGATCTGTTCGCGCGGACTGCGCAATCGCCCGGCCAACTGGGTGACCTGGGCCTGCCGGCGGTGCCGATAGTTGGGCCAGGCATTGACCAGCCGCTCGCTGCGATCGTCGAGGACGCGGCTGAGATCTTCCAACCGGCGCCGCAGGTCGGGCAGGCCGCGGCCCAGGCCGTCGAGGCGCTGGCGCCGCTCGTCCTGCAGGCGGGTCACCCCGGCCAGCAAGCGCCGCCCGCGGTCCATCACCTGGAGAACCAGGTCGCGCCGCACCGGCACCGCCATTTCGGCGGCACCGGTCGGGGTCGGCGCCCGCAGATCGGCCGCATAGTCGATCAGGGTGGTGTCGGTTTCATGGCCGACCGCCGAGATCAGGGGAATGGCCGAGGCGGCCGCCGCCCGCACGACGATCTCCTCGTTGAAGGCCCACAGGTCTTCCAGCGACCCGCCGCCGCGGGCGACGATCAGCACGTCGGGGCGCGGCACCTTGCCCCCCGGGGGCAACCGGTTGAAGCCCTCGATCGCCGCCGCCACCTGCTGCGCCGCCCCTTCGCCCTGGACCGCCACCGGCCACATCAGGACATGCCGCGGAAAGCGGTCGGCCAGCCGGTGCAGAATGTCGCGAATCACCGCCCCGGTGGGCGAGGTGACCACCCCCACCACCTGGGGCAGAAACGGTATCGGCTTCTTGCGCGACGGATCGAACAGCCCTTCGGCCGCCAGGCGCCGCTTGCGCTCCTCGAGCAGCATCAACAGGGCGCCCTGGCCGGCCAGTTCCAGCCGTTCGACCACCATCTGATATTTCGAGCGGCCGGGATAGGTGGTGAGGCGACCGATGGCAATCACCTCCAGCCCATCCTCGGGCGCCACCGGCAGCCGGCCCACCGAGCCCCGCCAGCAGACCGCGTCGAGCACCGCTTCGGCGTCCTTCAGGCAGAAATAGAGATGGCCCGAGGAATGGCGCTTGAAACCGGAAATCTCGCCCTTTACCCGCACGTTGTCGTAGTTCTGCTCGACCGTGCGCTTGAGCGCCTGGGAGATCTCGCTGACGGTGTACTCGGGAATGTTGTGCGACGACGGGGTGTCGGCCAGGCTCTCGTTCATGGGTCCTCTGGATTGTCTGTTCCGAGAATAGGTTGCGGGGGCGGCCTCGACAAGGCGGGGCGATTTCCCGTCCTTGGCGGACCCGGCTTTTTTCGTTACAAGACCGGCCCAGTGCACTGACACATTCAAATGTGTCAGTGCACTGGGACTATAATAGCCCTCGCCGGGCGG
>CAIOJO010000366.1 GCA_903858635.1 uncultured Telmatospirillum sp. | reverse complement strand
TGCATTTCCATCTCCATTATCCGCTTCACACCCACACATTACGCCCGCCACCTGTGGGTGTCAAGCGGATAATGCGGCCCATCCGAGAGATTCAATATCTAGTAGGTGTGGGTAAAAGGCGGATAGGCAAGCTATAAAGCTCGGCATCCCCTCCTTTTGGCTGAAGGCGGCAGCTTGTCGCCTTGATCTCTGTTTCGGCCCAAGGTCTTTGCTTTTCGGCAAGACCACATGCAGCCGTATTGCGCCTCCCGCCCGGCACCCAGCGTGCCTACGCCCATCCACTCTTTACCGTCCAGTCCTCCGCGGGAATTCCGGCTGGCGGTGCCGCCAAATGGAGCACCGTCATGTCTCGCATCCATTCAACTTCCAGGAACGGAGTTCGCCCTGAAATTGCGCGGCTTTCTTCCTCTGCTCTAATCGAAGTGCACGAACCCAGTTCGACGGGAGGTCGCTCGATGATCGAATTCGACCAAACAACGATTCTCGGCCTGCTGGCCGCACTGCGCCAAGCGGTTCTTCATGAGACTTCGCCGTTCTTGTCCGCAAAGACGGCCGCAAAGCATCTCGGCATTTGCGACAAGCTTTTTCGGTCCTTGGTCCGGTCAGGAAAAATTCGATTCAAGTGGGTGGGCCGAAGGCGAAAATTCACTACAGAAGGCTTGGAATAATATCGGCGCAATATTTTGGACTCTGTCAAGACATGTCGCTCTTCAAGCCCCACGGATCCAAATATTGGTACTACGATTTCGCCGTCAAAGGTGTACGACATTACGGATCGACTGGCACTGCGAGCAAAGAGGCGGCAAAAGAAGTAGAGGCAGCGCAGCGGGAACTCGTCCGCCGCGCAGCTTTTTTTCCCGACGAAAAAAAGAAGCCGCAGATGACGGTGAAGGCGGCGTTCGATCGGTATTATGTCGAGGTCTCTGGGCATCTGGCGAGTGCCGACAACCACCTCACCTATATGGAAAGGTTGTTGACACTCGGGGCTGATCGGTACCTGGCGGACATCACCGACTCCGACGTTGCTCACCTGGTGGCGAAGCGCCGCGCAACGAAGGCCCGCTACAGCCGAGACCCGGTTTCGAACGCCACGGTCAATCGTGAAACAGAGCTCCTGAGCAGGATCTTCCGCCGCGCCAGAAAGGTCTGGAAGGTCGATGTCGGCGACCAGATCGATTGGAGCGCCCATCGCCTCCCCGAGGTCGACGAACGCATCCGCGAACTCACCGCCGACGAGGAGTCTCGCCTTTTTGCGCATCTACGCGCCGATTACCAGCCGATGGTCCGGTTTGCCCTCATCTCCGGCATGCGGCTCTCCAACCTCGTTCGTCTGACGTGGAGACAGGTTGATCTGTCGTCTGGGCAGATTACCCTCAAAATGAAATCACGGAAGCCTGGTGGACGGTCGCATACAATTCCCATCACGCCTGGGATGATCGCGCTCCTCACCGCTGAAAAGGGCCACCATCCGATTTACGTCTTCACCTATGTTTGTGCCAAGAGCCGAGAGAAGCGCAGGAAGGGCCGGCGCTATCCGTTCTCGCATGACGGCTGGCGAAGAGCCTGGTGGGACGCCCTGCAGAAGGCGGAGATCGAGGATTTTCGCTTTCACGACATCCGGCACACCGCCGCGACGAGGATCGTTCGGGCAAGCGGCAATCTGAAGGTGGCGCAAAAGCTGCTGGGGCACACCGACATTAGCGCGACGACACGCTATGCCCATGTGACCAAAGATGACGTCCTGAACGCCCTAATCTTGGTCGAGTCCCAAGAAATCCCCAAGGGCGAAGGCACCAAGGCCCCCACCAAAGGCAAAAATGTGCAGGAGGAACAAGGCGCTAGCCAAAATTGCCCCGCTTGCTCCCAAAGCTAGCGCTCTACCAGGCTGAGCTACACCCCGATCAAGGCGGTTCTAGGGGGTTTCGGGATTGGACGCAAGCCTAGAAAGGAGAATAAACCCGCAATTTCCCATGGGTTTCGGCGCGCGAAGCGTGAAATGGCCCAGAACAGATGTTCCCCAGATGTTCCAAGCAAAGATAGGCCGGGGTTATGGCAAAGGGCGGCTCACCGGAGATTCCCTCAGGGGAGAGTCGCATTCCGTGATCGTCGATTACCCAACTGGCCCCGGTCGAACCGGCTCCCAGAACTCCGGATCGGCAAGCACCTCGGCGGCAATGGTGATCAAGCCCCCCGACCGGTCATTGCCCCGCAATCGGCAATGCGGAATTCCGTCGACGGCGATCCAGGCATCGACCACTTCCCAGACTTTTCCGGGACTGCCTGTCTTCACGAAACGGTCCCCGCGCTCGATCTGGGGAGCCGGTCGTCGCTGAAAAAATCTCAAATTCTTGTCCTCGCTCAGCAAGGGTGGCCAGGAGCACCCACGATAGGGCCGCGATTCTTGCACGGATTGCTGCGCCGCAGCAATTGTATTGCGAGGCGGGAGCCCCCTCCCCGGTCCGCAGCAGCCAGACGCCGGCGATTGTCGGCGCATGGCCACTACCTTGTCGGGTTGTCGCCTGATTTTGCCGGTCGGCGCGTATCATGTCGGAGTGCCTTTCGCAGATTGTGTTAACCGGTTCCGGTTGGAGCCGGTCGCAACAATACGAGGCCGGAGAATGCTATGACCGAGCTCAATATCAGCGGTGTCACCACCGAGCCGATTGCTGCCGTGCCTCCGAAGGCAACTCCGGTGGCTTCGACCAACACGCCCCAGGGCGACTCGGCGCCGGGCTCACCCCCGGCTGGCTATTCCAGCCCGACCATGGCACTCGATGGGATGACCGGGACGCTGATCATCGAATATCGGAGCGCGACGTCCGGCGAAGAAGTGTCGCAAACGCCGTCCCGGGCCGCCCTGGAATATGAACAGAGCCAACGGCTGGCGGCTGACAAATCCGTCGCTGTCAAAGATGGCGGGGCCGATAAGGCGTCCCCGGCATCGTGAGTCCGATGGGATGGTGAATCCGGCCCTGGCCCCTGATTGCGCCGTCGGTGTGAGGGCCGCCTCCGGCACCGCTAAGGATCACGACCCCTTTCAAGACCGATCCAGAGAGATCAGCCACGATATGGTAAAGATCGTGCCAAGCTTGATATGGACAGGTCAATTCGATGGCAACCGATCTCGACAAACTTAAGGTCCGTCTCCAGGCGCTCCGGGCGAAAACCATCGCCAATGGCTGCACCGAGGAAGAAGCCCTGACGGCGGCGGCAAAGGTGGCCGAGCTGCTGGATCGGCATGACCTTTCGATCAGCGATTTGGAAATCCGTGAGGAACAATGCGAACAAATTGCCATTGCGACGAACAGAAAGCAGCGGCAGCCGATATCGGCCTGCATCCCGGCCATCGCCGACTTTTGTGATTGCAAGGTTTGGCGCGAGAAGGATCACAACGACAAGGTTCGTTACGTCTTTTTCGGCCTTCGCCCCAGTATCGAGATGGCCCATTACGTCTATGACGTGATCGCCACGGCGATGCAGACGGCATGGCTTCGCTATGCCCGCGATCAACGGGTCATCCGCTACGCCAACGACGAGAAGGGTTCGTTTCTGTTCGGCATGGCGGTTTCCATTGCCGACAAGCTGACCACCATGAAGGCGGAGCGTGACGCCGCCAACCGAGCCAGCAGCGGGCGCGACCTCGTCGTGCTGCGCCATGCCATCGTGGAATCAGAATTCGAGAAATTGAACCTCACCCTTCGCCAGGGCAGAGCTTCGGGCAAGAAGCTGGCTGCCGGGGCATTCGAGGCCGGGCAGTCGGCCGGGCAGTCACTCGCCATCCATCCGGGGATTGGCAAGAGCAGTTAATCAGGCCCAGGCAAAAAGCCCTTCCCCGCGCTATCAGGTGTGGCGGTGCTCCCGCACCTGGTCGAGGAAGGCGGCAACCTCCCCCTTCAGGGCCTCGGCCTGCCCCGACAGCTCGGTCGAGGCGGTGCTGATCTGATGGGCGGCGCTGCCGGTTTCGCGGCCGCCACGATGTCGCCTACCGCGAGATCGACTGTGACGGCGCCGAGTTCCATGCCGGCCAATCAACCTGGATCCTTCGCAAGCCAAATGGCCGCCAGACCGGCCGCTAACGATAAGTTAAGATAGTTCGCCCCAAGATTGGGTCGGCGCGGCCAACTCCAACTGTTCTTTGAAGGGCTGGTTACGGCCAATTTAGGAAGTGGCATGCCGGTTATTTCCACCAACAATGCAGCCAATGCCGCCCAGTCCGAAGACCTGCTGAGCAAATGGGCGCTGTCCCAGATGTTGATCAACATTTCGACGCGCAAGTTCGGGCGCTCCGTCCGCCTGCCGGAGGGTGACATTCCGGTGATCAAGGGCACCGG
>CAIOJO010000365.1 GCA_903858635.1 uncultured Telmatospirillum sp. | reverse complement strand
TACATGGCCGTCTCCGCAGGAAAATCTGCGAGACTGCGCCCACAACCAGTTCAAGTCGACACCGACCATTTTCGGCCGGAAACCCGCGCAATCCGTGGCTTTCAGAGCTTTGTTCCTTCAGTTAACCGGACAGCAGTGATGAAATTGAGCATTTCAGGGAGAAATAGAGCATTTCAGCGACGGGAGAAGCGATGACGAAATCCGCCCAATGGATCAGCGCCGCCGCCTCTTTTGCGGCCGGTCAATTGGACGAGGCAGAACGCCTTTGCCGCGAAGGCCTCGAGGTCCAGCCCGGCCACCCTATGGGTTTCGGACTGTTGGCTGCCATTGCCAATGTTCACCAAGATTTCCCTCGAGCGCTCTACCTCGCCGAGCAAGCGATTGGCGCGGCAGATGGGGTCGCCTTGTTCTATGTCGAGAAGGCCGCCGCCCTTTTTGCCTTGGAACAGTACGCCAAAGCCGCAGCCGCTGCGCGACAGGCCGTGGACATCGATCCCGAGGTGCCGCGCGGCTATTTTCTGCTGTCTCACGCCAAGATGCCTGGGGAGTCGTACCGCGACATTATCCGGCGCTTTCACGCATGGCTGGCACCCCGAAGTTATGTCGAGATCGGGGTCGCCCAAGGAAAGACCCTAGCCCTGGCGCAACCGCCCTGCGTCGCCGTCGGCATCGACCCAAGGCCGAACCTCCATAGTCCCCTCGACACGACCACCAAGATCGTTTCGCTGGAAAGCGACGTTTATTTTGCCAAGCGCGACCTTAGAACCGACCTTGAGACGGACTGCGTCGATCTCGCCTTCATCGACGGGCTGCACGAGTTTCGGCAGGTACTCCGCGATTTCATCAATGTTGAACACTTCGCTGCCAAGCACACTGTCGTACTCGTCCACGATTGCATTCCGCTCGATGCGTTGACCGCTTCCCCCGAACGCCGCTCAAAGTTCTGGACCGGCGACGCATGGAAGCTGATTGCGGCCTTGGGTAAGTGGCGCCCAGATCTCGACATACAATCGGTGGCGACGCCGCCGTCTGGACTGGGAGTGATTTGCCGACTCGACCCCGACAACCGTGTGCTCGGGGAGCACTATGGCGCCATCGTTGCCGAATTCCTTGGTTTGGCTCCGCCGTTGACGCCCCACGACCAACATGAGCAGCTATCCGTGGTTGACAACGACTGGACCAAGATTGCCGCCCGTGTCGCCCGAGGTACCGGCCGCAAGGCTCCCTGCGACGAAAAGAAGGTCTGGAGCAAGATCAAGAGCGCGATTACCGGACTGGCCGGATAGCTTACAGACGGCATCGACGGTCCGCGCTGGCGTCTTGCGTAGGAGATGTTTGAGCTTGGCGAAGACCTGTTTGATCGGGTTGTGACCGGTTTTGGTCGATTATGTTGAAAAACTCCCCGCGTCAGCCAATCCAGTAATATTAAAACATATTAGTGCGGTCGTGCGCATAGTTATTTGTAGAGCGACAATTATGATTGCCGCCTAGCGTCGATTATGGTTGCCTGTGAGAGACGCTGCCGAGTGGTGACTTGTTGTTAGCACGGGTCCATGAGCAAGGCAACAGGCTTCCCGTAGCGACAACTATAATAATTGTCG
>CAIOJO010000364.1 GCA_903858635.1 uncultured Telmatospirillum sp. | reverse complement strand
GGCGGCCGGCTTCCAACTCGGCGACGATCCTATCGGTGATTTCGGAATAGAGGCTCGACCGGTCCTGACCGGCACGAGCGCGAGCGGCTGAACGTGACATCGCGGGTCTCCGCGACGGGCGCCGCGAGCCTCTCTCGCGACCACTAACCCGTCACGGCCAACCCGGCCCGACTCTCACTCTGAACCGCCGGCCACCTTACCGGCCATGCGTTCGGTGCGAGCCAGCCAATCGCGGATCGTGGCTCTGCCTTCATCGCGACGGGGGCGTTGCGGGGGCATCCCCCGCTGAAGGGGGTGCGCCGGCGACCTCGGCGCCGGCCAGGGGGAAGGCTTTCCCCCCTTGAATTCAACCGTGCGGTTTGGTGCAAAGGATTGCGTTCAGGGAATTGATTTTCGCTGGAAATTGACCCTGCTAAAGAACTGAACCACCAGCGACGCCGGCAAGGTGTGAATGAAAATCACCATGACGATGGGCCACGCCACAACGAGTTCACGAATTGGCGGCTCGTTTCTGTAGCGCGCAAAGCTTGCGGGAATCTCCAGGAGGAAGGAGTCACTCATCGCGGAAGCAAGGGGTTGGGCAACAAAATAAAAGATTATGATAGCAACCAAAAACGCAATGAATCCGCCGCTTGTGAAGACCCGCAAAAACATTCGCCATGTCAATAGAAGGGCTACCGTCCATATTACATAATGCACGAAATTAATGTATTTGACGCTGAAGTACGGCAGTATTGACTCAATATATTTGACGTATTGATGATCTGTTATTTCAGCATACAAGATCATAGCTGTAAGTATTACGACCCCGACACCAACGAGAAAATGTTTCATGGCGCTGACCGGGTGACCGGGATGACCACGCCGGACGTCATCATCACGATCAGACCGCGCTCAGCCTCGGTCATGTCCAGATAGGCGCGGACTTGGGCGCGATAATGGTTGAGGGTCTCGGGCGAGGGATCGACGTCGCTCTTCCAGTCGATGATTACCTTGGGTAGGCCGCCCGCACCAAAGGCGATCGCATCGGCGATGCCCACCACGGCTTCCTCCTGCGCCTCGGTTAGGGTCGCGCGATAGACCGGAAACTCCGGCATCAAGTCTGGCCGGAGGGCGGAGACTTCTGGAAGCGCCAGGGTGCGGGTGACGCAGCCGGCGAGTTCGGCCGGGTCGAGCCCCAACACGGGAGCCGTAGCAATCGGGCGCCCCAGTGCACGGATCAAGGTTTCGGCACGGGCGATTAGGGCGGTCGGTGCCTCCTCCGTCTCGCCGGTGAGAACTTCCTCGATGAGCTTGTGCAGGATCAGACCGCGTTCGCGACCGCCCTGGACGGTGGTTGCAACGCGGCCCTCCACGAGCGCGCCGTCGGCGTCGGACGCCAGAATCTCCGGAGTCTCCGTTTGCAGCACCGGTCCGGCCGCACTTTCGTCGCGGCTCGGCGCCAGCCAGGCGATTTGCCGGTGACGCGCGGCGATCGCCGCGGCTTCCGCGGCAAAGATTTCCCGGGTCTGACCATTTTCCGCGTCGGCCGCGCCGGCGCCGACTTCAGGCGGGAGATGGCCAAGGTCGAGCGCCGGCAGGCCGGCCAGCGCGAGGTCGAGAAGGGCGATCCACGCCGATGCTTTGGCTGTGACGTCGAGCCGCGGCAGGACCAGTAGTTCGCGCGCTCGCGTGGCGGCAACGTACCAGAGCCGGATGCGCTCGCGGTCGAGTTCGGCTTTTTCCGCGTCGCGCGCCGCCTCATAGCCGGCTGGTTTCACCCCGAAGACCGGACAGTAGAAGCGGCCGCTGGCGCGATCGGTAACGGCACTCTCCGGCGCCATGATCTGGGTCATCGTATTGACCGGCACGACGATCGGCCATTCCAGTCCCTTGGCGGCGTGCATGGTGTAGAGCGCCACCGCCTCTTCCTGGGCGTCGGGACGGCCCTCGACGGCGCGGGATTCGTCGGTCCAGGCGACTGTCATCGCCTCGGCGAAAGCGCGCAGACCCCGCACAGCATAAGTGCGGCTGAGGCTGAGATAGAGATCGACATTGGCGAGCGCCCGCTCGGCCTGGCCGCGATGGCGCTGAACGAGGATGGGCCGTAAGCGCAGCATGTCGACCGCTTGCGATAGCAGGTCATGCGGCGTTGTGGCATTGACCTTACGGCGCAGCGTCTGCAGCTTTTCGACGATGTCACGGCCAAGGGGGTGAGCGATTGCTGCGGCATCGACGTCGAGGGCGAGCCGCGGCAGCGCGTCCGGCGCGGAGCCGGGCCGGGGCAGAGCCCAGACGATGTCGAGCAATTCTTCCTCGGTCAGCCCCACCAGCGGCCCGCGCAGCAACGCGCCTAGCGCCAGGGTGTCGCGCCCGTCGGCGAGGACGCGGGTCAGGGCGATCAGATCCTGAATCTCCTGGCGCCGAAACAGTCCCTTGCCTGCCTGGGTCGCCACGGGGATCCCGCGCCGTTCGAGAGCCTCTTCGTAACGCCATAGATCGCTTCCGGTGGGCGCCAGCAAAGCGATGTCGCCCGGCCTGCAAACGCGGTGCTGGCCAGTCTTGCGGTCGAGAATCATCTCGCTGCCGATCAGGCGGGCGCACATCTCGGCGACGGCCTCCGCTTCGCCGTCGCGCTGCTGTTCGGCTGACGCTTTGCCTTCTTCGTCGCCCACTGCGATGTCCAGGGCCGCGACGCATAGCCCCTCGTCCCGTTCGGGGTGGAATGGATCGAGCGCGGTGAATCCTGGCTGCCCGTTCTCTATCGAAAGCAGGGTCTCGAAACGTGCATTCACGTAGCGCAGGATCGGCGCGCAGGAACGGAAATTGGTCGATATCGGCAGGACGCTGTCGGGCGTCTGGGCGAGAAACGCTTGGCGCGCTCGGATATAGGCGGCGACGTCGGCGCCGCGGAAGCGATAGATCGCCTGTTTGGGATCGCCCACCAGGAACAGCGCGCCGGGGCGGACTTTGAACGATATCCAGTCAGTCCCATCCGCGCCGGTCGGAGGTTCGCCACAGAGACGCCAGAAGATCTCGGTCTGGAGGGGGTCGGTATCCTGAAATTCGTCGACGAGGACATGAGCAAAGCGCGCGGCGAGCGCGCGGCGCACAGCCTCGTGATCGCGTAGCAGATCGCGCGCAGCGAATATTAGGTCGTCAAAGTCCAGGAGCGCCGCCGACCGCTTATAATCGCGGAAGCGGTCCACCACCGGCTGAACCAGACGGACGAGATCGGCGAGCACGCGGGCCGCGGCGGCCTGAAGAAGCGCAGTCCACGCCTCACAGCAGGCGGCGTAGTCGGCTTCGGCTGCCGCGTTCATCCGATCGCCATCCGCCTTGGCGAGGCCCGCGCGCTTTGCCGCGTCGGCCCACTTGCCCTTCTTCTTGTAGACCCGGAAACTCCCCGAGGCGGTGCAAAGGTCGGGATGAGGGCGCGTGAGCAGCAGTCGGACAAGGTCGGCAGCACCTTCGGCCGTTAATGCGAAAGCGATTTCCTCAGCCATCTCAAGGAACCGCGCCGCGATGCCGGCGGTCTCGGCCTCGCCGGCACCCGCACCCTGCACAAAGACGCCGAATTCGTCGGCAGCTTGCCGGAAAGTGGCCACAAGCGGTGCCAATTCCAAAGGCGCATCGACGGTCATGACGCGTCGGCTGCGCAGATGACCGAGAATCTTATGGACAAGGCCGACAGTCTCGCCGGGGTCTTGCAGCACCATCTCAGCGAGGAGGCCGCCGGCTTCGCCAGATAGTTCCTCGCGGAGCCAAGATTCGATGATCTCGACGAAGGCGAGATTTGCCTGATTGCGGTCCATCACGGCCGCACCCGGATCGATGTCGGCCTCGACCGGATAGGGCTTGATCAGACGTTGGCAGAAGCCGTGGATGGTCGAGCAGGTGATTTCGTCGATGGTTGCGTTGGCGGTCGCAAGATGGCGTCGACGATCCTCTGATATGCCGTTCGGCCAAGCGACGCGCAACTCGGCCGGGATGCAGCCAGCGGCGAGTTCGGCGACAAACTCGCGCACGCGGATGAGAAGTTCGCTGGCTGCGAGTTCGGTGAAGGTCACCGCGGCAATGGTTTTCGGCGCGATGCCTTCAGCCAGCATCGTGGCGATCCGGCCAGCCAGGACGGCAGTTTTGCCCGAGCCGGCGCCAGCCTCGACCAGAAAGGCGCGATCATGGACGGCGATGGCAGAACGGCGGGCCGCGTCGTCAGCGAGTGGCTTCAGTGGCGCGATCATTACGGAGCCTCCCAGACTTGTGCGGCGGCCCCAAGGCGTTCGACGGCGGCGGCGATCTTCCGCTTGCAGTAAGCGGCGCCGGCATTTGCCGGCAGCGCGAAAGCGAGGTCATCAAAGATCCCGCCGGTGTCAGCGCCGATCACGCCGCCGCCAGAAAGGAGATTGGTGCGCGCCGCTTGCAGGTGACCGGCGATCTCGACGAGGGTGGCCTCTGGATCTTCGAGCCTCAGGTCGATCCCGTCGCGTGGATAGAGGAGCGAAGCGCTGATCGCGACGTCATCGCCTAGCAACGCTTTGACGGCAAAGGCATAGAGGCATCGCTGCAGTTCCTTGCCACCGTCCAGCGTGATGTTGCCTTTTGGCGGTCGCCCGGTCTTGTAGTCGCGGACCAGGGCGCGACGACCGTCGCCAGAGATGTCAAGCCGATCAATGTAGCCGGCGATGCGAAACCCAGCACCGGGTATCTCGACGCTCGCCGCCGCGTCCCAGGGCCGAGCAACGTCGGATTTGGGCTCGGCCCCGCCGAACGGCACTTCACCGTAGGCGCGGGCGTCCGGGAGCCGCTCATCGCCGAAGGCGAGCGCCTGGCCACTCAAGGCGCGCGCCTCGTCGAGCGTGCGTCGCCAAATGACGCGCGGCGGCACGGCCCGCTCGATTTCCCAGAGACGCGCCACGTCGATGGTGGCGCCATCCACGGCAGCGGCGACGCGCTCGGAGGTGGCGGTCGAGAGCCGACCATCGGCCTCGAGGGTCTGTAGCGCTCGGTCCAAAGTCATATGGACGAGGTCGCCCATCGCCAGCGCTTCGAGTACAAGGGGATCGGCGCCGCTCTCGGGTGCCTGCCAGCGCAGACCATAATGCCAGACGAAACCAAGCGGATTGCGCAAGAGCTGGCGCAACGAGCTCGCCGACTGGGTGCGATCGAGAATGGCGCGCAGCACCGGGTGGTCACGGCGAACCAGACCATCATGAGGGGTGATCTCGTCGCGCAACCAGTCGTGCCAGCAGGCGATTGCGGAGATCGCCTGGACCGAGGCGCCGAACTCCTGTGGCCGAGCCGTCAGTCGGTCGGTTTCGCTGAGGGTGTGGTCCGGAACGCGATTGCGCCGCAGATAAGTTTCATCGGGCAGACCTTGTAGCAGCGTGCTGCGGCCAAGGAGCCGGCCATCGCTGTCCCGCCGCGCTCGCGACAGGACAACCTGACGTTCGGTAGTGGCAAGAATGGTCTCGAAGTCCCGCCGGTCGGCGGTTCCGACCGGAAGGGGATCGAGCACGGCGGTGGGCACGATGTGGTCGGAAAGAAGGCGGTCCTCCGAGAGACCGCGTGGCCAGTGCGACGAGTTGAGGCCGAGGAGGCGCACGAAGCGCCGCGGCGAAGCCGCCAGCGCGCTGGCCGGCATCCAGGTGATCGAGACGCAGGCTTCGAGGCCGTCGTCCTGCCTTAGGCCTTCCAATGTGAGGTCGAGCGACGCGGCTGGCCCGGCGAGGAGGGCCTTGCGCCAAATCGCTAAAGCTCGGCCGTGCAGGAGGGTCTCGCCGACCGCTTCGGCGGATGCAACGCCCTGGGCCAGCAGGGTGATGATGTCGCGTAACGCGGGACTGTGATCGGTCTCGTCCGGCCAGTCTTTGGCTGCGAGGCGGTCGATCAGGCGCATCCAAGCCTGGCAAGAAGCCAGTGGCCCATCGGCCGGCAGGATGCGAGTCCAGCCTACCGGCAACGACTGGAACGGACCGGGGTAGGTCCCGAGCAGAGACGACAGCCGCCGCATCCGCGTCTGGGACAGGCCTCGCGCCAGGATATCCGCCAGCGCCGCCGCCGCTTGGCCTTCCCGGCAGGCTGTAATCTTTACGCCATGCACGAAATGGATGTCGAGATTGGCGTCGGCGCGCAACGCCAGGAAATGGTCGTCATAATCGGCCGGCATGACCGAGGCGATAGCGATGTCCGCTGGTGCGGCCTCGCCGCGCGCAATGAGCTGTCGTGCCCAGCGAACAGCCTCGATCGCTTCGTGGTAGGCGGTCGATGCACTCACGGGAAAGACTTCCGGCGCCTGCGGCGGCGCCCGAACGATGTCGACGGCGTCGCCGTCGAGCCAAGGCGGGATTGATCTTGGGCCGGCGACCCACCGAACGGGCACGCGCGCGGCGATGGCGCTCAGCAGCGGCCGCCAGCAGGGCGACAGCTCGGTAATGCCGACGATCTCGATCGGCCCGAACAGCGCGGTGGCATGATCAAGGCGCCGCAGCGCCGTCGTCACGAGTTCGGTCGGACGCATCATGGCCGGTGGCAAGGCGGCCACGACAGCTTCTTCGAGTTTGGCGATCGATGCCAGCCGGCGATGCTCGGCGGCGCGTGCCTGGAGGTCGAGGCCAGCGCGCCACGCCTTGCGCAAGGTGTCGACGGCAGCGCCCACCATGCCTGGGAGGGTCTTGATGGCGTCGAGTTCGCCGAGCGCTGTCTCCGGCAATACCGCTTGGATCACGGCCCGCAGGGTTTCGTCATCGACGGGACGAAGCAGGCCACCGGCCAGCCGGGCCACGAGTTGCTCGAAGGTCATGACCTGCAAGCCGTGCTGCCGCGTGCGCGCCGCTTTCAGGCGGAGTTCGCGCATCGCCAAGCGGCCGTGGGCGACAATGGTCTGTCGCCCAGGGGGTTGCAGCTTCTCAGGTCTTGTCGGTTCCATCATCACCAAGCTCAGGGAACGCCAGCCAAGGATCATCCTCTGTCCACTGTCCGGCATCGGCAAAACGCCTCAGGATCTCCTCGTCGGTCGGCCAGGAATCGTCAACAAAGATCCAATCCGCGAGCGCAGGAGGTGGCACAGATCGATAGGGATAAAGGTGGCTTCTCTTCTGCAACGACTCGCGGCGCTTGATCAGCCAGCGTGGATCGTCGGCAAATCGTTCCAGAATCTCAAGGGCGCGCGTGACATCTGAATGCTCGAACAAACCGTCGCGGCACTTGTCGGCGGCGGGACGCCAAGCTTTGAGCATTGCGGTCACAAAGTCGGTAGCATGCCCATCCGAAGGAATGGCCTCCCGGCGTATGACGCGGTGGCCGACCGGGTAGTCCCCTGGCTCAGTCGACGTCGCTCCCTTGCGGAGTCTTGTCGCGAAGATGAGCGGCAGATGTGCCACCAGGCGAAGCGGGCGAGGCTGGAAATGTGGACGCGGTTTATGATCAGTTGAATGGATTGGGTCGATATCGGCGATGACCATGGCCGCCTCGTTCGTGCCGAGCGGGCCGAATTTGTCGCGCTGGAAATGAAAGACGCCAGGTCCGACGTCACCGTATGGGCAGTCCTTGACCTCAATATCGTTCCATGCGTTGTGCCCAATGAAACAGGATTCGCCGTTGGCCTCGCTACCGGATGTTGCGTTGACAAAAACCGTGATGAGCCCAGCGGCGAGGTGATGATTCTGTCCAAAGATATGATAGTCAGCCGATCGGCTGGTCATCGCTGGAACGATCATTACAGTTCGCTGGAGCTGACCATCCCGGTCTTTGCCGGATTCAGACGACTCTTGAAAGCTCGTGTAGCGGGAGAAATCCTCGATTTCTTTGCGAATGATGTCGGGGCTTCGATTACCGGAAATGCCCAACCTTTCTTGTAAACGCTGCGCGGCAGCGACAGCACCGGGGATGTTCCCACTGCTTGCGTGCAAGAAAATTTCCGAGCAGACGAGTTCCGCCGTGAAACTCTGCAGATGCATATGCCCCCAAAACATATCGGCGAATAGGGGCACCCAATCCTTGTCTAATGGCCGAATCAACTCGTCGACGGCGACCGAAGGGTGCCGCTTTAGGCGATCCTGTATGAGGATATTGCGGGTTGTTCCCGAGGGAGCCTCAAAGCCGCGACGGTCCATGGGGACGCGATAGACACACGGAATCACAGCGGAGTAATCTGGATTTGCGCCACTGATTTTATTCGACATGCTGCCATGCCGATACCTTGAGAAAGTCGGTTCAAAAGCCAGGGTTTGCCCGCTTGGTACGCGGAACGTACCGGCCCAAATGGCCATCGGGTGCTCCTGCCGTTCAAGTTGACGTACAAGCCAGTTCACGGTTTCTGGCCGCGTACTGTATTCAGGGAGCACGAGCCCCTCGACGCGGAAGGCGTTGCAAGCCTCGATCGCGGCTTCGAGAATCCTCCGCCGCCGAAACTCCTGAACCGAAATCTTTTTGTGCCCCGACAGCGTGGCCCTTTGCACCGGCGGGCGCGCGACCGCATTTGCGGTAAAGCGCTCGTTGACGGCGTCCCACACTACTGTCACAAGCCCATCGTTTTCCTCAGGAAAACGGTAGGTGTCACAGACGTCCCACTGCAGGAGGGCAACACGATGCATGCCCGGAACCCGTGCGCGCAACTTCCAAGCAGCTTCCCTTTCCTTCGAAATCATCCGGATATTGACGCTGTCAGATGAAGATGTCGCGCCTGGAGGCGGCGCTGTTACGATTTCAGGTGTCTCGGACGAAGCCTGCGGCGACTGCTCGGTTCCATCCGACGACGCAGGATTCTCCCCGCTCTGCGCTGTGCTATTCGACGGTGAGCTCAGGTCATCGCCGGCGACTGCCAATTGCGGTTCCCGTGGCAGCGACGATTTAACCGGCGATTGTTCGTGTTTTGCCGCCGCGGACACCAACTCCATGGCATCTCCGAAGGCGGCCTTGGCGAATTGGATGGAGACAACATCGACACTTATAGGTGAACCAGCAGAAAACACAGTCGTGAATCGGAAGATTCGCTGGTTGTCGCGCCGTCTGGCCTCAGGCGCAAAGGAGTCGCCTTGCAGGTTCGCTCGGTTTACGCACCAAGGCGCCAGGACGAATTCCCTGCGGTCAGGCAAGATCAGCACTGGCCGCCCTGTGTCAGTAGTTCGACGATCGAGCGGAGCCTGCTCATTTTCCATGGTCTCGACCCGCAGTCCGGCTGCCGCATCCAGTGTCTGAAGGGCGTCACGGGCGCGCAGCCATTGCTCCGTTTGCATGGCGACGAATGGCAGAAAAATGTCCTGCGGCTCGTTCTCGTTCTGGGCTGCGCGGTCGTTTCGAGTGGCAACGACCGCGATCAAGAACTTAAGCGCCTGCGCGGACGCTTCATCGCCATGTACACCCACGGGAACCCTAGGTCGCAGCAGGTCAGGCCCGGTTTGGACGCGGGGTATGAGGTCGAGGAGCGTACCCACAAGCACTGCCCAGCCGAGAGCGGTGATGATCCCCGTTGGTTCCTTGCCATGAATCACGATGGTCGCAAGACTTTCGTATAAGGCCTCCACCTGCAGGTCGAGCGCCTCCTCGTCGGTTTCGACGAGCACCAAATCGGGACCGATCAGATCCTGAAGGGCGCTGACATCTGGTTTTAGTGCGGCGAGGCCCGCGAGCGTCTCGGCGCCACCAAGCGCGACAAGATCGAGGGCAAGCCTCCTTACGCCCAATGTGATTGCTTCGAGCCGGCAGCCGGCAATCAGAGGACCAAGGTCGATCCGCGGAGCATCTGATAACTTCGCTGCCTGCGCCCCGAGCCGCTCTGCTAGAGCAAGCCAAGTCGCAACGCCGCGACGGAGACCCGCGGAATCGAAGATCAGTTCGCCGACCCAGTTTTCAGCGGTCCGTCGGAGTACGCGCGCGCCGCGCAACGCCGCGCGCCGGAGAAGGGCGGCGAGACCGCCTTGGCGCCAATGATAGCCAGGACGCTCAATACGCTCATGCGTCATCACGCCGTGGGCGAAAGCCGCGGCTGCGATGGTCGCTGCCCCTGCCGCGTCGTCCGCTACGGCACTGTGTGCATCAAGAAGGTTTAGGGCGCGCGCAATGCGAGACGGTGGCTCACCCGGTTTGTGCGAAACGCCGGCACCGAACCGGTCCGGCCCCACGAGACGTCGCATTGTGCGGCGGATGATAGCATGCGCAATCAGCGCGGCATGCGTTGCGCCCGTCTCGCCATCAGCATCTAGGTCGCCGCGAACCGCTTCCACATGATCGAAAAGGTCGCAGACAGCCCAACCAAAGCGCCAAAATTGAGCATCCCGCTCAGGAACCTCAACGACCTGGAGGCCGTCGCCGTGCCGCACGAATGCATGAGAGTTTGCCGCAATGTCCGGTGCCGTCCAGCAAATTATGCGGTACTGGGGTTTGGTACCGTCTTCTCGAACGAAGAATGAATAGGCCGTCGGAATGATTTGTCGGTCGTACTCGACCGGCGGCAAACTTCGGAAAAGGCCCCGATAAGTATCGGAAATTGCAGCCGGTGAAAAATAATGGTGGTCCTTTTCAACCATAGGCTCAAAATCGCCAAGCGCGGCTTCAAAGATACGCAAGTTCTTCACCGGAGATTTTGGTTCGCCCCAGTCAATTCCAACAGCCGAAAGTGGGGGGCGATCAGACAATTGCTCCGGAAGGTCTCCATTCTCTTCGCTGAATTCGACGAGGGTGATCTTACGATTGTCTGACATCACGTCGTCGATGAGCAATGCGATGTTGACGCGAAGGCCAGGAGGCTGAGGGATTGCCCTCAGCCTGTTATGATTTTGTTCTCCGAGCAAGATCGGCAGGAGCTGCGGCCACCCCTCAAACAGTCTGCCAAGAGATCGAGAAGCCATGTTGATGAGAGCCGCCGCCGCATCGCGATGCTGTTCATCGGGAACCCCGATCTCGTTCCTGAGCCAAACGGAGCGAATCGAATTTGCGCTGACCAGCAGTGGCGAAGTTGCCTCGCCGATCACGGATCCGAAGTCCGGATTCGGCGGCGTCACTTCTTCGGTTGTTTCGCCCGCAAGAGATGCCCAACGTTCGATGCCCGAAATGTCCTGATGCAATGCGCCAAACACTGCTCGCGCCGGACTGTCGCGTTCAACTGGGGCTTCCTCTTTCATCGGCATTGCATCTCTGACGTATCTGCCCAGCGTCGTCCAAAGCGAGCCAAAATGCGTTGGTGCGATCCCGCGTCGGATCGTCTCGGACCTCATAGTGGTCCCATCGAGATCCTGTACCTGTGCGAAGGAAGCGTTGACGATGACGAGGCGCTGTCCGGCAATGTCGAAGCGCTGAAGAAACTTTACACAGGCACTCTTTCCGTCTTCGCCGGCCCTCGCGAAGACCGCCTCGGCTGCCAGATCCGCGAGCCGATGCGGCTGCGATCGGGCGAGCTTGTCGCGCAATGTGATGAGCGTTTGGCGATCCCGATTCTCTGCCTCGGCGAGACTCAGGTCGATACGCATCACACGTTCCATCGCGTCGTAGATTGCAACGGCGCGGTCATGTGCCTCCTCGATCTTCAAGCCCGTATCTGGACACCCCTCGACATCAAAAAGGACGGCGGCGAATTGGCTCGCAATTTCGCCTTCGCATTTATCTGCCGCAGCCATCAGCCACAGGCGGCGGTATGCGCTAATCCGATCGTTGTGGCGGAGTTCCGCAGCGGAAAGCGCGGACCTGATGCGTCCGAGGGCGCCACTGCGCTTCTCTCCCGCAGCGGCACTTTCGCCGTTCTCCCCCAAATAAACTGCAGCGTCGTCGAGACCGGGATCATGGAGCAGACTGAGAGCGAGTTTGCGATCAACAGGGACGTCACCGGCGTCAGCGAGGGGATCGAAGAAGGCAAGAGGAAGAGTTTCAGAGATCGGGCCGGAAAAACCAAAGCCGGTTCGATTGGCGGTCAACCACAGCCGGGACTCGCGCCGGGTCATAGGAGGCGGGGTGGCATTCTTGTGGTTGAGGCGTAAGCCTTTGCGGGCAAGATATGCCTCAATTTGCCGCTGCAGCCGTCGTGCGGTTGCGCCGTCGGGACATACGAGCACGATGTCGTCAACATAGCGCGCGTAGGCACCGCCGCACGCGTCCGTTCGCTCGAACACTACCCTAGCGCGGGAGTCGAGCACTTCAACCTCGTCCACCATCATTGCATCGAGGTCAAAGAGGACAACATTGGCGAGATAGGCTGAGAGATCCGGCCCTTGCGGCAAACCGCGGTCGGTGGCAAAACGCTCTTCGGTCGCGCTCAGCGGATTTGTGTATAGATAGCCGAAGCTGTGCTGCAGTAGGAAATTAAGGATTTCATCCGCGCGCTCGGTCGGTGTCCTTCCCGGGGAGAGAAGCGGAACCAAGGGCTCGCCGAGAGCATCCAGTTTTTCGCAGGCGTGCCTTAGAGGGCCTTGGAGCGCGTCACGCACGTCCACCCGTCGCACATTGTCGTAGAAGCCGGAGATGTCCAGCCGCACCACATGCACGATCTCGTAGGGCATGCGCGCAAGTCGCCGGTCGATATGTTCAATGAAGTCGCGCCAGCAGTGATAGTACGAGCGAAACAAACCGGCGCGGTCCGGGGGGGTGAGTCGGTCGGTGATCGCCATGTCAACCTGATAAGCAAAGCTGACAGCTTCCCGCGCCTTGCCTTCGCGAAGGGCCTGGGGGCCAGTGAGGAGGCGATTACCGTCCGCGTCGGAACGGATGGCTGGTATGAGGTCGGAGGCGGCATGACTACGTAATAGTTCCTGGAGAACGTAAAGCTGGAGAAGCAAGTCCTCGGCAACCGGGCCGCACTTCAGTCGCATTCGACCGCCGCCCTTTGGAACCTCCCGTGCGAGATAGGCTCTGCTTGGCAGGTAATCGGACGCCAGGCGCGCCGCATGGACATGGTATAGGCCCGAAGCCGCCACGGAGAGGCGGTCCCATGCAGCGTCGTCGAAGGGATATTCCCGTCGCAGCGTCGTCGAGCGACCAAGTTCCAGCGCCCTGAGGAGCGCCGACCGACTCTCCGGGGGAATTCCCGGTCGTACCTCGGCTCTGGGCGCCGCAGCCGGCAGCGTCGCGAGGCGACCGTGCATAAACACGCGCAGGCTGTCGACAAAAGGAATCCATTCTTCGGGCGGTTCAAATTGTTCGAGCAAATAAGCAATGCCAGTGCGGTCGACGCTTTCCACGATCCGCCGGGCTGCCATCGCCCGCTCACCCGGGCTGCTTTCGCCGAATGGCGTGCGCACCGGGCGCCTCATCATATGGTTTGCCAGGAATATGAGTGCCGGGACGGCCGCCGCCTCGATAGACTCCAGCGCAGCATCCCGAGTCTTGTCGCGCAAGTAAGTATCGGGATCATCTTTTGCCCCAGCTTGTGATGCCGGGACGATCATTCGTAGGTCGAACGGGCCGCACTCCGCCTGAATCTTGAATAGATGCGCGGCCGAAGTGAATGCGCCCTTGCGGCCCGCCTCGTCCGGATCCAGAAACAAGTCAATTCGAAGCGCGCTGTGGACTTCCCGTGCGCGCGCCAAAATTTGCTTGAGGACATCGGCTTGATCGGCGGTGAGTGACGAACCGAGCACGGCCACCGCCGGAAGATCAAGTGATGCGAGCCGCAGGGCGTCGAATATTCCCTCGACGATGGTAAGGCTAAAGTTTCCCCTGTCTTCCTTCACCTGCCACAGTCGGCGCAGGACATCGTTAGCGCCATAGAGCGTCCGCTTACGAGCGAAGCGGCTGGTGTAAAGATACTTCGGGTGCTCCTCGCCTAATGCACGCGCGGCGAAACCGGCGACCGCGCCATCGGCGCCATCGATCTGAAATACGACGCGGTCGCCACCGAAAAATCCACGAATTCCACCGCGCCACAACTCGTCCTGTGGACCGGTTGCCTCGTCGGTGCGCGCAATGCCCGCCTCGATCAGAGATTCAGCGAGGATTTTGTCGTGGCGCGCACGCTCAACGAGTCCGTTGAGGGAGATCACGCCTATGCCGCGTGACCTCAAGAACTCTGCTGAAAAGCCGCGGGTCTTGCAGAACGGCGCGAAGCGTGCCGACCGGGCCTTAGTAACAAGGCTGGTCAAGGCCGTTATCGCCGAATGTGTTTCGACACGGGGGATTTGATCTGCGGGCAGTGTTACGCCAAGTTCTTCGGCGAGCCATTGCACCGCAGCGGTAAACGTAAGCCCTTTGACTCCGCGAATTAGGCCGACCAAGTCGCCGTGTGCGCCACAGGCGAAGCAATGATAATGAGGGTTATCCCCGTTGCCCCTCTGGTACAGGTTGAGCGATGGTGTCGTGTCGTTATGGAAAGGGCAAAGGGCGCGACGCGGGCGCGTCTGCTTCCGATCGATCTGCAGTCCGAGGCGCCGGGCGACATCGACGATATCAGCTTTTGCGAAGAGGTCGTCGAAGTTGCCCAGTTGTATCCTCCCGATCCGTGCTCGCGTCAATTTAAGCGCGTTAGACAGTATCGCAGCTGCTTGAAAATCTTGGTAGATCTATACAGATCTGCACCGTTGAAACTCCAAGGCTGGACCTACGCTCGATCCGAGAATCTTTCATAGGCTGTGATCTTTTGCACCGGGATCTCGACGTCGCGCCGATATATTTCGGTTCGCAAATAGGCCAATTCTTGTTCAAGCGCTTCGTCATCGACCTCGATAAACCACGCCCGTGGATTCGTGTTTTCCGCACCATTCCAGCGGTAGCCGCGGGATTTAAGTGCGTCCTTGAGGTCGTAAGGCGAGTTCTCTGCCAATACGCGCCAGCTCGGGCGCCTTGCCTGGTCCAAGAGAAGCGCCATGGCTCGGGCGCCTGTCTTTGGTAGTCGTGTCGCAAGCAGTTCAATTGCAGCTCGACAATCCTGTGCCGCTCGATGCCGAGTGTAAAAGAAGCCGGCCGCCATCGCCAAATACGCCAGCTTCGTACCTTCGTACCCTTCGGCCCTCCAATCGATCTGAGTCATGGAACACGCCCAAGGCTTTATCTTGAAAATGTCGCTGAGGCGCTCAGCAAAGCGCCGATCGAATGCGGCATGATGGGCAACGATCAGGGCGGCGCTGTTGACACAAGCAGTCACTTCGGCCGGATCGATTGTCTGCCCCGCCACCATTTCGTCGGTAATCCCGGTAAGCGAGGCGATCTCGGCCGGAATCCGAGTTCTGGGTTGTCGGAGTCGCTCAAAGGCTTCGTGAATTTCGAATATCCGGCCATCTACACCATACGTAAACGGCACCATGGCGAGTTCGATGATTTCATCTTTGGCCGGATCGAGGCCAGTCGTCTCAACGTCGAGGAACAGACCCAAACGTGTCTCTACCCCATCTGGCTGTTCGATGAACCGACGAGGTTCAAGGCGTCGCAAGACCCGGTATCGGCCACTGGCTTCGAGCGCCTTGGCCATGACCTCAAGGTCCAAGCCCTTCTTGCCCAACGGACATTGTCCTTTCCTGCAGACCCGATCGGTCGCCCGGACCGGGTTCGACCGTCATCAGATAGTTTTTCATAGCACGACGGTCCGCCTCATATTAACGGGTGAGAAAGCCGGGCGCCCCGTTGCACTCGTGCCTTCCCCGGACAGAGCCCAGACCGGGAGCGTGCGATTGGAAGAGGCTCCTATCGTCAAACTTTGACGAGATTTTCTATGGCCGTCACCACCGGCGTATAGATATCCACGTCGTTCTGGCCTGCATCGATGGTGACGACGAGCGAGAACCGCGCCTGGCTGGCCCAGCGATCCAGGTGCGGTCTCTCCTTCCACCATCCCCCGACGGGAAACACGGCGAGCAGATTGCGCCTTGCCAGGTCGGAGGCGAACCCGGTCCAGGTGTCGCAATGCAGCGATCCAACCTCGCGATGATCGGAGCCGATCGTCCACCCGGCGCTGTCCGACACACCTCCGACCCGCTCGCCGTCGGCAAGCGCCGCTTTGTTGATGCGCTTGCGAAAGGCCAATTCGTCTTCACCCGGCAGGTTCAGCCGGAAACGCAGGCCGTGTGAGGCATAGCGCAATTTCCGATTCCGTTGAGTTTCCGAGGGATTGGGTTCGACGAAATAGCTCAGCGCCACGCGCATCCGCACTTCGGCCGCCTGAAGCGCTTCCAGGGCCGTGCGCGGCCATGGGAGGCTGAACAACTTCATTTCATTGAGGATGGGACCCTTGCTTTTTTCCGACCATTTATACGGCTGAAGCTCATCCTGCGCGATCAAGGTCAGGAGGTTGCTGGCGCTGCGGCGTGCGCGTTCAAGGTCAGGCACGCCATGCCCAAAGCGCCTCAGTAGGGTGACATAGTCGCCCTTCTTGGGGGTCCTTGGCAGATAGCCCCGCATCGCGTCCGTCCAATTGGCTGAGGCGGCGAGCAGCGCGCGAACGGTCTCCGGCCAAAGATCGGGATAGGCGTCGCTGATCAGCGCCGCCAAGCGGGATGCTTCGGCGGTCGCCGCACTGGTGTCGCCGCTTACCGTGAAGACCGGGTTGGGAAAGTCGCGGGATGTCGTCAGGATGCCCAGATCTGCCGTGGTCCAGCCGCGGCGGGTCGCAGGATCGACCGCCAGATTACCGCCTTCCAGGACAATGTCGGGCTTTACCGGCCAACTGTCGTCCCATGATGCAGTTCGGCTGTTGGGCGAAAGATCGCCAGCGGCGGCAAATGGCGTGTGGCCGGCCAGATCGCGGCGGGTCATCACCACCTTGCGGGTGAAGGCACCGACCGTGAGGGCGTTCCACGCCTGGGCCGGGGCTTCGATTTCGGCGGCATCGTTACGCTCGGGATAGTCGTCGACGGAAGGCCCGCCGTCCCGCAGATTGCCGGCAGAGACACAGAGCAGGCGGCGCTCGCCCATTCGTTTGCCGACGCCCGCGGCGAGTTGGTCGATTTCGGCCGACCACGAAGTCGGGAGCCCGTAATGGGGCGTATCGTCTTCGGTTGTGGTGGCGAGACAAAAGATCCGTCGCTCCCCGAGACCCAGCATCTCGATCAACTCGACCGCATCGCGGGTGATCGCCCCGAGGAGATCATGAGGGTTGGCGCCAGCCGGTGGGATGATTTTCACCGATTCCAGGCGATGCGGAATGTCGATCGCGGCGCGGCTGTCGAGCACTGGGACCAGATCCCCGAATAGGGCGATTCCGGCCAGCGTCGTGCCGTGTCCATGATGATCGTCGCCAATGGAACTATCGACGACCGAGTAACAATCACCGGGCTCGCAGGCAGGGGCAATCAGCGGGTGACCGCGATTGACGCCAGTGTCCAGAAGGCAGACGCGAACCGGCGCCTCGGTCGGTGAGCGGAACGCCAGCCGTTTGCCCAGTTCGTCGGAAAACGCGAACTGATCACCAGGCGGGAGGCTGTCAAAGAACTCGGCTGTCGTCGATGTCCTGCGCAGTTCGGCCGCTGCCAGACTGGTTCCCACCAACACGGCCATGGCTTCGGGTGTGGCCTTGACGCGAACCACCGAAGTTTCCGGGAAAGACAAGCCGGTGGCACCGATCTCGATGCCCTGCCTCTCGGCGAAGGCACGGAAGCGGGCTTCGGCTTTCGGCCGCAGCCAGGTTTCCCACAATGCTTCCAGACCGGCGGAGGGAAATTCATCGGGATCGTCGGCCCACAGCTCGCGCAAAAAAGCGAGGCGTATTTCGGCGATGCCCTCGACCAGCTTCCGGTAGATCGGGTCGCCAGCCATTGAGCGGCTGTCGATTTTCGTGCGATAGCTTTCGACGGCTTTCCCCAGCTTGTCTTTCGATCCGGACGGCACGAACAGCGTCGCCAGCGTGGTATCTCCGCGGCGCCTGACCGCGAGCAGTTCGATGTCGCCCCGCTCCAGGCTGTCGGCGATCAGCGGCTCGCCCGCCCGTCCGACAACCTCGA
Source organism: uncultured Telmatospirillum sp. (assembly GCA_903858635.1). Classification (GTDB taxonomy): domain Bacteria; phylum Pseudomonadota; class Alphaproteobacteria; order Rhodospirillales; family Magnetospirillaceae; genus DUZF01. Next base: position 4,375 of record CAIOJO010000364.1, on the reverse strand, counting down.
CATAGACACCCACCTCGTCTTTCGGCAGATCGTCCCGGCGCGCGGCCTCTGCAGCTGCGGCGACGATTGGTTCGAGCTGCGCCAGAAGCATCCGGGCGTGGGATTCGCGGTCAGGTACATGGGTGGGGGCGAGGCTCTTGCCCCCAGCGCCTTTAGTCTGAAACGGCTCGGCGACGCCGGGAATGGGAAGAAGGAGGTGAGGGAGGTTGCTTCGGACCGGCATTTCGTTCGCCTATGACGTTGCTCCGCTGCCGAACCGCGGTCACCAGACTGGTCGTATCGAGCGACGGGCCGCGTTCGAGAATGGCTTCCCGCGCGGCATCCTCGGCGGCGCGAATGAGATCAGCATGGCTCAGGCCCTCGGCCGCATCGGCGACCTGATCCCAATCCACATGCCCAATATCGAAGGTGAGCAGCCGCGTCTTCATCGTCTCGATGATCAGCGGCCGTGTCGGCAGCTCGTATTCGACAATGAGGTGAAACCGCCGGAACAGGGCACGATCGAGCAGCTCGGGATGGTTCGTCGTCGCGACGATCAGAGATTCGCTTTCATCCTCTTCAAGAAACTGGAGGAATGAATTCAGGATGCGGCGGGCCTCTCCAACGTCGTTGTCAGCACCGCGATGGCCGCCGATCGCATCGAATTCGTCGAACAGGTAAACACCACGGGTCTGCGCGATCGCATCGAACACCAGCCGAAGCTTTGCCGCGGTTTCGCCCATGAATTTGGTGATCAGCCCATGCAGTAGGATCGAGAACAGCGGCAGCCCCAATTCGCCGGACAGCGCCGCCGCAGTCATCGTCTTGCCGGATCCCGGAGGGCCAACCAGAAGGATCTTCTGCCGCGGGGACAGGCCATGCTCGCGCAGCTTCCAGCGCTGCCGTTGCTCTTCGACAATTCGCCCGAGCTGCCGTTCCGTGGCGGCCGGCAGAACCAGATGATTGAGGCGTGTTTTCGGATAGCCGGCCGACATCAGCCCAGCCAGATCGCCGCGCGGTCGAGCGAGCGGAATCGCCTTTCCGGCCGATTCCGTCGCTGTCCGTCGCTGCTCCAAGGCGGCGTCCGCCAAACGGCGCAGATCCTCGGCGAGTTTGCCGTGTCCGCGCCGCTCCTCGGACGCCGCAAGCTGGAGCGTCAGCGCATGAAAGCGCTCTTCGTCCCCTTGGGCGTGGCTCTTGATGAGCCCGAGTAACTGCGCGGCGGTCGGCATCAGACTGACTTTCCCCCCCTTGATCGAGCCAATGAACCACAAACCATGGACCGTGAGAATCCACTATCGATTTACGCGGCCACTTTTTTCTCCGCTGCCGCGCGATCCAGGCCGGTGTTCAACAACGAGGCGATCTCCTCGCACGTCCGTGTGGCGGCAAGTTTCAACGCCTCGTCGATATGGACATAGCCTTGCGTAACACCCCGAGCGGCGTGGCCGAGCAGCGCGGCGATGGTCAATTCGGAAAAGCCGAGGTCGCCGGCGACGCTGCCGAAGGTGTGGCGCAAAGTGTGGGGCGTCACGCCCTCGATCTTTGCTGCAGTGCACAGCCGGGCCAGGCAGAACTTCGCCGCCGTGAAGGGGCCGTCGCCGACATCGGCAGGAAAGACATAGGGCGAATTCTTGCGTCCCGGCTGCTTGGCCGCGAGTTGCGCGGCCGAAGGGCCGATCGCCCGGATCTGGCCGTCGCTCTTGGTGTCCGGAAAATGGACATAGCCGCGATCGGCATTTAGCCAGGCTTTCTGAAGTCCCTGTGCCTCCGAAATGCGATAGCCGGTGAGTAGCATCAGCCGGACAGCCGCAAGCCCGACCGGATGCTCGCCGTTGCGCTCGGCGGAGCGCATCGCCGCGCCGAGCTTCTTGATCTCGGCAACGCTCAGCCGCCGATCCTTCTTCTTCCCGGCCAGCTTGCGCACGCCTTCGGCCGGATTGGCGGCGATGATTTCGAGCCGTGCGGCATGCGCGAAGAGACTCTGCAAGGTGGACACCGTCCGTGCCGCAACGCCGCTCCCGCCTGTGGTTGCCCCGCCGCGACCTTCGCCGCGCCCCTTGGCCGTCTTGCCGGCCGCGATGTCCGCCTGCATGCCCTCGATGTCGGCCAGCTTGAGGGCGCGGACATGTCGCCGCCCGATCAGCGGCTTGATATGCGTCTCGATGCGGCTGCGGTCCATCGCCAGGGTCGAGGCCTTGATCGGCCGATGGCGCCGGCCGAGGATGCGGCCGGCTTCGGCCTCGCGAAGATACCAGTCGCACACCTCGGTGACGGTCATGGCGTCGCGCGACGCCGCGCTTTCCTCGGCGGGGTCGGCGCCGTCGGCCACCTGGCCCAGTTTGATCTTGGCCTGGTCGCGGGCCTTTTCGAGAGTCAGTACGCCGTGGCGGCCGAGCACGATCCGCCGGCTCCGGCCCTCGGCGTTGCGGTATTGAAGGATGAAGGTCTTCAGGCCGGAGGGGATGATCCGGACACCGAAGCCGCGCAATTCGCCGTCCCACAGGAAGCTCTGTCCCTTTTCCGGGGCTTCCAGGGCATCAACCGCCCGTATCGTCAGCTTGCCCACCGCCATCTCGCTATCTGCCAAGGATTTGCTTACACTACCACGTCTAAGGCGGAATGTAAGCACCCTGTAAGCAGATTGAATGGCAAAATCGGCGGGATCCGGATACGACTGGAAACCAGAGAATCAGAAAATACGTTATAAATGAACGTTCTATCGTGCCCCAGCGGACGGCCGGATAGCCTAGCGTAGACTTCGAATGACCTTGCCAAGGTTGGGGTCGAGGGTTCGAATCCCTTCGCCCGCTCCAAATTTCAGCGAAAAATCTAAAGACTATCAAAGGGTTATGGTTCAGCCATAGCCCTTGACGCGTTCGCACGCCCTGATTCCCAACTTTTCCCAAAATGGTGATGCGGGTGAAACCCCAAAGAAACCGCCATTGTTACATCGGGGCGCGTATGTGCAGATTGATGTACAAATTATTATCGCTCAATAACTTGACTTGTGTCCGCAGGGGAGCGAAAATGTACACAGTGTAATTACATAGGAGGCTAAATTGAAATGAAATTGAATTGGGAATGCATTTATGATGAAAAGGTTTTTATCTACACGCGCGACGACGCGAAGAAAGGCTACTGGTACTACTACTTCATTATCAACGGTCACCCGCATCGGAAATCGACCGGGGAAACTGATGAGAAGCGGGCGAAACACATAGCGATTAAGAAATTTATGGAGGCTGAGGCCAACCCCGATCAGCATGATCGGAAGGCGATGACCTTCAAAGCGGTGGCCGAACGGTGGCTCAAATTCCACGAAACCCATTCGGACATCGTCAACAAGCGTAAGGCGGTCGAAAAATTCTTCGTTCCGTACTTTCACGTCGAGTTGAAGTTGGCCGACATAGCCGACCTTCGACAGGCCCATTTGACCGATTATCTGGCGTGGCGACGAAGCTACCACACCGAAGGTCCAGGCAGCCAACAAACCAAGACCACCTACCGACGTCGCGGAAAGGCGCTTCGGGCGGCAACCCAATCCTTTGGCGTGCCCAAGAACGTCACCGTCAACCGCGAAAGCCAGAACCTCAACCAAATCCTCAATTTCGCGGTGAAGGAGGGCTACATCCACCCGGTCCGTTGTCCAAAGATGGACATGTTGCCTGATGACGGCGATGTGCGTCCATTTTTCACAGCTGAGCAATGTGGAATCCTATTGGCGACAGCCCGCGAACGTATCGGCCAAGGCCATAGCGATAAAATCCAAGCCGAGAGGCAACTGGCATACGATTATATCGTCACCGTCTACTACACCGGTTTGAGGCCTCACGAGGCCCACGGGCTGGCATGGCAGGACATCAACCTTGAAGGTCGTGTCCTTCGGGTCCGCAAGGGCAAGACTGGGCACCGGTTCGTAGCTATCCCCGACCAGGGCCTTATCGACCACCTCACCGATATGCAGGAGCGAAGGATGGCGGCTGCGGGCGACAAATTCAACGACGCCCAGCTCGTCTTTGCCGATGCCGATGGCAAGCCGGTCAAATCGTTCAAGACCGCCTTTGAGGGGTTGATTAAGGCGTGCGGCTTCGTTTCCCCCGATGGAAAGAACTTCAGCTTTTACGGCCTACGCCATCATCGGGCGACGGCGATGATTGAGGATGATACGCCAGACGGGTTCGTCGCCAAGAACCTCGGAACGAGCCGCAAGATGCTCGACAAATACTATGACCGCACCAACGCCCAGACCTACCTGTAGCGCGACAATTATGGTTGCCGCCCAGCGTCGATTATGGTTGCCTGTGAGAGACACTGCCGAGTGGTGAGCTGTTGTTAGCACGGCTCTATGAGCAGGGCAACAGACTCCCCGTGGCGACAACTATAATAATTGTCG
>CAIOJO010000363.1 GCA_903858635.1 uncultured Telmatospirillum sp. | reverse complement strand
GACAAAATCATCGCCGCCGTCAAACGAGGGCACCAAGTGTTAGATTCTATCCACTAGGAACTTGTGACGGGGCAGGCCTGGGGCCAATCAATGCTCTCGCCTTTGTCGAGTCGTTGGATCCCCAGAAGTTCGCTGATGCCGCAGTCTCGGCTGCGATCAGTGAAACCGAGTCCGCCCTCCGAGACATTGCGGCCGATGGTCTGTCAATCACGGTGAATAGTATCCGGTTGGTGCAATCACAGGCTGAAATGATCGTCTCGGCATCAATGGAAGGAAGAATTCTAATTGAACAAGCGGCGGCCCATGTGCCGCGACATGCCGTTACAGGAAAGCTGTTACCCCACATTGTAGATGTCCGGACCGGCAAGATTATGGAAATCATGAAGGAGGCTCCATCTGCCCAACGGCTTGCTCGGCTTGCTTCTCTTTCAAGTGTGGTCATTGGCGCTGCACATCTTATTGCAACTGCGGACATTGCCAAGAAGCTCAGGGTCATCGATGGCAAACTCGATGCGCTGATCCAGTACCGCCGAATCGACCAGGTTGCTGTCCTGGAAAAGATCTACACGTTCGCCCGCGAATTGGCATCTGCTCCTCTCGACGATCTTCGGCGTTTGGAACTGATGAGGCTGCGCGGCGAACTGCGCCAATTGCGGTCAACCTGGCGCCGGGAGTTGATCTATCACCTCGACCTCATCGAAAATCCTGAGCAAGCCGGTTGGCTGGAGCGAACGTTTACCTCCCGTGTAACGAATGACCGAACGGTTCATGGGAAGATCAGCGAAGTCCAGATTCAGCTGGCCCTCATTGAATACTCGATGCGTCTAGATCAGGTCCTTGCCGTCGGCAGCAACTCATTGGATGGATTCGAGCGTAGTCTGGCCGATGAACTTGTTGAAATACGCAGCCTGTCGGACCTTTTCCGGGAAAAGGCTAACTTTATTAGTGTAAGGGGGAAGAACGAATACTCAGTCGAGCCCATGATCGCCGCCCTGGATGGAATGATAGCTCACTACGGTGATCTGCTCGTTGCTAACCCTTATGGTAAGGAAAATTTGCGCATATCGCCTTGACCTTCGCACCCTTCATCGCCAGGATACGTCAATCAGCGAACCAGCGTGCAATATTAGAGCAAGGCATCCATCGCATGGGAACCTCATGACAACGAACGCGGTCACTTTCGGCCAGGCCATTGCCAAGGCGAGGAAGGAAAGGGGGCTCAGCCAGAAGGAGTTGGCAGCCCAGATCATGAAAGACGAGGGCGGCGGAGCAATCTCACCCCAATATCTGAACGACATTGAACATGATCGGCGCAGCCCCACCTCTGACCATTTGATCCGGCAATTCGCCACGATGCTCGGCATGGACGAGGCGATTCTGTTCGTTCTGGCCGGCAAGATACCCGACGACATCCGGCGAGAAGCGAAGGACCCGACAAAAATTATTGAGGCGTTTGCCAATTTTCGGAAGACGATAAGGAACTGAGGGGCTCGGAATGGTCAAGATGGTGCCAGACCGGACGGGGCGTTTCGCCGAGCGTCCGCATTACACGCCCGAAGAACTCGACCGGGAATGTGAACGCATCATCTCGGCCTTTCTGCGAAAGCGGCACGGCGAGCTACGGTTCCCGGTGACCACCGACGAATTGAACATTTTGATCGAGCAGAGCGGCGCCTCCCTGGATGGCTATGCCGACCTGACCGCCTACGGCGCCGACGTCGAAGGCGTGACGGCTTTCTTCCCGGACAAAGAACCGGAGGTTTCGATCTCCGTGCGCTTGGCGAATGATGATCGACGTAAGAATCGGCTGCGAACGACGCTCACCCATGAATTCGGGCATGTCCACCTGCACCGTCATCTCTGGGCGGAGAAACTGTCGGCCGGCAGCCTCTTCGCTCGCCGCGCCGCCAGCGCCGATAACAAGGCGATCTGCAAGCGCGACACCATTATCGACGCGGCGCAGACCGACTGGATGGAGTGGCAGGCCGGCTATGTCAGCGGGGCCATCCTGATGCCGGTGTCGCACATTCGCCGGCTGGTGGCTGACTATTGCCAGCCCCATGGTCTGCACGGTTCGGTGCATGCCGCCAGCGAGCATGCCCAGCATCTGGTCGGAGCGGTGATGGATCATTTCGCCGTGTCCGAGGATGCGGCCCGGGTTCGCCTCCTGAAGCTCAACCTGCTGACCACTTCCACCCAATCCCCATCCCTGTTCGGCTAATACGTCAATTCGCGGAAGTGCGTATTTTTTCGATTGACTCCTCGTTTGGGTGCGCGATACGCTATTTAGCAGATCGGCGTGCAATCGCGCGATACCCTTGATAGGAGTCGAGTATGGCCTCTGTTATCACCTTCATCCGCAATACTCCCGCCACCTCGCTGCGGGTCTACTTCGAACATTCTGGCTTGCCGTTGACCGAATTCGATTGGGACGCGCCGGAGCCCGAAATCCGGAAGCATCTGCCCCTGGCGGTCGATGATATGGATGATGCCGCCAAGGCGCGGGTGATGAATGACGGCGAGCGCGTCACCGCCATGACGGACGAGCCCGGCCAGGCCGCGATCTACAGCGTTGCCCAGGATTCGGAGCACCTTGATACCCTGCAGAACGCTCATGACCGGGCGCTCTGGATGTTCCTCAATGACGCTGTCGCATTTCGACATGCCGAGGAAGTGCGGTTCACGGATGAACGGCGGCGGGGGCGGATGTGGGACGGGTTCGTCGCCGAACCCAACCTGCTGCTGCATCGCGAGGCGACGGCCATCGACGCCTTCAAGGCGGCGATCCGCGAGCGCTTTCAGTCCAACAACGTTCACATCGACATCTTCGACCGGCATCGGCCGACCTTCGATGGTGCGGAGTGCGCCTTGGTGCAGGCGACCATTTATCGGGAAGGCCGTCTGGATGATTTCCTCGAGTTCGTGAACGGTACCCTAGACCGCCGGCCGCGCCGGCCGGTCTTCGAAGCGGCGCTCACCTACGAGCCGGGGACCGGCGTGATCGAGGTCGTCGGCAATGATCGGGAGAGCCGGGAAGACCTGGTTAGGCTGTTTGCCCGTGATCTGCTGGCCACCGAATTCCGCCAGGAGAAGGTTCCACTGCGGCGCTTCGACCTGCAAGGGTTGCTGCATCCGTTCGCCTTCCCGACCGATGCCGGCGATGGCATCGAGTCGGTTCGGGTCAATCACCTGCGCCTCATGCCCATGGATACGGTCGGCGAGCGGGTGACCCTGGAATGCATGCGGCAGGCGACGCAGACAATCTGGCAGATGGCCCAAGACCGTTTCGGTCCCAATAACCCACTCAACGGTGGCTGGGTGGTGACTCAGGTCAAGCTGACCATCCGCTTTCATCCCGAGCCCGGATCGAGGCGGGGCAAGACGCTGCCACTGACCATCACCATGCCGCATGGTTGCGATCTCAAGGACCGGACTGAGAGAGAACGCATGATCGGCGAGAAGTATCTTCGCCGCTGGGGGTTCGTCCGCAATGTCTGAGAACAAGACCAAACCGATTAGCCACCGTGCCGGCGACCTGATTCTCGCCATCATGGAGACGCCCGGTATGACCATCTCCGCCACCGCCTTGGATGACTACCATGCCGAGGCGGGGGCGGAGTTGATCGCGCTTGGCGCGCTGGAACCCGTTGGGTTCGAGCCGGTGACGGTATCGCAGGCGGATCACGACGATGCCATGGTCGGCGTCGTCTGGGACGGCGACGCCGGAGGCTACGGATACTTCAGTCCGGCCGTCGGCATGGTGGCGGTCAAGAATCAGGCGATCGGCCGGTACAGGCTGCGGCCATCCTGGCTCCTGGCCTGGATTGCCGAAGAACTGGGCCTGGCCACCGGCGTGCGGCCAGTCGATCTCGTTCCCGACCGAGCATGGGATCTTGGCGACGTCTGGCTTGGGGAGCGGAAGTCGGAGAAGCGGCGGACGGCCATATATGTGGCGAGGCGATTGGGTGAGACGGGCGCCATGGCACGTCTGCGCACTGCACTACAATCGCGTGCGGGGCGGCCGCCAGGGGTGATACTGTCGTCGTCACCGGCCGCCATTGCCGACGATATATTGCCGACCGGAATGACGCCGATGATGCCGATCCTTCGATGTGCTACGGCAGGTGTCGCCGAATTCTGTCTGGATACAGCGATAATCCGCACGGCTGTGCACGGCGCTTGGCCAGCTTCGTCCGACACACCGGTACGCGTCGCCGCCGAATTCCGTGTCGTCCACGTCGGCAGTCGGGAATTCCAGTTCCGCGGCGACAAGCAGCGCCAAGTCATTCGGTATCTTCATGATGCTTGGGATCGTGGGGAAGGGCGGATCAATACGGCGATGATGTTCATCGACCTCGAATTCCCAGAGACCACGCGCCTGCGTGACTTGTTCAAGGGGCACGTGGACTGGAAAGCTCTGATCGGGATCGAGAACGGTGCCTGCTGGCTCAGATACGATGAGCTGTTGACGGAAAAGCCGGCCAGCGCAGAGTGATTTTCGCCTTAACCCCGCCGTAACCTTCCCCACGAACTCGATTGGGGGATGTCGTCAAAAATATATTGAGAATTTGCGCATGTAGTGCAATATCTATGTATATTATTGAGGGGGAAGTGCGATGCTGGTCGAGTTTCGCGTCAAGAATTTCCGTTCTCTGCGGGACGAGCAGGTGCTCAGCCTTGTCGCTGCCAAGGACAAGACTCTGGAGGACACCCACACCTTGGCAACCGGCATCAAGGCGGTTCCAAGGCTATTGTGCAGCGCAGCAATCTACGGCGCCAACGCGAGCGGGAAGTCAAACATCATCAAGGCCCTGCAATACATGCGGGGCGTCGTTGTCGAATCCGCTAGCATGATTCAGCCTGGGCAGACATTTGCTGTGCAGCCGTTTCGGCTAGACGCAGAATCCGCCGGTCACCCCTCCGAATTTGAAGTCACATTTCTGCTCGACGGTGTGCGCTACCAATACGGCTTTGTCATGACCCCGCAGCGAATCATCAGCGAATACCTGTTGGTTTACAAGGCGTTCAAGCCACAACGCTGGTTTGATCGCCGCTTCGATGCCGCAATGGGTAAGGATGTCTACGATTTTGGCCCCGGACTCAAGGGGCCGAAAAACGTGTGGGAAGGCGCTACTCGCCCAAATTCCTTGTTTCTGTCGATGGCTGTACAGCTAAACAGCGAGGCCTTGCGGCCAGTTTTTGACTGGTTTTCCAGCCAACTTGTTATATTAAATGAGCAAGCCCCATTAAGTCCGCATCTTTCCATACAACGGCTTAAATTAGCTGAAGGACGCAGGGAGATTTGCGATTTTCTTAGCAACGCCGATATTAGTATTACTGACGTCGAGGTGGTGACCCGAAAAGTTCCTGGTCAAGCTGTGCATTTTGACTTGGCCGCCGGCAAAACAGATGTGCGCGCGGAGGAAATGGAAGAACACCAACTGCGCTTCCACCACGTCACAGAGAACGGCTCTGCCGTCTTCGACCTTGCCGATGAATCGAATGGAACTCGTAATATTCTATTTATCGCAGGGCCAATGCTCGACATTCTCGGTAAGGGGTTAACGCTGGTCATCGACGAACTCGACACCAGCCTGCACACCTTGTTGGTGCGCGAGCTCGTGCATATTTTCCATCGTCCGGAGGCCAATACCGGGGGTGCACAGCTTATTTTCACCACCCACGACACATCACTACTCGATGCACCAGATTTGTTCCGGCGTGATCAGGTCTGGTTCATCGAGAAGGACCAATCTCAAGTGTCCACCTTGGTTGCTTTGTCGGAGTTTAGCCCCCGCAAGAACGAAGCGCTGGAGCGCGGTTATCTGATGGGTCGATACGGTGGCGTGCCTTTTCTTGGCAACACTTTGGGGCAGAAACACTGATGGCGCGCGACAATTCTCCCAAAGAGCGCCAGAAAAAGCAGCTCGAACGTAAACTGGCGCAGCGCGCCAGTTATGATCGTGTTCTGATCGTCTCAGAAGGAAGCAAGACCGAGCCAAATTATTTCCGCGAGATTCGCTCGAACTACCGCCTTCACACGGCCAATGTGGAGGTGCGGCCGAGTGAATTGGGTACTGAGCCAATCCAGGTGGTGCAGTACGCCAAAGAACTGTTTGAAAAAGGCGACCGCCACAAGAGCATTCAGTCGCGCGCCTTCGAGCGGGTCTATGCGGTGTTCGACCGTGATGACCACCGAACCTATTTCGATGCGCTCAACCAAGCTGCGGCACTGGATGGCAAGCTACGCAACGATGCCAAGCAGCCCGTAGTTTTCAAAGCCATTGCCTCGGTGCCGAGTTTCGAACTTTGGCTACTTCTGCACTTTGATGATATTCAGGCGCCGTTACATCGTGACGAGGTTCTGCGCCGCTTGAGGCAATATATCCCCTGCTACGAGAAGGGAACGGCAGGTGTCTTTGCCAATACCCGAGATAGTTTGGTCACAGCCTCCCAAAGAGCGGAACGTTTGGCATTGCGCTTCACCGCATTTGATGATCCCGAACCCTACACGGCCATTGTAGAATTGGTAAGGTTGCTGACCACGTTGCGTGGATGACCGGGGCACAAATATCGAGCGCTGGAAGGCAGGGTTCACGCGGCGCCACCTGTGCGATCGACGACCTTGTTAACCACGGACACGGCCCAGTCAGGCCCAACTTCCGCACCGCGGATAAAAAAATATAATTCCATCAAGGCTCTATGGGCCGAAGAAAGTTTTAGGCACCACAGTTCTGAGCTCCGGCGGTCCGCATGGCGGTTGGCGGCATCTCTTCGTAGACAGGCGGCAGAGTG
>CAIOJO010000362.1 GCA_903858635.1 uncultured Telmatospirillum sp. | reverse complement strand
CACTCTGCCGCCTGTCTACGAAGAGATGCCGCCAACCGCCATGCGGACCGCCGGAGCTCAGAACTGTGGTGCCTAAAACTTTCTTCGGCCCATAGAGCCTTGATGGAATTATATTTTTTTATCCGCGGTGCGGAAGTTGGGTCAAGCTCCTCCTGCTCTAGCACATGGGCTGTGCCGTCTTCCAGAAAACGGGCCAGGGGGTAAACGACGCTGCTGCGCCAGCACATGTTCCTCGACGCGGCGCATCTGTGCCGCGATGGTGCGAAGATGGTGGGAGAAGTCCCGAGCGTAGGACCAGGCGTTGATCACGCATTCCGAGCGGTCATCGGGGTGGTTGATCGCCGCATCCAGCTGGCCCAGGACGTTGAGCACCGCGCCGCCGTAAGAACGGGTGTCGCCCTGGATGATCTTCTGGAACTCCCCCAGCAGCAACCGGCCTTCCGGCGTCAAATCGACCAATTTGCGGAAGCGATCGCGCATCTCTACGAGCCACCCGCAAGCCACGAGGTAACTGAAGAACCGGTAACGTTCGGTGTCGTGGCTTCCGGCCTCGCGTTGGAGGCGGCGCATTTCCTGTGAAGACAGCTCGATGCCATCGTCGGTCAGCGGCCCGTTGTCGCGGCTGTACCCGTCCATGAAGTCGCCGATCTCGGTGATGACGTCGGCCTTGCGCGGAGTATCGCCGATGGCGGCGAAGGTGTGGTTGTACAGATGCAGAAGCAACGCCGCGTAAAAGCGATGGTTGGTCGAAGCAAGCGGCCGGAAGATGTGTTCGGGGATCTTATCGAACAGGCTCATGGTTTATCCGTCCGTCCCTTGGCCGGCGATTTCGCGGCGGAAGCTGCTTTTTGCGCTCTTTCACTCGCTTTCTTGATCTGCCCTGCAGCTAGGCCGGATACTCGCTCTTTCAGGGCCCGCACTTCCTGCTGCGAGGTCGTCAGCTTTGCTTCCAACCGGATCAGCTGCTCCCTGCGTTCATTGTCGATCGCTTTGTGGGCGCCTTCGATCTGGCGCATCTGTTCGGAATGCAGTTCAGCGGATCGCCGGCGATCGGCGTCGGCCGTCTTGGCGCGTTCTTCGGCTTCCTGCAATCTAAGGCGCAGGTTGTCCCGCTCGGCTTCGGTCACCGCCAGCTGCTCGGCCAGGGATTGCGCTTCCTCGCGGGCTTCGGCGAGCTTGGCGGCCGCGCGGGCTTCGAGATCGCCGATACGCTGGGCGACGAATTCCTGTGCTTGGGCGACCCGCTGCTCGGCGTCGAGCTGGATGGCCTGCTGCACTGCCGCCGCTCGGGTGCGCTCTACCTGCAGCAGCTGGGAAAAGACATCGGCAATATGACGGGACAGCTTGTCGAGCACCTGCACCGCCTCGGCCGGCAGGTCGACAGATTCGTCCGGCTCGGCCGTCATCGAGGCGGGCGCGTCCTTCTTCTGCGTGTCACGCCACGCATTGAGCAGCGGCAGGATCAGGTTCGGCGAACCCCCGCCCAACTCGTCCCTGATTTTCCGCACGCTGGGTTTCCCCCCCCGCGAGGCGATTGCCTCGGCGGCGGCGGCGACGGTCTCGGCGGTGATCAGGTTCTTGTCGTCTGGCATGGCCCTTCCCAGCTGGTGGGTAATAACAGATAACAGATAACAATGACAGATAACACCTGCAACTGTTATCTCTTGCCCACGCGCAGCAGGGTGGGCGGAGCCCGCCCGACCATTTGTCCGAAATTTGTCGAAAGATATCGGACATGTCCAGGGCCTGCAAAGTTGGGCTGGGCATTGAGTGTGTCCGAAGAATGTATATATTTTGCGGACAGGAGGTGTCTATGCGCGGCCCGTCACTCGATCTCCAGACCCGCATCGCTGACCGCATTGAAACCGGTGCGCTCTCGCGTGTGTGGACGCCAGTCGATTTTCTCGACCTTGGGCCTCGCGACGCGGTCGACAAGGCATTGCAGCGGCTTACTCGCAGCAAAAGCCTGCGGCGAATCGATCGAGGCCTCTACGACAAACTACGGCTCGGTCGCATTACCAGGCGGCCGACCGCACCGGATTACCGAGCGGTGATCGAGGCAATTGCCCGGCGTGACCAGACGCCCATGCTGGTTGACGGCATGACTGCCGCCAACGATCTCGGCTTGAGCGATGCCGTTCCCGGGCGGGTGGTCGTCCATACAGCTGCCCGCTTGCAACCGGTGCGGATTGGCAATCTGACCATCACGTTCCGTCTGACCGCCCCCAGCAAGCTGTTCTGGGCCGGCCGGCCGGCCATGCGGATTGTGCAGGCGCTACACTGGTTGCGCGACACGCTGTCCCACCCCGATGATCGGGCTAAGGTCCTACAGCGCTTGCGAGCGATCCTGTCTGATCCGGAGCACGGGGCCGCCATCAAGGCCGACCTGGCCGATGGATTGCCGACCTTGCCCGCCTGGATGCAGGACGTGGTCCGCGACCTGCTGCGCCAAACTGATGTTCTCCGGCCGCAGGATAACGGGCAAAGCGGATGATGAACGCTGCCTTCCAGGAGGTGATCGCCGCTACCGATGCGGAGCGGCGGGACCTGTTTCTCTCGGCCGCCGTTCGGTTGGGCACGACGCTCCAGAACATCGAGAAAGATTTCTGGGTCTGCTGGACACTCGATGCGCTGTTTAACGGGCTCAGACCCGGCGGTCCGCGCCTCTTGTTCAAAGGCGGCACCTCGCTGTCGAAAGGCTACGGCCTGATTGCCCGCTTTTCCGAAGACATCGACGTCACAGTTTTTCGCGATGATCTCGGCACGTTCGGCTCGGCCAAGGATCTTGCCGGACTGAGTGGGAAAAAGCGGGCCGCCCGCATCGACGCGATCAAGGCGGCGTGCCAGGCCTATTTACAAGGCCCGCTCTTGGCCGAACTTGGGGCGATTGCGGCACGAACCGTCGAGGAAACCCACGGCGAGCCTGGACGGTTGCGCGTCGAGGTGGATGAGGGGGATCCCGACCATCAAAGCCTGCTGCTCTGGTATCCAAGCATGGCTGCGGATGACAATGGCTATGTGCGGCCGGCAGTCAAAATCGAGTCGGGGGCCAAATCGGCGCTGGATCCCCATACGCCCGTGCGGGTAAAACCCTATATTATCGACGATCTACCTGCGACGCTCGACCTCTCGGTACCCGGCATCACCACGGTCGATCCAGCGCGCACGTTCTGGGACAAAGTCATCATTCTGCACGGGCTGCGCGGGTGGTACGAACATCGCGGCGAGTTGCGCGGCGGTGGCCAACGGGTCTCTCGCCATTACTACGATGTTCATCAATTGCTGGCGTCCGACATCGCCGCGAAAGCAGTAGCCGACATCGAGATGGCGACTGACTGCGCGAACCACGCGCGGCTTTTCTTCAACCGGCCTGACCTTGATCTCGCCACCGCTTCGCCCGGCAGTTTGGCGTTGGCCCCGCACGACGACATGATCGCCGAGCTTCGGCGGGACTATGCCGCCATGGCGACCATGATTTTCGGGCTGGTCCCGAGCTTTGATGAGGTGCTGGCCAGCATCAATGGGTTGGAGGCGGCGGTGAATGGCGAGCGGGAATAGCCGCCCCAAACATTTCCTGGATTTCATCCCAATGAGACACGCAAGCGCCGCGGTTTTCTTCAGCACCACCGCTCAATTACAGGACTGTATTGACCAACTCCCTCCTCCGCTACCCTATCAGGCCCGCCAACTCAGTCAGTTGGCGGGCCTTTTCGCTGCTTGTCAGGTCGTGGTTGGCCGGATCAGGCTTTCCGCCGGAATCCCCCATTCGCGGTTCAGTTTCCACGCCATCTCCATGGTCAGAGGGCGCTTCCGCGAAAGTATTTCCGATGCCCGTGACCGCGACCCAAGCAATGCCGCCAGGTCT
>CAIOJO010000361.1 GCA_903858635.1 uncultured Telmatospirillum sp. | reverse complement strand
GGCTCCTATACCCTGCAGGCCGGCATCACCGATCTGGTGATGATGCACGGTGGGACCGGCATCGGTAACGCCCAGCCCAACCAGCTGATCGCCAGCGCCTGGGGCAATACCCTGGTGGCCGGCACCGCCCATGACGTGATGACCGGCGGCGCCGGGGCCGACACCTTCGTCATCAAGGGCGGCATCGGCGCGGTCGACGACACCGTCGCCAATCTCGGCAGCACCGACCATATCTCGATCAGCAACTCCTATGCCGACTTCGCCACGGCGAAGAGCCATATGAGCCAGGTCGGGGCCGACACCGTCCTCGACATGGGCGGCGGGCAGACTCTCACCCTGCGCGGCGTCGCCCTCGCTTCGGTAACCGCCGGCGAGTTCACCTTCGCCAGCCCGGCCTCGGGCGGCGGCACGGTCGTTCCACCTGTCGTGACTCCACCTGTCGTGACCCCGCCGGTGGTAACGCCGCCGGTGACCCCGCAGGTCGACCCGCCGATGAGCGCGGCTCCGGTCACCCAGCTCACCGGTGGTTCCACCCCCGGTACGCTGACGGCGGGCAGCCAGCCCACCAAGTTCTACAGCCTGAACGGCCACGACACCTTCGTCGCCGGCAGTGGCGACGACACCTTCCTGATCACCAATGCCGAGAAAATCGTGTTGCCGACCGTCCACGGCGTCGAGACGGTGCAGTGGTGGGGCAATGGCTCCTATACCCTGCAGGCCGGCATCACCGATCTGGTGATGATGCACGGTGGGACCGGCATCGGTAACGCCCAGCCCAACCAGCTGATCGCCAGCGCCTGGGGCAACACCCTGGTGGCCGGCACCGCCCATGACGTGATGACCGGCGGTGCCGGGGCCGACACCTTCGTCATCAAGGGCGGCATCGGCGCGGTGGACGACACCATCGTCAAACTCGGCAGCACCGACCATATCTCGATCAGCAACTCCTATGCCGACTTCGCCACGGCGAAGAGCCATATGAGCCAGGTCGGGGCCGACACCGTCCTGGCCATGAGCGGCGGCCAGACGCTCACCCTGCGTGGCGTCGCCCTTACTGCGGTGACCGCCGGCGAGTTCACCTTCGCCAGCCCGGCCACCACCACCACCGGTGGGTCGACCGGTGCTACGACCGGTGCTGCGACCGGGACCACCACCACGCCGGTGGTGGATCCGGTCCTGCACGTCACGGATGTCCACCAGCTCATGCACTTGGGCGCCCATTGGGCCTAATGGGGTAGCGACGATCGGGGGTAGGGGCGGGTGCCTCTACCCCCTTTTTTCTTGGCAGCCCATTGGAACATGCCTTCTATGGCGCAAGAGACGTTGCCATAGAAGCGAGGATGGCGCGCTAATGTCCCCCCATAGACTGTTCCCGAGCCAGGGTCGTATACGCCGATCGGCGTAGCCGTGATGTCCCGTCAGAGAGTAGCCGATGCGGAAATGGTTGACCCAGCTGATTGCCAGACATCTGGTCCAGGATGTTCCACCCGAGCTGGCGTTCTGCGAATCCGGCTGCCGCAAGCCGACCTGCATGGCGGCAGAATTCGCTGTCTGCCCCCTGCGTCAAACAATGACGGGCCGGCGTCCGGCGAACGTCATTCCATTGATCCCCCGGTCCCGGTCCACCACCCCCGCGCTTCGGGCGACCGCCAAGGTCGTCGACCTTAGCTGCCATCGTCGGCCAGGCTAGCTGCGGCGCCGGCCAGCGGCCCTGGCCAGCTGCATGACGGCGCGACCACAGATCTCCGCCGCCGGCATGCCGGTGGTCTTGCCGTCGATTTCGGCATTCACCAGCAGCTCCAGGGCGGTCGCGATGCGCTGGCTGGGCCACCGCTGCAGCTGCCCCTGCAGGCGCTTGGCGACCCGGAAATGCGGGGGTGGCTTCAATTGGGCGATGGCCTGTTCGGCCGACTTGCCACTCGCCATGGCGCCGGCCGCCAGATGCAGACGCTGGAAATGGCGTTGCAGGCTGCGCAGCACGGTGATCGGCGAGGTGCCTTCGTGAAACAGGCGGTCGAGGACCCGTTGCGCGGTGGCCTGGTCGCCTTCGGCCGCAGCCATGGCCACATCGTCCATCGACAGGGCGGCCGAATCGCCGATGCAGGCGGCGGCGTCGGTCAAGCGGACGCGTCCGCCGTCGCCCATGTACAGGGCCAGCTTGTCCAGCTCGGACCGGGTCAGCAGGCGATCGCCGCCCAGATGGTCGGCCAGCCAAGCGACCGCGTCGGGTTCGGCGGTGAGGCCATGGCTGCGCAGGGTCTCGAAGATCACCGCCTCGAGGCCGCTTCCCTCGTCGGCATAGCAGGGCAGGGCGACCGCGTTGTCGGCGGTCTCGGCCAATTTGCGCAAAGAGGAGCGCGGCCCCAATTCGCCCGCCTCGATCAGCAGCATGGCGTCGCCCATGGGATGGGCCAGGAAGGATTGCAGGACGGCGCTGATGCTGTCTCCGGCGTCCCGCACCCGCACCACGCGCCGACCCCCGGTAAGGGCGATGGCGGCCGCTTCGTCGGACAGGCGGGCCGGGTCCTCCTTGAGGCTGGCCGCCGACAGCTCGGCGACGCGAAAGGGATCGCCGAGGTCGGCGACCACGGTCTTGCCGAGGCGGTCGAGCCGCTCTTTCACCAGACCGGCGTCCGGGCCGTAGACGAGAATCGCCCGGGCGGCCGCATCGGGCGCCTTGAGAAAGGCTTCGATGCGATTGCCGGGCAGCTTCACCGGGTCATCGCGTCTGGCTGGCCCGCGCCTTGACCACGGCCGAGGTGGTGAAATAGGCGGCCAGGCGATTGCGGATCTCGTTGGCGATGGCGCTCGCGGCGCGGCGCTGCACGTCCTCCTGGGCCGAGATATCGGCGTAATGTTCCTGCAGGAAGTCGTAACTGTAGACCTGGGAAAAGGTCCCGGCGGTGACGGCGGTCGGACCCTCGTACAGATAGAAGGTGATGTTGTAGTAGAGGACGTCGCGGGTCGCCGTGTCATCCGTGCGCAGGGCCTGTTGCGCTTCGTTGATGGTCAGCAGGATGACCAGGCGATAGCGTGCCTGGGCGGCTTCCCCCCGCGGACTGAGACTGGTCAGCAGGGCGTTGTGGATAAGCTGGCCCTGGCGGTCCCGCAACGGGTCGACATGGACGCTGGCCAGCTCCTGCATCACCGCCGGATCGAGCGCGCTCTGTCCATAGAGGGGGTGGAACCCGCAGCCGCCCAATAGGAGCAGTACGGTGGCGGCCGTCAGTATTCGCAAGGTGGCGAGAAAATCAGTGGCGCCGGCCTCCGTGCCGGCGTTCCGGCGGAGCCGGAATCCCAATAATTTCGCCGCTTCGCGGCGCAGACCGGCAGGGACGCCGGTCCCACTGAAAAACAATCGTTTCGCTGCGTTAGACCACCACATTGACGATCCTGTTGGGCACGACGATCACCTTGCGCGGCGGTTTGCCGGCCAGCAACGCGGCCACGGCCGGGACGGCCAAGGCGGCCGCTTCGGCGACGGCGGTCGGGGCATCCTTGGGCAGGTCCACCGTGCCGCGCAGTTTGCCATTGACCTGCACCGCGACGGTCACGCTGTCCTCGACCAGGAGCGCCGGATCGGCTGCCGGCCAGGGGGTGTCGATCAGCAGTTGGCTGTGGCCGAGCAGCGACCATAGCTCTTCCCCCAGATGGGGCAGCATCGGGCCGATCAGCCGCACCACCGTCTCCAGACCCTCGCGCAGCACCCAAGGGGCGCCCGCTTCGTCGGGCGGCAGATCGGCCAGGCTGTTGGTCAGCTCGCGGATGCGGGCCACCGCCTTGTTGAAATGGAAGCGCTCGAGATCCTCGCCGACCAGGGCGATGGTGCGATGGGTGACACCGCGGACCTTCACCGCGGCCGGCCCAAAGCTGGCGGGCGCCGGGTCCTGCGGCGCCGGCAGGGCGTCGCGGGCGGCTTCGACCATCCGCCACAGACGATTCACGTAGCGGAAGGCGCCGTCGATGCCGGCCTCGGTCCAGTCCAGGTCGCGTTCCGGCGGACTGTCCGACAGCATGAACAGGCGCGCCGTGTCGGCCCCGTAGGTGTCGATGATCCGGGCCGGATCGACCACGTTCTTCTTCGACTTGCTCATCTTTTCCGAGCGGCCGAGCAGAACCGGCCGCTCGCTGCCCAGTTCCACCAGGCTGCCGTCGGACCGCCGTTCGACCTGGTCGGGGAACAGCCAGCGGCCCTCCGCGTCCTTATAGGTCTCGTGGCAGATCATGCCCTGGGTCAGCAGCCCGGCGAAGGGTTCGGCGACGCCGAGATAGCCGCAGGCCTTGAGCGCCCGGGTGAAGACGCGCGAATAAAGAAGATGCAGCACCGCGTGTTCGATGCCGCCGATATACTGGTCGACCGGCAGCCAGTGGTCGGCGGCGGCCCGGGTGAAGCCGCGGCTGGTTTCGCCCGGCGAGCAGAACCGGGCGAAATACCAGGACGACTCGAAGAAGGTGTCGAAGGTGTCGGTCTCGCGCCGTGCCGGACTGCCACAGCGCGGGCAGGCGACATGCTTCCAGCTGGGATGATGGTCGAGCGGATTGCCCGGCTTGTCGAAGCTGACATCCTCGGGCAGGGTTACCGGCAGCTCGCTCTCCGGCACCGGAACCACGCCGCAAGCCGCGCAATGGACGATCGGGATCGGGCAGCCCCAATAGCGCTGGCGCGACACGCCCCAGTCGCGCAGGCGATAGTTGACCGCTCGCTGGCCGACTCCCTTGGCCTCCATCATGTCGATGACCCGGGCCTTGGCCTCGGCCACGGCAAGGCCGTTCAGCGGACCCGAATTGATCAGCACCCCATCTTCGGTGAAGGCTTCGTCGCCGATCGTCAGCGTCGCCGGATCGACCTCCTTCGGCGCCACCACCGGGGTCACCGGAAGGCCGTATTTGCGGGCGAAATCGAGGTCGCGCTGGTCATGGGCGGGACAGCCGAAGATGGCCCCGGTGCCGTAGTCCATCAGGACGAAATTGGCCACATAGACCGGCAGGCGCTGGCCCGCGGCCAGGGGATTGAGGGCATGGAGCCCGGTGGCGTAGCCTTTCTTCTCGGCGGTCTCGAGGGCCGCTTCGCTGGTCCCCAAGCGGTTGCACTCGGCGACGAAGCTGGCCAGGCCGGGATCCGTCCTGGCCAGTTGCTCGGCCAGCGGATGGTTGGCGGCGACGGCGCAGAACGACGCCCCGAACAAGGTGTCGGGGCGTGTCGTATAGACCTCGAGGCGGTCCTCGCGGCCGTCGAGGTCGAAGAACAGGCGAAGCCCTTCCGAGCGGCCGATCCAGTTCTCCTGCATCAGCCGGACTCGTTCGGGCCAGCGCGACAGGCCTTCGAGGCCGGCCAGCAGGTCTTCGGCAAAGGCGGTGATCTTGAGGAACCACTGACTCAGCAGCCGCTTCTCGACCAGGGCGCCGGAACGCCAGCCACGCCCGTCGATGACTTGTTCATTGGCCAGCACGGTGTGCTCGACCGGATCCCAATTGACCCAGGATTCCTTGCGATAGACCAGGCCGGCGGCGAGGAAGTCGAGGAACATCTTCTGTTCGTGCCGGTAATATTCGGGCTCGCAGGTCGCCAGCTCGCGCGACCAGTCGTAGGACAGGCCCATCGACTTCAGCTGGGTGCGCATCGCCGCGATGTTCTCGCGGGTCCATTTGGCCGGATGCACGCCGTTCTGGATGGCCGCGTTCTCGGCCGGCAGGCCGAAGGCGTCCCAGCCCATCGGATGCAACACCGCATGGCCGCAGGCCCGCTTGTAGCGGGCGACCACGTCGCCCAGCGTATAGTTGCGCACATGGCCCATATGGATGCGCCCCGACGGATAAGGGAACATCTCCAGCACATAGTATTTCGGCCGCGGGTCATCCTCGCGCGCCCGGAAGCTTTGGCGCTCGTCCCAAATGGCCTGCCACTTGGCCTCGGTTTCCCTGACGTTGTAACGCTCGTCGGTACGCGACATCGGATCTCACGGTCTTTAGAATAGGGTCATGCCCGAACTCGATTCGGGCATCCATGCAATTCGCCGCCTGAATCGGCATGGCCGAGCCCCGGCCCGGCCATGATCACGCGAAGGTTGCCATCCGAGGAGACCTCGGTGTTGCCGTTCTCAGTCCTTCCTGGCGGCGGTCGCCGTGCGCAGTTCCCGAGCCCGGGTGAGAATGGCGTTCTCCATGTCGGTCACTGTTTTCAGGTCCACCGCCGTGTCGACCCACTCGCCGGCCGAGTTCTGCACCTGGCGGAACACCGACACATGGATGCCATCGGCCCGCAGCGCCCGGTCCATGATGAAGATGGACATCTTGAAACGCTCGGTCGGGCTTTCCGGCGGCGCAAACCAATCGGTGATGATGACGCCGCCGAAGGGATCGGCCGAGGCCAGCGGCATGAAGCCGACGGTGTCGAGGCTGGCCCGCCACAGATAGGAATTGACCCCGATGCCGGCGCCGCCGCCTTCTTCGCTCTTCTTCTTGTCGCCGCCCCACAGGGCCAAGCCGCCGGCACCGAACAGGCCGTCCCGGTTGTCGGGGCCATAGGTCGGCGCGCTGTCGCCGATGCGCTTGTCGGGGTAGAGCGCCTGCGTCTGGCTGCAAGCGGCAAGGACCGAGATGGCGGCGACGGACAAGGCCAATCGCAGGAAACGGTTGATGGACATGGCTTTGCTTCAGACCTCTGTTTCAGGCCGGCAGACAACGTCGAATAGCGTGTCGGCCGCGCCCTGTTGTCGTATCACACGTCGTTGCACGGGACCAAGGGGCGTCTTGTCCGGCGGCGGCCAATCCCGGCGAACTTCACTGTTGCCAATAGGCCACAGTGGGCGGCATTTGTCACACAACAGCAGCCCCATACGTTGACTTGCTCACCCAGCCGTGGCTTCCTTTGCAACGTCAATCTTTAGTAAACGCGGAAAGCCCTTTTGGGCAAACCGTAAACATTGAGACAGGAGATAACATGAAGAAGGTTCTTCTCGCCAGTGTCGCGCTGGTCGCCCTCGGCGCCGCGTCGGCCCAAGCCTCCGAGCCGTTGAAGCTCACCGTTGGCGGCTTCTTGCAAGAGATGGTCGGTTACGTCGACAACCATGGCTTCAATCAGTCGACCGCCCCGGGCTCGGTCCATCTCAGCCAGGTCGACGTGAACTCCCTCGGCCTCATCCAATTCAAGGCGTCGACCACGTTGGACAACGGCATCTCGGCCGCCGTCAACATCGACACCTTCGCTTCTTCGGGCACCTCTTCCAAGTCCGCCGCCTCCTCCAGCTGCGGCCGCACCCCCTGGGGTCAGTTCACCAAGAGCTCGGCCGGCGGCGCCGCTTTCGAACTCGGCGCGCCCAATTGCGGCAACAACACCAATATCTACCGTTCCTATGGCACGTTGTCGGGCGGCTTCGGCAGCCTGATCATCGGTCAGCGTGAGGATGCGACCTACATCATCCACAACACCGCCCCCGACGTCTCGACCTATGGGCCGGTCGGCGACTCGTTCGTCGGCAATGTCGGCAATATCCCGACCTTCCACCACGTCTACCAGCAAGACAACACCACCCGGTATGACGGCACCACCAGCAAGATCAGCTATATCAGCCCGTCCTTCATGGGCGCGGCGATCGCCGCCACCTACAATCCCAGCATGTCCTACATCGGCAACTCGTCGTCGCCGGCCGACGCGACCTCGGGCGACACCCCGGTGTACTTCCCGCAGGGTCGCTCCAACGGCATGGACTACAACGGCGACCTCTACGCCGCCGGCTTGGCCTACAACAACAAGTTCGGCAATATCGGCGTGAAGGCCGACTTCAGCGTGGCCCAGGCCAATGTGGCCAATCTGCGCATGTACAACGGCGGCACGCAGATCAGCTTCGCCGGCTTCACGGTGGGCGGCTCGTTCTTTAACCGCGAAGTGCCGACCGGCGCCACGATCGGCGGCATGTACAGCCAGGCCCAGGTCACCGGCATCCTCAACAACTCGAATGGCGCCGGCGGCGTCCAGCAGCCGCTTCTCGCCGGCACCGTGACCCCGAACGCCTACGCCCGTTATGGCGCCTTCGCCGGTAACAACTGGACCGGCGGCGTGTCCTACGCCACTGGCCCCTATGCCGTCAGCTTCGCGCTGTTCCATGACAACACCAAGGAAATCGCGGTCATGAACGGCACCGGCAAGGCCGACAGCACCCTGACCTACGAGTTCGGCGCCGCCTACACCATGGGCCCGGGCGTCAAGCTCAACGCCGGCATCGGCTACTTCGACTACAAGGGCGACGCCGGCGTGGCGGCGACTCCTTGGACCAGCAAGAACGACGGCGTGTTCGTCGCGACCGGTCTTCGCCTCGACTTCTAATCGTCGAAGCACCGACCAAAGGAAGGGCGGCCGCAAGGCCGCCCTTTTTTTGCGCCGGCCTCATTGGCCGGGGGTGTCGTTGGGCGCGCCGCCGCGCCCGCTGCCCAAGGTTTGGACAACGACAAGAATTCCTCGAAAATGCCTATTATTTGAGCCAACGGTATTCGGAACGGGCTTACTGTGCCCTTTCAACCACATAGCGCCATTTTCGTCACAAGCCCGCCCATTTAGCGTGCGGTGCACATCGTTTGACGCCAATATAAGCATAGTGCATTGCACCACGGGGCAACCTCGCGTTGTGCGCCCTCTCAATTCGTGAAGGGAATCAATATGAAGAACAGCCTATTCTCCGGCGCGGCCGTCATTGCTCTCGGAGCGGCTCTTGTCACCTCCGCGCCGGCCCTGGCCGAGGACAGTGACCAGGCGGCCCCGGCGGCCGCCCCGACCTCGAACGCGATGACGACGCCGGCCCTGGCCGGTCCGCTCGCCGCCAATCCCAACCCCGCCAGTTTCGATGCCGGCCCGGTCGGCAAGATCTACGCAACCGGCGTCGTCAGCGGCTTTGGCCAGTGGCAGAGCAACCATGTGCCGGGAGACCGCTCCAGCCAGGCCGATCTGAGCAACGGCCAGGCGATCATCCAGACCACCGAGGGCTTGGTCCAGTTCTACGTGCAAGCCGGCGCCTATTCGCTGCCGTCCCTGGGAACCGGCTATATCCGCGCCAGCAAGGCCATCGACGACTTCTACGGGGTGATGCCGGTGGCTTACGCCAAGCTGGCGCCAACCGATACCTTCTCGATCCAGGCGGGCAAGCTGCCGACCCTGATCGGCGCCGAGTACACCTTCACCTTCCAGAACTCGAACATCGAACGCGGGCTTCTGTGGAACCAGGAAAACGCCGTCGCCCGCGGCGTCCAGGCGAACTACACGGCCGGACCCTTGGCTTTTTCGCTGGCCTTGAGCGACGGCTTCTATTCCGATCGCTACAACTGGCTGAGCGGCTTGGTGACCTACACCATCGATCCCGCCAACACGATCGCCTTCGACGGCGGCGGCAACGTCGACAAGACCAACGTCTCCACCCTGGCGACGCCGCTGCTGCAGAACAACTCGCAGATCTACAATCTGATGTACACCTATAACGCCGCTCCGTGGACGGTGGCGCCGTATCTGCAGTACACCTATGTGCCGACCAACAAATCGCTCGGCATCACCCATGACGCCTCGACCTTTGGCGCGGCCATCCTCGGCACCTACGCCTTCCCCGACCTCGACGGGGTGAGCCTGCCGGTTCGCGCCGAATACATCACCTCCAGCGGCAGCGCCACCGATGGCACGCCCAATCTGCTGTACGGCGCCGGCAGCGAGGCCTGGTCGTTGACCGTGACTCCGACCTATCAGAAGGGCATCTTCTACGCCCGGGCCGAAGCGTCCTATGTCGACACCATGAAGACGGTGGCGGGTTCGGCCTTTGGCACCAACGGCAATGCCAAGAGCCAGGTCCGCGTGCTGGCCGAAGTCGGCGTCCTGTTCTAGACCGCCAAACGGCAAAGACCGAGGCGGCATCCCGACCGGGGTGCCGCCTCATTTTTGTGCGCCCAGCATGGGCGCATTCTTGTGGGTGCAAGTCCCACCGTAAGCTGGTCACAGTGAACGAAGTGAAGCGCAACTGCGGAAGGGCGACCGACCGTGGGGAGGAAGCGTGGATCGAAGCAGCGGGCCGATGGACAAGAACCGGATACAAGGCGCTGCCGACCAGGGCGAGCGGGCACGTTTCCGCGAAGCTCTTGTGACCAAGGGGAAGCGGATCCAGCTCAAGCAATGGAAGCGCGGCAGGACCATCTTCCGGGAATTGACGGCGATAGGGGCAAAGCCCGAAGTGGCCCAACGGGTGGCGGGAAACTCCCGCTGCTGGTGGCGCAACAGCGGGATGCTCATCAATACCGTCCTCACGATCAAATGGGCCGACCAACTGGGGATGCCCAAACTTGCCTGACCTCAATCTCTCGAACCGCCCGGTGCGGACCCGCATGCCGGGTGGTGTGGCGGGGGAACGGCTTTACGGCCGTCCCCTATGCCTATTCCTAACGGATCCGCAGACGGATAATCCTCTTTCACCGGTGCAACCCGCTCACCGTGGCAATGCCGGCGGCGCCGCTGGCGGTGAGCTGGCGGAGGGTGGCGCCGCTGATTCCGCCCAACGCATAGACCGGCAGTGCCGCCCCCCGGGCCAGACGGCGGAAGTGCAACGGGCCGAGGGTCTTGCCGCCGGGGTGGCTGGCGGTCGGGAACACCGGCGACAGCAAGGCGGCGTCGGCACCCAGAGCGGCGGCGCGGCACAGGGCCAGCCGCCCATGGGCGGCGGCGGTCAGGCACCGGCCGCGCCGGCGATGCCACAGACGAAGCCGGGATGACGCGGCGACGGCCAAACCCTCGGGCAAATGCACACCGGCACCCAACCGCACCGCCAGGTCGAGATCGGCCGCCACCAGCAAGACCAGTCGTCGAGCCCGGCACAGACGGGCCAGATGGGCGGCCAGACCGGCCCGGCCGGGCATATCGTAATGGCGGAAGACGACCAGGCTTCCCGGCGGCAGCACCGCCGCCGCGGCCAGCGGATCGACCCGGCGGGTGTGGTCGGTGAGCAGGGCGAGCGGTGGCAGAGGCGGGCGCCGGCCACCCAATTTGAGATGCGGGATCAGCTCTGCTAAGGTGCGCATGAATTCAACCTAGCACGGGTCAAGCCGGTGACCGACGACTCGCACGCCGATGTGCTCGACAACTACGCCCAGGTGACTGCCGAGCTGGCGGAAGCGATGGCCGAGGCCGGGCGGCCGGCCGGTTCGGTGCGGCTGGTCGCGGTCGGCAAGACGCATCCGGCGGCGCGCATGCGCCCGCTGCTGGCGGCCGGTCACCGCCTGTTCGGCGAAAATCGGGTTCAGGAAGCCAAAGACAAATGGCCGGAGCTGAAGGCCCAGTTTCCCGACATTCAGCTGCACTTGATCGGGCCGCTGCAGAGCAACAAGGTGCGGGAAGCGGTGGCCCTGTTCGACGTCATCGAAACCGTCGATCGCCCGAAACTGGCCGCCGCCCTTGCCGCCGAGATCGCCAGGAGCGGTCGCCGGCTCGACTGCTTCATCGAGGTCAATACCGGCTCCGAGCCGCAGAAAGCCGGCGTCCTGCCGGCCGAGGCCGACGCCTTCATCGAGGATTGCCGAGGCCGTTGGGGCCTGCCCATCGCCGGGCTGATGTGCATCCCACCGCTCGACCAGGATCCCGTTCCCCATTTTCAGCGCCTGGCCGAATTGGGACGCCGACACGGGCTGGCGGCGCTGAGCATGGGGATGAGCGCCGACTACCGGTTGGCCATCAAGGCCGGTGCCACCCATGTGCGGGTCGGCACGGCGATCTTCGGCCGCCGGTAACGGTCAATTCCCGAACATATGGCCGAGCGGGATGGAATACTGCAGCAACACCGATTCCTCGCCGCCGTTTTCGCGGGTAATGCCGGCGTTGGAGATATGGTAAAGGCCGACGCCGAGGCGCGAGGCGTCGTCGAACCGCCAGCCGACCTCGCCGCCGGTGCGGAATTCGAAGTGCGACCCCAGATTGTAGCCGTGGCCGCCATAGACGCCGAAGGCCGCCGAGATGGTGGTCACGACATGCTTGCCCCAATAGAGATCGGTCAGCAGGCCAGTATAGCCATAGACGTCACCGTCCTTGGCCACCACCAGCCCGGCATGGGGCTTGAAGATCCACAGCTTGTAATCGGAGCGATAGGCGACATCGAATTCGGCGCTACGAAAATTGTCGCGCAGGGTTTCCCAACTGCCGCCCCCCACCACCAGATAGGCGGGATCGTCGGCGGCTCGCGCCGATGCTGCACCGAACAAGCCGAGAGCCAGCCCCAAAGCCGTGATCAAGCGCCCCATCGATGTCCCCCCTGAAGCCATGCCGGCAATGATAGGCAAAGCGCGGCGGCATGCCCAGCCGTTTCGTCAGAGGGTTAATGCAGCGGAGTCTCGGCCGGCGCCGCCGTCGGGTCGCTCAAGCGGGCGGCCCGCTGATACTTGTCCATGGCGGCATTGAAGGCGCTGGCGAACCAGGTGCCGGTTTGGTCGTTCTGGCTGTCGGCGGCGGCGCTGTCGGCCGGGCCGGCAATTGGCTCGGCGGCCGGGCTGGCAGTCGGGGTGGCAGCCGGCGGCAACACCAGGCGGGCCGATTGGCCGAGGCCGCCGGGCACCGCCGCCGGGCCGGTGGTCGGCCGCGGCAGGGTCTGCTGTGGCACGGCGGGACCGGTGCGCGGCGGTACCGCGAACATGCGGCCGGCCGCCGCCACTTGCGGCGCCATCACCGCGGGGGCGGCGGCGGAAGGCTGTGCCGGTGCGGGGGTGGCATCGGGAAGCAGGCTGACCGGCGCCGGGTCGGCCTCGGGCAGCACGCTGGACGGCCGGGCATTGGCGCCGAACACCATGAACCGGCCGAACTGCGAGGGGGCATCGGCGGGGCTTGCCGATACCGGCACCGCTGCCGGCACCGCAGGCAGGGCCGGCGTCGCGGCGATGACGGCCGGCGGCGGCTGTGGCCGCTGGCTGGCGGTCAGCAGCGAAATCGGTGCCGCCGACGCCTGGGCGCTGCCGAACACCATATAGCGGCCGGCGACCCGCGGGCCCGCCGAGAGGTCCTGGCCGGCCGCGCCTTCGACCGCCACCGCAACCGGCGGCGACAACGCCGCCAAGACGTCGGGTGCCGGTGCGGCGGCGGGTGCCGGGGGCTGCGGCTGGTTGGCCGCAACGGCGGTTGCGTCGTCGTCATGGAACAGGGCGGCGACATGGGCGCCGATGTTCCGCCCGGTGGCGTCCTCGATCACCAGATTGGCCACTGCGGCGCCCACGCCGATGAAGCCGCTCCACAGGGCGCCACCGACCAAATCGGCCACCGCTCCTTCCTTGTCGCCGGTCAGTTGCTGGTAAATGGTACTGATCACCGGGATGTGCTGGAGCGGATTGAGGATATCGATCAGGTCGGAGAAACTCGGGCCGTCGGCATCATGAAAGGCGCTGATGGAACTGTTCTTGGTGTCGTCGGAGGCCACGCCGGCAAAGGCGGGCTCGCCGCTGTCGTAGGAGCAGTTGGTCGGCAGCGGCGGTGGGCCAAACAGTTCGACGGCCATGAAGGCGATGTCCCCGGCGGATGAGTCCATCCACTACCCAGCAATCCCCATGCCACTCGAAATGGCGCCGGAAATGGCGCAACCAGCCAGGCTTGCGGGATCGGGAAGGATCGCCTTCGGGATTTTGCCGGGCAGCTTGTGCCTAGCGGACTGACCCAGCCCTCAAGTGGGAGCGGCGGACCTGGGTGGCGTCCGGCGTCGCCGGAACGCCGGCGCGGAGGCCGGCGCCACAAACGAATTCGCTCAGAACAGATGGCCGCCGCGGGTCGCTTTGGTCTTGAGGTATTCCTCGTTATGCCCATTTGAGGGGAAGACGTGGGGCACGCGTTCGGTCACCTCGATGCCGTGCCGGGCCAGTCCCTCGACCTTGGCCGGATTGTTGGTGAGCAGGCGGACCTGCCGGATGCCCATCAGCCGCAGCATCTCGGCGGCCGGCAGATAGACCCGCTCGTCGTCGTCGAAGCCCAGTTGCTGATTGGCGTCCAGGGTGTCGAAGCCGTCGTCCTGCAGGTCATAGGCGCGCAGTTTGTTGACCAAGCCGATGCCTCGACCCTCCTGCGCCAGATAGAGCAACACGCCGCTGCCGACTCGCGATAGTTCGGCGATGGCGCCCCGCAACTGGTCGCCGCAGTCGCAACGCAGACTGCCCAACAGGTCGCCGGTAAAGCATTCGGAATGCAGGCGGGTCAGCACCGGCGTGTCGCGGTCGGGCTGTCCGACGATGATCGCCAGATGTCCGACCCCGCCATCGGCCGGCCGGAAGGCGACGATCCGGCTGTCCTCGGCGTCGATCAACGGCACCCGCGCCTCGGCGACCCGCCGCAGGCTATGGGCGGACAGCGGCGGATAGGCCAGCACGTCATCGGCCGACACATGGAACAGGTCTTCATGCCGGCCCGTGGTCGGCGCCACCACGGCGGCCGGCAGCAGGCGGGCCAGCTTGATCAGGGCCACCGTCGCCACCGCCCAGGGCGGTGGGGCGCCGGCGGCGGCGGTCAGTCCGACCTCGGGCCGGCCGGCCCGCAGGGGATCGGCCAGACGCTCCACCTGGTCGGCGGTGAGGGGACCGTTCGAGCCGATGACCGCCACCGGGTGTTCCTCGGCGGCCAGCCCGAGAACGGCGGCGCGACGCCCGGTCAGGGCCACCACCGGGGTGGTGCCGGCAGCCCGCGCCAGTCGCGCCAGGCCTTCGTTGGTGGCGGCTTCCGCCGCCATCGCCAAGGCCGCGGTGCCATCCTCGGCTTCGACAACCACCAGGCCGCCGCGCCGAATTTCGGCAACAGCGCGGTCAACCGCGACGAGGGAATTGGGCGGAATGGGAAGGGGCAGGGGCTTAACGATCAAAGGCCGGGTCATGGGGGCTCAGAAAACAAAGGGACCGGCGGCACCATAAACGCTTTTCGGAAAAGGAAAAAGGGGCGCATGGTTCCGGCAGGACGTCATTTCCGTCAGGACGTCATATAGGATAACATGGTCACCCCCGCATCCCGTACACGCTGATTTGATGTCCAAGCGCATCCTTCTGGTCGATCCCGAAGACCTGCTGTACCGGGCTTTGGCGGAACAGCTGACGGCCAATGGCTACACCGTGACCCGTGTCGACCAGGCGCCGGCGGCGCTCGGCCTGCCTTGCGACCACACCGATGTGGTGCTGATCGACGCCAAGCTGGCCGATCCGGCCGGGCTGCTCGAAGTCTTGCGGGGCGCTGGCTGGACCCAGCCGATCATCGTCGTCGGCGAACAGCCGCATCAGCGGCCGGCCCTGCACGCGGCCGGCGCCAGCGAATGCATCGCCAGGCCGTTCCGCATCGCCCGGTTGCTGGGCCGTCTGGAGGCCCTGTTGCGGGACGGGCAGGGTGACGCCGGCATCGCCATCGGCGCCTTCCGCTTCCTGCCCCTGGCCCGGCTCATCATCGACCGGGCCGGCCAACAGCGCCGCCTTACCGAGAAGGAAGCGGCGATCCTCGCCTATCTGCACCACGCCGGCGAACGCCCGGTGCCGCGCGATGAGCTGCTGGGGGAAGTGTGGGGCTATGCCAGTGCCGCATCCACCCACACGGTGGAAACCCATATCTACCGCCTGCGCCGCAAGCTGGAGGCGGATGCCGGCGGCAGTCCGCTGCTGCGCACCGAGGAGGGCGGCTACCGCCTGGCCCCGCCGCTGCAGCGCCAGGCCTGATCTCAGGCGGCGTTGGCCTCCAGGGACGGCGGCACCATCCGTTCGGCGATGCGCCGCAGGGTGACGGCGATGTCGGGGTAATCAGCCGCCAGGCTGGTGGCCAGTTCATGCGCCAGATCGCGGTCCACCGGTCGGCCGTCGAGCTCGGCATCGAGGATATCGCACAGCTGGTACAATTGGTCGAAACAGGGCGGCATGCCAGGGGACTCCCATCGGTAAGGCTGGCTCCCCTTTTGGCATGAGGATATGGCTGGCGGTGTGACGATCCGTTGAACTTAGTGTGCAATGCGGCAAAGTCGCAATTTCACACCAGGTCGACCACCACCGGGACATGGTCGGAGGGCGGCAGCCAGCCGCGGGTTTCGCGGATGACCAGGGCGCCGGTCAGCCGGGGGGCCAGCTCTGGCGTCACCCAGACATGGTCGAGACGCCTGCCGCGGTCGCTCAAGCTCCAGTCGGCGGCCCGGTAGCTCCACCAGGTATAGAGCCGTTCCGAAGGCGGAACAAAGGCGCGGACCGCATCGACCCAGTCCAGAGAGGCCTGCAATTCGGCCATCCTGGCGATTTCGACCGGGGTGTGGCTAACCACCTTTTGCATCTGTTTGTGCGACCACACGTCGGTTTCCAGCGGTGCCACGTTGAGATCGCCCAGCAGCACCTTCGGCCGGTCCCCGTGGTCGGCTTGCCGGAACCATGCCGCCACCTGGTCGAAGAAGGCCAGTTTGTGCGCAAAGCGCGGGTTCAGCTCGGCATCGGGAATGTCGCCGCCGGCCGGCACATACAGGCAATGCACCTCGATCCCGTCGACCGTGGCGATCAGATGCCGGCAATCCTCGCGGTCACACCACGACTGCGTGCGCACGTCCTCAAGCGGCAGGCGCGACGCGATGGCAACGCCGTTGTAGCCCTTCATGCCGGATACCGCGAGATGGGCGTAACCCAGCTCGAGCAACGCGTCGCGCGGGAACAGCGGATCGACCACCTTGGTTTCCTGCAGGCACAGAACGTCCGGACGCAGCGCCTGATCCAGCCGCTGCAGCGCTTCGATGCGCAGCCGTACCGAATTGACGTTCCAGGTGACGAGGCGCATCTCGCCCGGCGGACCTAGACCAGGGTGAACAGATGCGAGGTGACGCCGGTCACCGAAACCTCGACGGTGTCGCCCCTGGCCAACGGACCGACCCCGGACGGGGTGCCGGTGAAGATCAGGTCGCCGCGAGCCACCGTCACATAGGTCGACAAATGGGCGATGATCTCCGCCACCGACCAGGTCATCTGCGACAGGTCGCTCTTTTGCTTCTCGACCCCATTGACCGCCAGACGGATCGTCCCCTCGGTCGGGTGGCCGATTTCGGTCGCCGGGTGCACCACCCCGACCGCCGCCGAGAAGTCGAAGCCCTTGCCCATGTCCCACGGGCGCCCGGCCTTCTTTGCCACCGCCTGCAAGTCCCGTCGCGTCAGGTCGCAACCCACCGTATAGCCGAAAATGTATTCTTGGGCCTTGTCGACCGCAATGGAACTGCCCCCGGTGCCCAGCGCCACCACCAGCTCGCCCTCGTAATCCAGGCGTTCGGTCATCGGCGGGAAGGCCACCCGGGGGGCGCAGGTCACCGCATCGGCCGGTTTGGTGAAGAAGAAAGGCGGGTCGCGATTGGGATCGCCGCCCATTTCGCGTGCATGCTCGGCATAGTTCTGGCCCACGCAGAACACCCGCCGCACCGGAAACAAGCCACCTCCGGACACCGGCAGGACAGTTGGTGCCGGCGGGGGAAAGACGAAGAAGGTCATGGGTATTCCGCCCGTGTAATGAATTCCGAGGGTCCACCCGAACAGTATAACGCTTTTGTCGAAAGGGCAAAAAGAAGGCGCCCGGTCAGGGGGGTAACCGGGCGCCCGATGCTCCGTGAGGAGCGTGAGAACGGCAGGGGAAACCGCTCCCACCGGTCACAGGCCATTGCGGCCGCGACCACTCTGGTAAAGAGGTGGTTCGGCAATGCCTCGGCCTCAATTCGCCGAGCGACATGCCAGCCATGCCCATAGGACATAGCTAGACCCCTAACGATGAATGGTTATGCATGGCCGAAGGGGCCGGGGAAAGGGCGGCGTCGGGCTGTCCCCGCACGGCTCCGTCACTCCCGCGAAAGCGGGAGTCCAGCATTACGCGCGCCAGCGCGGACAAAGACTCTTCTCGCCGCAGACGCGGCTCTTTGCCTGGATTGTCCGCTCCGCGTTCCCTTCGGTCCCCGCCTCCGCGGGAATGACGACCCTTAAGAGTTCACTGAACCTAATTCTTGTTGTCGTCGCGCAAATAGGGCTGGCCGGAAAAATTCGGGTCGTTGAAGACGAACAGGTCCTTGTTCAGCGCCAGTCCGTCATGGGCGTCGAACAGCGATACGGTGGTCACCTGGCCCTGGGGATCGGTGACCTGCCACTGGCGAAGCTGGAACGGCTGCTCGGTGAAGACCAGGGTGATGCGGCCCTGGCCAGGGTCGCTCTTCTTGATGACCGTGATGTTCAGCACGCCGGGCTGGTGGCCGACCCGGGCCACCTTGAGATCGTCGCCGTCGAGGCGGACCTGCGGCTTGACCAGGATGCCGGCCGGCGTCGAATCGAGACCGACATAGCTGACCTGTTTCAACTGCTTGTCGTAGTAGATCAGGAAGCTGCCGTCGGCGATGACCAGGATCGGGCTGGGCGGATCGTATTCCAGGCGCAGACGCCCGGGGCGGGACAGGTAGACCGTTCCCTCGACGGTCCCGCCATCTGGCCCCACCTGCATGAAGCGGGCCCGCAAAGTACTGATTCCGTTCAGGTAATCCTCGGCCTTGGCGATCGCGGCCTGGTCGCTGCCGACCGGCACGGCGGCGCTGGCCGAACCACCCAAGGCAAGCACGAGGCCGATGACGGCAAACAAACGAAGCGACATGAAAGACCTCTATTCTGCGAAACGCGCGGTACCGCGGCGACCGCCGCTCAGTCCCCGTGACTGCGCACCAGGACCTCGCGCTTGCCGACATGGTTGGCGCGGCCGACGACGCCTTCCCGTTCCATCTTCTCGATGATGCGGGCGGCCCGGTTGTAGCCGATCTGCAGGTGCCGCTGGATGAAGCTGGTCGACGCCTTGCCTTCGCGCGCCACCAGCGCCACCGCCTGATCGTACAATCCGTCGCCCGAATCACCCTGGCTGCTGCCGCCGAGAAGAGGATCCTCTTCCTCGTCCACGGTGACCTCCTCCACATAATGCGGCTGGGCTTGGCGGCGCAAGTGCTCGACCACGCCCTCCACTTCCTGGTCGCTGACAAAGGGGCCGTGCACGCGGGTGATGCGGCCGCCGGCCGCCATGTACAACATGTCGCCCTGGCCGAGAAGCTGTTCTGCCCCCTGTTCGCCCAGGATGGTGCGGCTGTCGATCTTCGACGACACCTGGAAGCTGACGCGGCTGGGAAAGTTGGCTTTGATGGTGCCGGTAATGACGTCGACCGAAGGACGCTGGGTGGCCATGATCAGATGGATGCCGGCGGCGCGCGCCATCTGGGCCAGGCGTTGCACCGCCGCCTCGATATCCTTGCCGGCGACCAGCATGAGATCGGCCATTTCGTCGACCACCACGACGATGAACGGCAAGGGCTTGAGGTCCAGTTCCTGGTCTTCGTAGACCGGTTTGCCGCTGTCCGGATCGAAGCCGGTCTGCACGGTGCGCGACAACACCTCGCCCTTGGCCCGCGCCTCGGCCAGGCGCTGGTTGTAGCCGGAGATATTGCGCACCCCCAATTGGCTCATCGACCGGTAGCGATCCTCCATCTCGCGGACCGCCCATTTGAGCGCCACCACCGCCTTGCCCGGCTCGGTCACCACCGGGGCCAGCAGATGCGGAATGTCGTCGTAGACCGACAGTTCGAGCATCTTCGGATCGATCAGGATCAGCCGGCACTCCTCCGGCTTCAGCCGGTACAGGAGCGACAGGATCATCGTGTTGATGGCCACCGACTTGCCCGAGCCGGTGGTGCCGGCGATCAGCAGGTGGGGCATCCGGGCCAGGTCGACCATGATCGGCTGGCCGCCGATGTCCTTGCCCAGCACCAGGGTCAGGCGGGCCGGCGAGCGCTCGAACGATTCGGCGGCCAACAATTCGCGCAGGAACACGGTTTCGCGCCGGGCGTTGGGCAGTTCGATGCCGATCACCGAACGCCCGGGCACGGTGGCGATGCGCACCGAAAGAGCGCTCATCGAACGGGCGATATCGTCGGCCAGGCCGATCACCCGCGAGGTCTTGGTGCCCGGCGCCGGCTCCAATTCGTACAGCGTCACCACCGGGCCGGGGCGGACCTTGACGATCTTGCCCTGGACGCCGAAATCGTCGAGCACCGTCTCCAGCAGGCGGGCGTTCTGCGCCAGGGCGTCTTCGTTGATGGTCTGGCCGCGCGATTCGGGGGCCGGCGTCAGCAAGCGCAGCGGCGGCAGCTCATAGGCGTCGCCCGGCAGGTCGAGCCGGCCCTGCCGGTCCTCGCCCTCGCGGCGGCCCGGATGGCTGCGCGGCGCCCGGGGCGCGACCAGGGGTTCGGGCGCCGCCACCGGCGGCCGCTCGAAGGCGGGCAGCGGCAGCGGCTCGTCGTCTTCCTCGTCTTCCGGGTCATCCTGGCTGAACACCGGCTCGCGGCGCGCCGCGGGGGCGTCCCAGGCCGGCGCGTCGCCGGCCGTGACCAGCCGCGACCGCAACTTGCCGAGGGCGCCGATGGTGGCGTTCAAGCCATGCAGGCCGCGGCCCAGGGCCCGCCATTCGTCCCACGACAGGCCGAAGGCGTAGACGCTGCACAGGACGCCAAGAACCGCGCTGCCCGCGGCAAAGGCCCAAGCCAGGACCGGCACTCCGGTCAGGCGGGCGCTCTCCTTGAGGCCGCTGAGCAGGAGCTGGCCGGCGGCGCCGCCGAGGCCGTGGACGCCCAAGGCAACCGGCAGACGGCCGGGCGCCGGCAGGACGGCGAGGCCGATGCCCAGCAGCAGCAGGCCGCTGCCCAAGAGCAGTGCCCGCAACCACATCTTCGGCAGCGGCCGGCCGACCACCAGCAGACGCCCGCCCCACACCAGCAGCGCCAGAACCGGCAACCAGGTGGTCAAGCCGACCAGCTGGACCAGCACATCGGCGATGACCGCACCGCCGGCGCCCAGCATGTTGCCGACCCCCGGCGCCCCCGCCGCGGTGTTGAGGCTGGCGTCGTCCGGGTTATAGGTGGCCAGTGCCGCCCCCAGGGCGAAGGCGAAGGTGATCACCGCCAGGCCGACGGCCTGCCAGGCCCAGCGTTGCAGCACCAGTCCGGCTCCCGCCGGCAGGAAACCGCCCTGCTTCTTGCGGCGCGCGGCGGGTTTGGTGGTCATGCCGCGACCTCCCTCCCCGACAGCACTTCGGCGATGCGGGTCAAGGCGCGGCGGGTGGTGGCCAGATCATGGACCAGGGCGATCCGGATATAGGACGCGCCCGGGTTGGCCCCGTCGGCTCCGGGGCGGGCCAGATAGGCGCCCGGCAGCACGCGGATTCCCGCCTCGCGCCACAGGCGGCGCGCCGCCTGCTCGCCGTCGGCGACCGCCAGCCACAGGAAGAAGCCGCCGGCCGGCCGGTAATAGCCGGGGACATGACCGAGGATGGCGTCGGCCAAGTCGAATTTGGCGCGGTAGAGGGCGCGGCTTGCCTCGACATGCGTTTCGTCCTGCCACAGGGCGGTCGAGGCGGCGAGGATGGGCAGCGGCACCGCCGCCCCGCCATAGGAGCGAAACCGGCTGAAGGCGCCGATCAACCGGTCGTCGCCGGCGACGAAGCCGGAACGCAGGCCGGGTGCGCTGGAACGCTTCGACAGCGAATGGAACACCACCAGATTGGCCAGACCGTCGTCCTCAGCGGCGCAAACCTCGAGGGCGCTGGGCGGCGGTTCGGCGTCGTAGATCTCGGAATAGCATTCGTCGACCGCCAGCACGAAGCCGTAGCGGCGGGCCAAGGCGAGGCAGACCCCGAGGCTGGCGGCGGGGGCGACGGCGCCCTGCGGGTTGCCCGGATTGCACAGATAGGCCAGCACCGTGCGCTGCAGCAGCGGTTCCGCGACAGCGGCGAAATCCGGCAGGAAACCGCCTTCCTGCACCGCCGGAACGAACACCGGCTCGGCCCCCGCCAACAACGCGGCGCCGGCATAGACCTGATAGAACGGATTGGGCAGCAGCACCACCGGCGGCGCACCGTCGGGGCCTGTCCGTTGCTTGCCGTCGGCCACCAGTTGGGCGATCTGGAACAGTCCCTCGCGGGTTCCGGCCAGCGGCAAGATGTTGCGGTCGGCGTCGATCAGGCCGGGGGCGAGGCGAAACCGGCGGTTCAGCCAGGCGGCAACCGCGGCGCGGAAGGCCGGGGTGCCGCCCATCGGCGGATATTTGCCCCAACCGGCCGCCTCGCGGGCCAGAATCTCGGCGACGAAGGCCGGCGGCTGATGCTGCGGCTCGCCGATCGACATGACCAACGGCGCATCGCCGGCCGGCCCCTCGAGCAGGTTGGCCAGCCGCTGGAACGGGTAATCGGTGAGCAGATCAAGGCGCGGATTGAGCATGGTGGAGTTTTACCTGATTCGCCGCAGGCGAATCAGGTTTTTTTCATTGTCCCTCAAGCGCCGGGCGCCCGCATCCATGGGCTTGGCTCGCTTGGCGGGCGCTGCGCGGGCGCTCAATGCGCCAGTCACGAAGCTAAGGCTTCGTTCCGGGAGTCCGTGCCTAATGGGTTGACGCACCTCGGAACCAGGCAAAGCCTGGTGACTGGCCCGTTGAGGGCCCCGGAGCGCGTAGCGGAGGAAGCCAAGGGGCCGGATGGCCCCGCCCGGTGCTTGAGGGACAACTTTGGAACCAGGCCCCGCCCGGCGCCTGGGGGACTCCAAAATGACAAAAGAAAAAGGGGCGCTCAGCCAAGCGCCCCTTTTCCCGTCCGGCAAGGGACTAGCCTTTAGTGGACAACCTCGCCATGCAGGGAGATGTCGAGGCCATCCGACTCTTCCTCTTCGCTGACCCTAAGGCCAACCAGCATGTCGACGATCTTGAGGATGATGAAGGACGCGATCGCATCGAAGAAGATCACGATCACCACGCCTTCCAGCTGGATCAGGACCTGGCCCGGATTGCCCTCGAGCAAGCCGGCCGTGCCGCACACTTCCTTCAGTGCGAAGACGCCGGTCAACAGGGCTCCGGTGATGCCGCCGACCGCATGGACCCCGAAGGCGTCCAGCGAGTCGTCGTAGCCGATCATGTTCTTCAGGCTGGTGGCGCCCCAGAAGCAGACCACGCCGGCGACCAGGCCGATGACGAACGAGCCGCCCGGTCCGACATAGCCCGAGGCCGGGGTGATGGCCACCAGGCCAGCCACGGCGCCCGAGGCGATGCCGAGGGCCGAAGGCTTGCCCTTGGCGATCCACTCGACGAACATCCAGGACAGGGCCGCCGCCGCGGTGGCAACCTGCGTCACCACCATCGCCATGCCGGCCCGTCCGTCCGCGGTCAGCGCCGAACCGGCGTTGAACCCGAACCAGCCGACCCACAGCAGCGAGGCACCAATCAGGGTGTAGGCCAGGTTATGGGGGGCGAAGTTCTCGCTTCCCAGGCCCTTGCGCTTGCCCATGACCAGACAGCCGACCAGGCCGGCCACGCCGGCGTTGATGTGGACGACGGTGCCGCCGGCGAAATCGAGCACGCCCATCTTGGCGCCCAGGATGCCCGACGGCGCCCAAACCCAATGCGCCACCGTCGAATAGACGACCAGCGACCACAGCACCGTGAACAGGATGCAGGCAGAGAACTTCATGCGGTCCGCGAAGGAGCCGAAGATCAGCGCCGGGGTGATGATGGCGAAGGTCATCTGGAACATCATGTTGACGCTCTCGGGGATGGCGCCGCCGGTGGCATCGGCTCCCGCACCCCAAAGGATCTTGGTGACCGTTGCCGTCTGGTCCTCACCCAGCAGGTTCTGCAGGAAGAAGGCCGAGAGATCGCCGAAATACGGGTTGTCGCCGTGGAAGGCGAGCGAATAACCGGCGATGAACCAAATGACCGTCACCAGACAGGTGATGACGAAGCTCTGCATCATGGTCGCCAGGATGTTCTTCTTGCGGACCATACCCGCATAGAACAACGCCAGGCCGGGAATGGTCATCAGCAGCACCAGAGCCACCGAACTCAGCATCCAGGCGGTATGCCCGGTGTCCAGATGCGGCGGCGGGGCTGCTGCAGCGGCTGCGTCGGCGGCCGGAGCCGCC
The DNA here is from genome assembly GCA_903858635.1 of uncultured Telmatospirillum sp. GTDB lineage: Bacteria > Pseudomonadota > Alphaproteobacteria > Rhodospirillales > Magnetospirillaceae > DUZF01. The sequence continues at coordinate 5,476 of CAIOJO010000361.1, read as the reverse complement.
GCCTCCTGAGCCATGCCCATGGTTGCCAGGAGTGTAAGGCCGAGCGCCAGACCCCCGCTGAACAACATTGTCTTGTTTAGTATCCTCATGTTCACCCCCGAAGGTCCTCGAGCTTCAACATTTCAAAGCCATCAGCTGCACCCGACGAAACAAGCGGGAACCGCCCGTCCGGCGCGCCGGCTGCCAATAGAGAAACAAGAACCGTGCCAAGCCGCAGAATCCGGTCGTTTTATCGCCCATGGAGGATGGCGCGGGTGGCGTCGGCGGCGTTACTGACGAGAAATTGGGCATGCCCGGCAACCCGAGCTCAAATTTTGTGCATGGTCGATAGGGGGCTTTTTGACCACCGCCGGCGCCGCGGACGGCCAAAAAAAAGCCCGGAAGCAGGAACTTCCGGGCCGAAGGTGGAGGAGGAGACAGGAAGAGAAATAAAGACGTTCAGACTGCGTGGGAACCGCGTCCGAAACGGCAATGCCGTCCTAGAGGGCTTCCGCGTTGACCTCGCCGGTGCGGATACGCACCGCCTGGGTCATGTCGAATACAAAGATTTTACCGTCGCCGATCTTTCCGGTATGGGCGGCGGTTTGGATGGTTTCGATGACCCGCGCCAGGATGTCGTCGTTCACCGCCACTTCGATCTTCACCTTGGGCAGGAAGTTCACCATGTACTCGGCCCCGCGATAGATCTCGGTTTGGCCCTTTTGCCGGCCAAAGCCCTTGACCTCGCTGACGGTCAGCCCCTGGATGCCGAGCGGCGTCAGCGCCTCGCGCACCTCATCGAGTTTGAAGGGCTTGATGATCGCCACGACAAGCTTCATCGTTTGGTCCCCATGCATACACGGGCTTTCCCGACACCGCGCGGTGCCCCACCTTAATCGGCGGGCGCGGGAAAGCCGTCCGTTGATCCACCCGCAAGCAGCCTTGCGTTTTGTCCGCGCTGTAATTCCCTTTTCAAGGACCGTGCCGGTTTTGTCAAATGCGCAGAAATCCAAGGCTCTTCGCCTGGCCACCGGCCTCCCGGATGGCAGGCCGCGGTCGACCGCCCGACCGCCGATGCCGAAAATTTAAGCGAACTGGCGCGTCCTTGCCCCATCCGACGGCAGAGCAATACCGTTTGCCGGCCAGCTGCATCTGGACAAGCGGTATCACCGCCGGCCATTGTTAAGGCATGGAGAATACCATCGAAACGGATGTGCTGGTGATCGGCGGCGGCTTGGTCGGTGGCCCCTTGGCCTGTTGCCTGGCGGCTGCCGGCGTGTCGGCGGTGGTGGTCGATGCCGAGGATCCCGCCACCACTCTCGATACCGCCTACGACGGCCGGGCCTCGGCCGTCGCCCTGGGATCACAGCGGGTGCTGGCGGCGGCCGGGCTATGGCCGGCGATCGCAGCTTTCGCCGCGCCGATCAAGCAGATCCGCGTTTCCGACGGCCATTCGCCGCTGTTCCTGCACTATGACCACCGCGCCATCGGCGACGAACCGTTCGGCTGGATCGTCGAGAACCGCGCCATTCGCCGGGCCGTCGTGGACTGCCTGCCGACCCTCGCCAAGGCACGGCTATTGGCCCCCGCCCGCCTGCTCGAGCTGGAGCGCGGGCCGTCCTCCGTCCATGCCCGCCTGGCCGACGGCCGGACTATCCGCGCCGCCCTGGCGGTGGCGGCCGATGGGCGGCCCTCGCCGACCCGGATTGCCGCAGGGATCGGCATCAGCCGCCGCGATTATGGGCAGACCGCCATCGTCTGCACGGTGGCCCATGCCCGATCGCACCAGGATACGGCCCAGGAACATTTCCTGCCGGCCGGGCCTTTCGCCATCCTGCCGCTGCCGGGGCGCCGCTCGTCGGTGGTGTGGACCGAGAAATCCCATTTGGTGCCGGCCATCATGCGCCAGGACGATGCCGCCTTTCTGCGCGAGCTGCACAGCCGGTTCGGCGACTTCCTGGGCGACATCGCGCTGGAAGGGCCACGCTTCGCCTATCCGTTGTCGCTGCAATTGGCCGACGCCTACACGGCGCACCGCCTGGCCCTGGTGGGCGATGCCGCGCATGGCATGCATCCGGTGGCCGGACAGGGCATGAACATGGGATTGCGGGACGTTGCCGCCCTGGCCGAGGTGGTGGTCGAGGCCAAACGACTCGGTCTTGACCTCGGCAACCGGGCGTCGCTGGAGCGGTACGCCCGCTGGCGGCGCTTCGACAACCTGCTGATGCTGGGCGTCACCGATGCCCTGGTGCGGCTGTTCTCCAACGATCTGGCGCCGCTGCGCCTGGCCCGCGACCTGGGCCTGGCCGCGGTGAACCACCTGCCGCCGGTCAAACGCCTATTTATGCGCCACGCCATGGGCCTGGTCGGCGACCTGCCGCGCCTGATGAAGGGTCAGGCGCTTTAAATTTTGTCCCTCAGGCGCCGGGCGCCCGCATCCGCGGGCTTGGCTCCTCCGCTGTCGCTCCGGGGCGCTCAACGCGCCAGTCACGGGGCTTTGCCCCGTTCCAGGAGTCAGTGGCACCGGCCTCCGCGCCGGTGTGGGCGGGAAATCCTCAGGGATCCCGGTTCAGGCCGAGGGCGGCCAGTTCGTCGAGATAGGTCTGCCAGGTCGTTTCCTGCTTCTCGCCCAGCTCGTAGAGGAAGGCCCAGCTGTAGAGACCGGTATCGTGCAGGTCGTCGAACGACAGCTTGACCGCGTAGTTGCCCACCGGCTCGATGCCGATGATGCCGACATGGCGCCGCCCGGCGATCACCTTGCGCTCGGCGGGGGAATGCCCCTGCACCTCGGCCGAAGGGCTTTTGACCCGCAGCAGCTCGGCCGCCAGGGTGAAGCTCTTGCCGTCGTCGAAGCTGACGGTCAGCTGCTTGGTTGCCTTGTCGTAGGAGATCTCGGTCGCTTCGCGCATAAGCTTCACAATCAAATCAACGGCTGGTTGTCGCCCAGGGGACGGGCTTCGGACGGCAGCATGATCGGGATGCCGTCGCGAATGGGATAGGCCAACTGGGCCTTGTTGCTGATCAGTTCCTGGTGTTCGGCATCGTAGGCGAGCGGCCCCTTGGTCAGGGGGCAGACCAGGATCTCGAGCAGCCTGGGATCCACACCGGATACGCGGTCGGTCATTGTTCGGTTGTCCTTCCCGGTCATTGCCGCAGCGGCCGCGTCCCGCCCTTATGCTCCGCCACCGCCATCTCCATCAGGGTGGTCAGGATCTCGGCGCGGGCGGCATGGCTGGCGCATTCGAGCAGCGCCTGTTTTTCCGATGGCTCGAACGGGCAGGCCATCGACAGCGAGATCGCCAGCGACAGATCGCCCGCCGCCTCGATGGCTTTCCAGTTGAGGTCCATTCCGGCCTGCTTGCTGTAGGGCTTCAGCGCCGCCAGCAGGCGCCGGCGATCGATGCTGATCTCGTCGGGCTCGTCGAGGTCGCCGCGGAACGGCGCCCAATCCGCCGAGACGCGGCGGTAGCCGCGGGTTCCCTCGACCTCTTCGGCGACATTGAAGCGGCAGACGCCGGTCAGGGTAATCAGCAGGCGGCCGTCCTCGGTCTCGCTGAAGGCGCTGACGCGGCCGGCGCAGCCGGTATGGTAGATCGGCGGCTCGCCATGGCCGACCGCCTCACCGCTCGGCTGGACCATGCCGAAGATGCGGCCCCAGGCCAGCGCGTCCTGGACCATCGCCAGGTAACGCGGTTCGAAGACGTTGAGCGGCATCTTGCCTTCCGGCAGCAGCAGGGCGCCGGCCAGCGGAAAGATCGGCAGGATGCGTGGCAAGTCCTCGAGGCGGGGGTGGAACGGCCGCGACGACATGTCAGGCGAACATCAGCGAGGACAAGCGCTTGCGCGCCGATATGGTCAGCGGATCGGTCGGCCCGAAGGCCTCGAACAGCTTGACCAGCTGCTTGCGCGCCGCCTCTTCGTTCCAGCCCTTGTTGCGCCGATAAAGCTCCAGCAGTTCGTCCACCGCCGCCTCCCGCTCGCCGCCGGCGAAATAGGCCATGGCCAGGTCGAACCGCGCCTGGTGGTCATCCGGATTGACCGCCACGGAGCGCCGCAGCTCGGCCGCCGGACCGGCCTGGCCGGCCTGTTCGGCCAGCTCGAGGGCGGTGCGGGCGGCGGTGATCTCGGCATGCTTGGCCAGCTCGGGCGGCAGATTGTCGAGCAGGCGCTTGGCCTCGTCGGCCTGGCCCAGCTGCAGCAGGCAGCGGGCGGCGCCGCCCAGGGCGACGGCGTTCTCGGGGTCTTCGCCCAGGATATCCTGGAACAGCTGGATGGCGGTGGCGGCATCGCCGGCTGCCAGCAGCGCCTTGGCCTCGGCCAGCGCTTCCTCGATCCCCGGCTTGCTGTCGACCGCGGCCCCGGCCAGGCGCTGGATGAAGGCCTTCACCTGGCTTTCCGTCACCGCGCCGACGAAACCATCGACCGGCCGGCCATTCTTGAAGGCATAGACCGCCGGGATCGACTGGATCCGCATCTGCGCCGCCAGCTCCTGGTTCTTGTCGACATTGACCTTGACCAGGCGGACGCTGCCCTTAGCCTCCTTGACCAGCTTCTCGAGCAACGGTCCGAGGGTCTTGCAGGGCTGGCACCAGGTGGCCCAGAAGTCGACGATGACCGGTACCTGGACCGAGGCTTCCAGCACGTCTTCGACGAAACTGCTGGTATCGCCCTCTTTGATCCAGCCATTGGCGCCCGGCTGACTACCCTGGCTGCCGCCGATGAGAGTTTCCATCAATGGTTCCCTGGCTCTTGTCTTGGATTATCGCCAATAGATGGACCGCGCCGCCGCCGCTGGCAAGTCCAATCGGCCACACGGCCGGCCCCGCCGCCGCCGCCCGCCCCGGCAAGGCGAAACGGTGATGAAAATCGGACTTGCAATGAGCCGCTCTTTGCGTATCATCCGGGCCTTCCGACGGCCCCCCCTAGGGTGCCGTCACGCCGAGCGGGCGTAGCTCAGGGGTAGAGCACAACCTTGCCAAGGTTGGGGTCGAGGGTTCGAATCCCTTCGCCCGCTCCAAATTTCGATAGGAAATCAGAGAGTTAAGAGGTGGCCGCCGCAAGGCGGCTTCTCCGTTTTGGCTCTGGTCAACACCTGGTCAACACGGAGAGACGTGGTGTTGACCCGCGAAAATCATGCCGGCCTGGACCATCACGCGCCGACGGGCCGACTTGACGCCAAAGCAGGTCCCTTTTGCAGGATCGGCCTGCAAAAATTGCACACAAACCGGAAGTTCATTTGGGGGAAAGCCTTCCCCCTGGCCGGCGCCGCGGTCGCCGGCACACCCCCTTCTGCGGGGAGACCCCGCAACGCCCCCGAAGAGTGAGAGTGGGGCCGGGTTGGCCGTGACGGGGTGAAGTCGCGAGAGAGGCTCGCGGCGCCCGTCGCGGAGACCCGCGATGTCACGTTCAGCCGCTCGCGCTCGTGCCGGTCAGGACCGGTCGAGCCTCTATTCCGAAATCACCGATAGGATCGTCGCCGAGTTGGAAGCCGGCCGCC
>CAIOJO010000360.1 GCA_903858635.1 uncultured Telmatospirillum sp. | reverse complement strand
TCGCCGGAACGACGGCGGCCAATGTGGTAGATTTCTTCATGGCGTTGCTCTCCTTTGCGGATTCGACACCCCGAGCCTACAGGCTCAAGGTGAGCAACGCCTGCCCTCCAATTTCAACATCGACCGGGACATCCCCCCGTCGCCAGCTTGGAACTCTTGTCCGCCGCAATGGCAACCAGAACCTCGCTATCCTTGTCCGGCTGTGTCGTCAGGTGGGTGTAGGCGCTACGGCTGATGACGCGGAGCGCCTCGGAAGCGCGCGCCATCATCGAACTGCGGTGTTGTTCCCGATATAGACGTAACGCCCGCTCCGTAGCCACCGCACCGGCGCGCAATCGCATGTAGCGTCGGGCACGCTCATCGATCTCAACCAGGATGGTACATCTTTTTTCCTCGATCTGCGCAACACTGGCGTCGCCGCCGATGGCCTCGATCTGTCTCTCAGCGTCTTTGAAGGCGGCGTAGGAGTCGCGCCATTCCTGTTCCAAGGTCTCCGCCTGCGCCGTGATTTCAGCAAGTTCTGCTTCCAAGGCAGCTTGATCTGCGGAATCCAGCGCCATTTCGGCCTCGGCAAGGCTCGTGACCCGAAGCATGGCGAGAATCTCCTGCACCACGTCGGCCGCCTCTCGCTGCACACTGTCCCTCAGGGCGATCTGACCGAGCTTTGCCTCAACCTCCGCCAGAGAGGTAACTCCGAAATAGGCTGTCATCTCCTGCTTGCGCCGGTCCTGAGCAAGCTTCTGTTCGTCCAGCTTTCTCGAAGTGGCTCTGGCTTCTTCGAGCCGCTCAATTTCCTTGGCTTTCTGGGTACGGTTTGCGTCGGCTTTCCGGCCTCGCTCCTCAATCTGGCGAACCAGATCCATAACGGCGGGGGCGTCCGAGTAAGTTATGCCCGCCGCGTCGGCCAATGATGTCACAAATTCGCTGAATGCGGCCTGATCCCTCTCCATTTTTTCGACGCGATCGGCAAGCGTCACCCTTTCCTTCAAGGCTGAGGCCAGATCGGAAGTTGCCGTGAGAATGCCGCGCACGGCGGCAATGGACGGGGTAACGTCGTTTTCTCCAAGCCAGCAGGTCCCACAAATCTCTTTCCAGGAGGCATCCCATTGCTGCTTCCCGGTCTTGGCTCGCTCGAAGGCACGTTCCCGAGCAGCGACATCGCGATGTCGTTCTTCCACTGCCTGTTGGAGACGCCTGTACTCCGTCTCTCCATCAAGGGCGGTCTGCGCTGCTACGGCGAGCGCGGTTTCACCAACATCCGCCGCCTCTGGAAGATTCAAGGCACGTAGCGCATCGGCAAGGCTCTGCCCCAGAACGACGGCGTCATCCTGCGCCTGCTGTAAATCTCTTTCCGCCGTCCGAACGCTGGCGCGCGTTTCCAGGGCCTTGTCCCGGCGGGCAAGCCAGCCTTCAAGCTGCGGCAATGTCCAATCGGACGGCAGCAAGGCTGACAGGCCGCCTATCGCCTTCGCGATTTCCCGCGCCAAGGTCTCGGCATCGGCAAGAGCTTGGGCATGCGATTCCTCTGCGCGCGCCAAGTCAGACTTCGCGATCTTCAAGGCCCTGGCCGTTTCATGAAATTGTGCGAGGTCCGCCACATGCCCGAAGCGTTGGACGACAACACCATCGTCGCGGCGCAGCACCTCTTCAAACCGATCCGCAGAGGGTGCATCGAGGCGGTTTCGATGCTCCGCCCAGGCATGATCTCGCTCTGCCCGGATTGCCGCCGCTTCGTGATCGGTGGCCAGCCCCGTCACGCTGGTCGTGGCGTCGTGCAGCGCCGACAGACGCGCGCATTCGCCTTTCAGGCGTTCCATATCAACCCGGCGCTGATCTGTCCGCTTTTGGACGGCCTCCTGCGCCGCCTTCCAGCGCTGGGTGGTCTCAAGCTCGGGAACAACTGCGGCGACCAATTGGTCGACGTCGCCATGCCAGGGCGCCAACGCCGCGAGACAATCATCCAGCGCGGCTCGCCCCTCAAGGCAAGCGCGCTCTGCCAGCCTTCTCCGGGCTGCGTGGTCGCTTGCACGAAATGCGGCGAGCCCCTCCTTTAGATTCACGAGGAGGCGTTCTCTGTCCATGGCCACAGATGGGACGCTGGTGAAAATTGCCAGCGCGTCCGTAGCCAGCTTTAGACGATGCCGCGCTTCGGCCAACTCTTCGTCCGCCTTGTTCGCTGCCATCTCGATACCTGAACGAGATTCGATCGACTCGCGCAAACGTTCAACCGTAGAGGCTGGCAGGATGAAACATTCCGGATTTGCATCCCCTTCCCGCTCGATCTGCCGCAAATGGAAAGCGATGGCGTGATCCTGGTCACGCAATTTCTGGCGACGGTCGGGAATGTCATTTTCAGCGGTCAGATACCGGGCGCGCAACGAGGCTGCATCAGCCAACTTCCCTGCCAAGGCCAATGCAACCTCGTCTACGCCAATTGCCTCAATGACGGAGGCTAAACGCCCCATCTCTTCCGCGTTGGAGCCGATCTGCGTTTCGAGCTTGATTTCCTCCTCGCGTAAAGCTGGCAGCGTCTCGACCCATCCGGCCGGTGCATCAGGAAGCCCTTCGACGGGAGCAAGTTGCTCGCGAAGTGAGCGCAACTTCACAAGGCGGGGGCGAGCACTCAAAAGGCGCTGGATTTTGTCCTTCCGTGTCTGACTCTGGCCGCGTTGCGTGGCGGTCTCGTCATGGCGGGCTTTGGCGCGTTTGGCGGCCTCCGCCAATTCCGCATATCTTGATGCCTGCGTATCGATCTGTGCCCGTTCTTGCTTGAGCCGGTCGAGTTCCTTCTGCAAATCGTGCAGTTGTCCGGAACGCGCGTGGGATTTGTAAAATCCGTCCGCTTCGGAGTGCAAATCCGCGATCTTACGACTGAGGTCGGCAAGGCCGCTACTGCCCGAGAAAAGAAGCTGACCGAGATCGCCCCTGGCTTTCAGGATACTCTCGCCGCCTTCCTCCAAACTGTCGTCATCGAGCGAGAACATCGTGCGGTAGGCTTCCCGGTCGATACCCCCCAACTCACCGAGGATCGCGTTTTCACCAACCGACTGATCGTGTGCATCGAGCAGGCTGTTCTGTGGCCGCTTGATGCGCACGAATTCCCGCACACCGCTGGAGAATTCCAGCGCGCCACCGATCCGCATCGTCGAATAAGGGTGCAGGAAATTGAAGGGACTTTGCATCCCTATGCCGTAGAGAAGGTCCAACCAAGCGGCGAAAAGAGTGGACTTGCCCGCTTCGTTCGGGCCGTAGACGACGTGAAGATCCGGTGCCCCTGGCACATGCTCTCCGAAATCGACGCAGTGATCCGTGAACTTTCCGTACCGGGTTAGGTCGAGACGGTTCAGACGCATCAGTGCTCGCCCTTCTGGTCAGCATGGAGACGGGCGAGCGCGTCTTCCATCCCATCACGCGCCAGAAGCGCGAGATTGTCCCGAAATGCAGCCTCATCAGAGCCGAAAATGTCGCGGCACTCCACCGGCAGCTTTTTGCGCAGCTCATCAGCAGCAACAGCCAGTTCTGCCTTGAACGCATCCGAGTCGATTACGTCACCTTCGATCAGGCGTCGCAGTTCCAGGAGGGGATCGGATGACTCTACCGTGGTGGCGGCTCGGGGCGGCTGACAGGATGTTTCCAGCTTTTCGACCCAGCAGGCACCGACGACGGAAGCCCGCTCTTGGGACTCCGTCGTCAGGACATCGATGTCCCTCCGGATTCGCCAGGCAAGGGGTGTCACGCCGGTAAGATGCAGACGCGCCACCAAGTGCTCAGAAGGAACCCCGTTGCGGGCCTGTTCGAGAGAACGACTCATGGTCGCCACAAGATCTAGCCAATCATCAATCCCGGTTACATTGATGTCAACACGCTCGAATTGCGCAAGACTGGTGAAGTGTTCTTCAACCTGTATCGTGCGATCATCCTGGATCGTCACCAGAGTCGCGGATTTCGCCCCGGCCTCATTTATATCCCGCCCCTGCGATATGCCGGGCATGACCACCGTACACGATCCCTCTGCGACCATGCGCTTGTGGACATGACCGAGCGCCCAATACTGGAAGCCAGTTCTCTGTAAATCGGCGAGACTGCACGGCGCGTAAACGTCGTGTCCTGGCGCGCCAGCCAGACTTGTATGCATGAGACCTATATTCACAGCATCGGAAACCGGCAACTTGTATTTTCCAATCAGGCTGTCGGGCGCTTGCGGTTGGGTAAAGCTCAGGCCGTGGATGACAACGGAAAAGTCGCCCACATTTCGCTCTATTGGAACAGCCTCCGCCCGTCCCCCGAACACCTTTACAGTGTCCGGAAAAATCAGCTCTTTGGTGATACGGGATGAAGCATCGTGATTGCCGCGGATGATGAAGGCTCGAATGCCTGCTTCGGAGAGCCGACGGAGTTGCTCGGCCAGGAAACGGGCCGTTTTCATCGAGGTCTGATCGCCGTCGTAGAGATCGCCAGCCAGCAGAAGCGCGTCAACCTGCTCATCGAGGCACAGATCAACGGTACGCACAAATGCACTCCGCGTGGCGTTGCCGATCAGCGACGCCAATTCAGGATCGCGCAATGCCAGCGAGCGCAACGGGGAATCAAGATGAACATCCGCCGTATGGACAAAACGATATGCTGCGATAACACTCTCCAGATAAAACACTCACTCAAACGGTACATGCTCACCGAAGCCATAACAAAACCTATATCACAGTAGGTTGCGGCCGTTAAGTCCCGGCCACGAAACGTGTGGAATTCGATGCCAGGGTGTGGGGCAAACAGCGGGCGGCTCACGACACGCCCGGCCCGCCCCTTCCCCGCCCGATGGTCCAGGAAATCCCGTCGCCGTGCATGATGCCGGAAACCGTCTTGCCGATGTGTTGTTCCAGCACCGGTCGCCACGGCACCAGCGTGAATTCGCGGGCGTTCTCGACGACGGCATATTTGCCGCTGGCAAGCTCGATGGATCGGCGCAAGGTTCCCTCCACCGGCAGACCAGAACGGATCTCGACATAACCAAGACCCAGTTCGTCGGAGAGTTGGCCAGCGACGCGGGCCAGTTCTCGTCGACGCAGAGTCGTCAGCATGTTGGTGCTGTAAACGGTACGATCCTGATCTTCCCGCGCCAGCCCCTGCTCGATCAGCCATTGGCGACGGCGGTTCATGGCCTCGCGCATGTCGCGGCCGAAGCCGGAATCGCGGGTGAGTTCGGGATTGCCGGAGACGAGTTCGCGGTCAAGCCAGGTCGCGCCATCCGCGCCGACCTGTCGGTCGATGGCAAGGTGCGACAGCTTGGCGACGATAACCGGCGCGGTCTTGGCTTGGCTCCGCTCGTATTCGACCGCGCGGTCGAGATGATCGGGGGCGATGGTCCAGGTGCCGTCGGTTTCGCGGGTGACGCCGCCGGTGGCGCGGCGGATCGCTTCCAACCGCCTGACGTGGGTTTCGGCGAAGGTTTCGCTGGCGGCAGGATCGTGGCGCAGATGCAGGTCGATGGAATAGCGCCCACCGTTGGCGGCGGCCACCTCGGCGACGGTGCGGTCCACGGGCCGAGGTTCGATACTCTTCGGCGTCACCCGGACGATGCCGCCCTCCGGGAGCGGTTCGGTGGCTTCGCCTTTGCCGATATCGATGTAATGGGCGCGACCGTCTACGCCATCGACAATCAGGTAATGGCGGTCGTGCAGTTCATCGGACAGCCCGCGCGCCACCACCCGCCCAATGATCGGTTGGGCGGAGTGATCGGCAGGATCGTGGATTGCGTAATCGGCCGGAGAACGGGCGATGGTTTTTTCCGCCATCTCGCGGTGCAGGGTCTTGAGGATGTCGCCGCGCTCGCCCATGCGCCGTAGCGTGTCTTCCAGATCATCGGCCAGATGCCATTGACCGGAACGCTGTTCTTCTGCCAGCCCCAGACGTTGCAGTTTCCTCAGACGCCCCATCCGCAGGGCCTGCTGGAAATTGTCACGGTCGGTCGCCACGACCAAGCCCTCGTCGTCACGATCACGCAGAAGGCGACGATCAATGCTGGTCAACCGTTCCTGATCGATCTCGCGGCGCAGCCGGTCCTCGATCTCCCCGTCCGAACGTGGCCCAAAATCCAGGCTGACAATCTCGGCTGCGCGTTCGCGGAAGCCGGTGGTGATGTAGTCGCGGGCAATAATCAGATCCTTGCCCCGGTCGTCGCGCCCGCGCACCAGGATATGGGTGTGGGGATGGCCGGTGTTGTAATGATCGACAGCCACCCAATCGAGCTTGGTGCCGAGGTCTTCCTCCATGCGGGCCATCAGACGACGGGTGAAGGGCTTGAGGTCTTCATACTCCGCGCCGTCCTCGGCGGAGACGATGAACCGGAACTGGTGGCGGTCGCCGTCGGCGCGGTCCAGGAACGCCTTGCCGTTCGCCTCGTCCCCCCGCCCATCGTACAGCCGCCCCCGCTCCCCTTCGCGGGTGACGCCATCACGCTGGATATAACGCAGATGCGCCCGCGCCGCGTCCATTCCTTTGCCTGCCAATTTGACGATGCGAGATTTGATGATGACGCGACGTTGGCGGAAAGCCGCGTAACGATCCCGGCTGGCCAGCACTCGACCGGCCCCCGCGCCCCGACCAATGCGGCTGCCGGTGAAACGTGGCTTTGGAGCACGAGACGCGCCACCGCGCGCAAGGTTCGAGGCGGCCAAGACTTGATGCAGGAATTTGCGCCCGCTCTTGGACCCCGTTGAGCGGATTTTGCCGAGCTTCGGACTGAAATCGTCGTCATCGGTCATGGCGCATACCTCCCAGGTCGTGGTGCCATGCGCCGCCAGGAAAACTGCGGCTTTCGGCCACCCTTGGCACCAACACGACAGGCATGGTGCCAAACGTCGGCCCAAAAAAGGATGTGCAGACAGGGGCTTACCATCCGCGATCTCGCGGGTGGTGCCATTGCTTCATCTTGCCTTACGCGAATTTTTGATTCGGCTCGTCTTCCCATTCACGCTCTCCTACGATCTCATGCCCAATCCAGGCTCATGGCGATGCCCATGAACTGAAAAAGCGGTGTCATCCCCCGCCTGCCAGGAAGGCTGTTTCGGCATTCTCTACTCTGTCAAAATGGGTCAGACGCAGCATGGTTCTGACCCGTCGATTGCCGTCCACAACGCAGGTTGCGACATAATATTGGCCGCGAAAAAAGCCGATAATGCGGACGATTTCTCCGTCTTCCTCGCCCTCATCAAAGCCTTCATAGGTTCCGAGATTGCGTTCGGCGAACCTGCTGTCCCAGTG
>CAIOJO010000359.1 GCA_903858635.1 uncultured Telmatospirillum sp. | reverse complement strand
GTACATGGCCGTCTCCGCAGGAAAATCTGCGAGACTGCGCCCACAACCAGTTCAAGTCGACACCGACCATTTTCGGCCGGAAACCCGCGCAATCCGTGGCTTTCAGAGCTTTGTTCCTTCAGTTAACCGGACAGCAGTGAAAAGCAGCCACTCGTTCCCAGTTCAACGACAAGTAGTCCCTGGGGCTTTCGCCGCCCCATGATCCCGACGAGGAGGGTTTGATGCAGAAACGGACTCTGGGCCAGGATCTGACGGTATCGGCCATCGGGCTCGGATGCATGGGCATGTCCGAGTTCTACGGCCCGGCCGACGAGGCCGAATCGGTCGCTGTGATCCAGCAGGCCATCGACCTCGGCCTGATGCTCGACACCGCCGACATGTATGGCTGCGGCCGCAATGAGGAGCTGGTCGGGCGCGCCATCCGCGGTCGGCGCGACAAGGTGACCCTGGCCACCAAATTCGGCAATATGCGCGGCCCCAACGGCGAGTTCCTTGGCATCAACGGCCGCCCGGAGTATGTGCGCCAGGCCTGCGAGGCGAGCCTGAAGCGCCTCGGCGTCGAGGTCATCGATCTCTACTACCAGCATCGGGTCGATCCGACGACGCCGATCGAGGACACGGTCGGCGCCATGGCCGAGCTGGTCCGCCAGGGAAAAGTCCGCTATCTGGGACTGTCCGAGGCGGCGGCAGCAACCCTGCGCCGCGCCGCGGCGGTCCACCCGATCGCCGCGCTGCAGACGGAATATTCCCTGTGGAGCCGCGATCCGGAAGCCGAGATCCTGCCCACCTGCCGCCAGCTCGGCATCGGATTCGTTGCCTACAGTCCGCTCGGCCGCGGCTTCCTGACCGGGCGTTTCCAGCGGCCGGAAGACTTTGCCGAGGACGATTTCCGCCGCAATCATCCACGCTTCACCGGCGAGAATTTGCAGCGGAATCTCAAGCTCGCCGACACCGTCAAGGAGATGGCAGGACAGAAGGGTTGTTCTCCCGCCGCCCTGGCCTTGGCCTGGGTGCTCGCCCAGAACCCGCATATCGTGCCGATCCCGGGCACCAAGCATCTGCCCTATTTGAAGGAAAATCTGGGCGGCGCTGCGGTGCGGCTGGCCCCCGACGAGCTTCGGCGCTTGAATGACAGCTTCCCGCCCGGTGCCGCCTCCGGCGATCGCTATCACGAGCGCGGCATGAAGGCGGTCAATTTGTGATTTAAGCCGGCGTTTCTTGCCCCCGCAAGTTCCGCTGCCTGCCTTGCGCCATCGGCGGTTGTACGCGGAACGACGCAGGCTACATTCGGACCTTTCTGGTTCGCTCAAGGAGAGTCCCATGCCGGTGACCGACACCGACCTGTTTCTGCCGGTCCGCCTCGGACCTTACCAACTCGCCAATCGTATCGTCATGGCACCATTGACCCGCAGCCGGGCCGGGGCCGGCGACGTGCCGCGGCCGATGGCGGCCAAATACTACGGGCAGCGCGCCTCGGCCGGATTGATCATCAGCGAGGCCACGCAGATCAGCCCGCAGGGCAAGGGCTATGCCTGGACCCCCGGCATCCATTCGACCGAACAGGTGGCTGGCTGGAAGGCGGTCACCGCGGCGGTGCACGCCAAGGGCAGCCGCATCTTCCTCCAGCTTTGGCATGTCGGGCGCATCTCCCACCCCGACCTGCAGCCGGGCGGCGCCCTGCCGGTCGCTCCCTCGGCCATCCGCCCCAATGTCGAGGCCTTCACCGAAACCGGGCTGAAGCCGACGGTCACCCCGCGGGCCCTCGAAGTGAGCGAGTTGCCGGGTATCGTCGACGACTACCGGCGGGCCTGCGAGAATGCGCTGCAGGCGGGTTTCGACGGGGTCGAGGTGCATGCCGCCAACGGTTACCTGCTTGACCAGTTCCTGCGCGACGGGGCCAACCGGCGCACCGACGCCTATGGCGGCTCGGTAGAGAACCGGGTGCGCTTCCCGCTCGAAGTGACGCGAGCGGCGATTGCCGTCTGCGGCGCCGACCGCGTCGGCATCCGGATCTCGCCGATCAACAGCCGCAACGATCTGGTCGACAGCAATCCGGAACCGGTGTTCACCCATCTGGTCGATCGCCTGAACGATTTCGGCATCGCCTATATCCATGTCATCGAGGGGGTCACCGGCGGCCCGCGCGAGGTGGAAGGCGGCTTCGACCTCGGCAAGTTGCGGACTCGCTTCGGCGGGCTCTACATGGCCAACAACGGCTACACCCTCGATCTCGCGCTGGCGGCCAGACGGCAAAACAAGGCCGACCTGATCGCCTTCGGCAAACCCTTCATCTCCAATCCCGACCTGGTCGCCCGCCTCGCCCGCAACGCGCCCCTGTCCGCGCCCGATCCTGCCACCTTCTATGGCGGCGACGAACACGGCTATACCGACTATCCCGAGTTGGAGACGGCTTAGGCGCCTGTCGCGGAGCAGCCCCTCGCCCATGTCATGGGAGAGGGGCTGGTTCCCACCGCAGGCGCCATCGTCCCGCCGCATTTCTGTGCTGATATGATGATATCGGCATAGTGCCGGGACGGAGGATGCCATGACGCGCTCCATTGTCCGGGCAACGGCGGCTCTGCTGTTGGGAGCCGTTGCTGTCGTCTTGTCGGCTTGCGTCTACGAGCCGGTCGCGCCGGGCTACGGTTATTCGGACCCCGGCTACACCTACTATAATTCGGACGCCTATGGCGCCCCGCCGGCATTCGGCGGAGGCGTGGGCGTGATCTTCCAAGGAGGCGGCCGGCACGGCGAGCGCGGCTGGCGTTGATCGCCGCCATCTTCTAAGGCGGCGACGAACCGGGCTATAGGAGCAACCCCTCGCCCACGAAGTGGGAGAGGGGGGGCGAATTACCACCCGCACTCGACCATCATCCTGCCCCATTTCTATGCTGTCATAATGATGTTCGGCATAGAGCCGAAATGGAGGGCGCCATGAAGCGCTCTATTGTTCTCTCGGCCACGGCCCTGCTGTTGGGAGCGGCCGCAATCGCATTGTCGGCCTGCGTGTACGAGCCGATGGCACCGGGATATGTCGACCCGGGCTACAGTTACTATTATCCGGGCGTCTATGCGGCGCCTGGCACCCTGTACGGGCCGCCGGTCTACGGATCGATCTTCATCGGCGGTGGCGGCGGCGGCCATTGGCACGGCGGCCACGGTTGGCGGTGAGCTCCGCCAACCGGCGGGCCGGTAGGAATCCGCCGGCGCACTAACCTGGGTTATGGTTGCCGCCTAGGCGCGCCCGGATAATGGGCGCGCCTAGCGGTGCGCGTCGATCTTTACGCCCCCTTTATGTGGCGGCGCAAACTCCGCATGGAACCTTTACGGGTGACCGCGCTATTGAACGACAGTTCGGCGCAGTCGGGAGAGTTCTGCATGCTCGACCTCATCTTTCTTGCCGCCATAGTCGCCTTCTTCGCCGTCGGGGGCCTGTTCGTCCTGGGCTGCGAGCGCCTGTAAGGGAGCGTTCCATGATGTTCGACCTCGTACTGGGGGGGATCGTCGCGGTGGGATTGTTCGCCTACCTGGCCTACGCCCTCATCCGCCCCGAACGCTTTTGAGGAGGCGGCGATGACCCCCGTCGGCATCCTGCAGATCATCTTGTTCTGCGCCACCGTCACCCTGACCGCGATTCCCCTCGGGCTCTATATGGCGCGCATCTACCAGGGCGAACGCAGCTGGGCGTCGGTCCTGCTCGGGCCGGTCGAACGCGGCCTCTACCGCCTGTGCGGCATTCGCCCCGACCAGGAGCAGCGGTGGACCTCCTATGCCTTTTCCCTGCTCGCCTTCAACCTGGCGGGCATCCTGGTGATGTACGCCATCCTGCGGCTGCAGGCTTGGCTGCCGCTCAACCCCGCCGCCGAGAGTGCGGTGCCGCCCGACCTCGCCTTCAATACCGCGATCAGCTTCGCCACCAACACCAACTGGCAGAATTACGGTGGCGAAAGCACCATGAGCACTCTCAGCCAGATGCTCGGGATGACGGTGCATAACTTCACCTCGGCCGCCACCGGCATGTCGGTGGCGGTCGCCCTGATCCGCGCCTTCAGCCGCCGCTCGGCCAAGACCGTGGGCAATTTCTACGTCGACGCCTTCCGCTCGATCCTTTATGTCCTGCTGCCCCTGGCCGTCGTCTACACCTTGTTCCTGGTGTGGCAGGGGGTGCCGCAGAACCTCGACTCCTATGTCGACGCCACCACCTTGGAAGGGGCCAAACAGGTGATCGCCCAGGGGCCGGTGGCCTCGCAGGATGCCATCAAGCTGCTGGGCACCAATGGCGGCGGCTTCTTCAACGCCAACTCGGCGCATCCCTACGAGAACCCGTCGCCGCTCAGCAATTTCTCGCAGATGTGGGCCTTGCTGGTGGTTTCGGCCGCCCTGGTGTTCGCTTTCGGCAAGATGGTCAAGGACAGCCGTCAGGGCCGCGCCCTGTTCATCGCCATGGGCCTGATGCTGGTGGTCGGTGCGGGCGTCTGCTATTGGGCCGAAGCCGAGGGCAACCCGTTCTTCGGAGCCCTGGGCATCGACCAGACGGCCAGCGACCAGGCGCCGGGCGGCAACATGGAGGGCAAGGAGGTCCGCTTCGGGGTGGCCAATTCCGCCCTGTTCGCCACCATCACCACCGATACCTCCTGCGGCGCGGTCAACGCCATGCACGACAGCTTCACGCCGATCGGCGGCCTGGTGCCGATGGCCAACCTGATGCTGAACGAAGTGATCTTCGGCGGCGTCGGCGCCGGGCTGCACGGCATGATCGTCTTCGTCATCGTCACCGTGTTCATCGCCGGGCTGATGGTCGGCCGGACCCCGGAATACCTGGGCAAGAAGATGGAATCCAAGGAGGTCAAGCTGGCGGTGCTGACCATCCTGGTGTTTCCGCTGTCGATCCTCGGGCTGGGGGCACTCACCGTGGTCGTACCGGCCGGCCTGGCGGCCATCGCCGCGCCCGGTCCGCACGGTCTGTCCGAGGCGCTGTACGCCTATGCCTCGACCACCGCCAACAACGGCTCCGCCTTCGCCGGTTTCTCCGGCAACAGCCTTTACCAGAACAGCATGTTGGGCCTGGCCATGCTGATCGGCCGCTTCCTGGTCATCGTGCCGACCCTGGCCATCGCCGGATCGATCGCTGGCAAGAAGATCGTCCCGCCGTCGGCCGGCACCTTCCCGACCCATGGCACGCTGTTCATCGTCCTGTTGATCGCGGTGGTGATCGTGGTCGGCGGACTGACCTTCTTCCCGGTTCTCGCCCTGGGGCCGATCGTCGAGCAATTGGCCCTCGTCGCCGGCACCAGTTTCTAGAGGCTTAAAGGTGGCCCCATGAGCATCCATCGTCCGCAAGCGATCTCGCTGTTCGATCCGGCCATCGCCAAGGAGGCGGTCGTCGCCTCGTTCCGCAAGCTCGACCCGCGCCAACTGGTCGGCAACCCGGTGATGTTCACCACCGGCGTCGTCGCCCTGCTGTCGACGGTGATCTTCGCCCGCGACCTGGTCCTGGGCGGCGCCCATGTCGGCATCGTCGGCCAGATCGCCGCCTGGCTGTGGTTCACCGTGCTGTTCGCCAACTTCGCCGAGGCGGTGGCGGAGGGCCGCGGCAAGGCGCAGGCCGATTCCCTGCGTCGCACCCGGTCGGAAGCGGTTGCCCGCAAGATCGCCGCCATCAACGCCACCAACTGGCAGGAGCTGCCGGCTTCGGCGCTGCGGTCGGGGGATCTGGTGGTGGTCGAGACCGGCGAGCTGATTCCCGGCGACGGCGACGTCGTCGCCGGGATCGCCACCGTCGACGAATCCGCCATCACCGGCGAGTCCGCCCCGGTCATCCGCGAATCCGGCGGCGACCGCTCGGCGGTCACCGGCGGCACCCGCGTGGTGTCCGACAAGATCGTCGTCCGCATCACCGCCGATCCGGGCGAATCCTTCCTCGACCGGATGATCGCCCTGGTCGAGGGGGCGAAGCGTCAGAAGACGCCGAACGAGATCGCCCTGACCATCCTCCTGGTCGGCCTGACTCTGATCTTCCTGATCGTCTGCGTCAGCCTGCCGGCCTTCGCCGCCTATTCCAACGCCAACCTGCCGGTGGTGTTCCTGATCGCCCTGCTGGTGACGCTGATTCCGACCACCATCGGCGGTCTGTTGTCGGCCATCGGCATCGCCGGCATGGACCGCCTGGTCAAGTTCAACATCATCGCCAAATCGGGCCGCGCCGTCGAAGCGGCTGGCGACATCGACGTATTGCTGCTCGACAAGACCGGCACCATCACCCTGGGCAACCGCCAGGCCTCGGAGTTCATCGCGCTGCCCGGCACCAACGAGCGCGAACTGGCCGAGGCGGCCTTTCTCGCCTCGCTGGCCGACGAGACGCCGGAAGGCAGGTCGATCGTCGCACTGGCCATGCAGCGCTTCGGCCTGCAGTCGGTCGAGGGCCAGCAGGACGGCATGGTCTTCGTGCCGTTCTCGGCCCACACCCGGATGAGCGGCGTCGGCCTCGCCGGCAGCGAGATCCGCAAAGGAGCGACCGACGCGGTGCTGAAATGGGCGGCCGACCGCGCCAATGGCGGTGTGGCCGTCGCGTCGCACGATCTCAACCACGCGGTGGAACGAGTCGGCAAGGCCGGCGGCACGCCTTTGGTGGTGGCCAAGGACGGCCGGGTCCTCGGCGTGGTTTACCTCAAGGACATCATCAAGCCGGGCATCCGCGAGCGCTTCCAGGTGTTGCGCAAGATGGGCATCCGCACCGTGATGATCACCGGCGACAACCCGCTGACCGCGGCGGCCATCGCCGCCGAGGCGGGGGTCGACGATTACCTGGCCGAGGCGACCCCGGAGCGCAAACTGGCACTGATCCGCGAGGAACAGGCCAAGGGGCGCCTGGTCGCCATGTGCGGCGATGGCTCGAACGACGCGCCGGCCCTGGCCCAGGCCGATGTCGGCGTGGCGATGAACACCGGCACCCAGGCGGCGCGCGAGGCCGGCAACATGGTCGATCTGGAAAGCGATCCGACCAAGCTGATCGAGGTGGTGATGATCGGCAAGCAACTGCTGATGAGCCGTGGTTCGCTGACCACCTTCTCGATCGCCAACGACGTGGCCAAGTATTTCGCCATCATCCCGGCCCTGTTCATCGCCAGCTATCCGCAGCTGCAGGCATTGAACGTGATGCAGTTGGCCTCGCCGCAAAGCGCCATCCTGTCGGCCATCATCTTCAACGCCTTGATCATCATCGCCTTGATCCCGTTGGCGTTGAAGGGGGTGCGCTACCGGCCGGCCGGCGCCGAGGAGCTGCTGCGCCGCAATCTGCTGGTCTATGGGCTGGGCGGCTTGGCCGTTCCGTTCATCGGCATCAAGGCAATCGACCTCGTCGTCGCCGCCCTCGGGCTGGCCTGAGGTCAGGGAGAACACCGCCCATGTTCCGGCAACTGAAACAGGCAATCCTGGCGACCTTGGTCCTGACCCTGTTGTGCGGCCTCGCCTATCCGCTGGCAATGACCGGCCTGGCCGGCTTCCTGTTCCCCAAGCAAGCCCATGGCAGCCTGATCGACAAGGACGGCAAGGTGATCGGATCGACCCTGATCGGCCAGTCGTTCGTCGCGCCGCAATATTTCCACGGCCGCCCCTCGGCCACCACCGACAGCGATCCCAATGACTCCACCAAGCAGGTCCCGGCCCCATACAACGCCGCCAGTTCGAACGCCTCGAACGCGGCGCCGACGGCGAAAAGCCTGGTGGCCGACGTCGGCGACCGGGTCGCCGCGCTGAAGGCCGAGAATCCGGACGCGCAATTGCCGATTCCGGTCGATCTGGTGACCACCTCGGCCAGCGGCCTCGACCCGCACATCTCGCCGGCCGCCGCGCTCTACCAGCTGCCGCGGGTGGCCAAGGCTCGGGGCGTCGCCGAGACGGACCTGACCCGTCTGGTGGCGACCTTCACCGAACCGCGCAGCCTTGGCGTCCTGGGCGAGGCGCGGGTCAATGTGCTCGACCTCAACCTGGCTCTCGACCGGGAATTTCCGGCCCGCTAAGGAAAGCGTAGACTGCCCCGATGGCCGAAGGCGACCGCGATCTCCGCCCCAATCCCGAAGCGCTTCTCGACGAGGCGCGGCGGGAGTCGCGCGGCCGGCTGAAGATCTTCCTGGGGGCTGCTCCCGGCGTCGGCAAGACCTATTCGATGCTGGAGGCAGCGCATGAGCGCAAGCGCGAGGGGATCGATGTCGTCATCGGGTTGATCGAGACGCATCGGCGGCCGGAGACCGAACGCCTGGTCCCGGGCCTCGAGCTGTTGCCGCGCAAGCTGGTCGATTACCGCGGTCGCATCTTCGAGGAGATGGACCTCGAGGCGATCCTGGCCCGCGCCCCGAAGCTGGTCCTGGTCGACGAACTGGCCCATACCAATGTGCCGGGCAGCCGCCACCTCAAGCGCTACCAGGATGTGCAAGACCTGCTGGCGGCCGGCATCGATGTCTTTTCGACCCTGAACATCCAGCATCTGGAAAGCCTCAACGACGTCATCGAACGGATCGCCGGCATCAAGGTACGCGAAACCCTGCCCGACAGCGTGCTGGCCACCGCCGACGAGATCGAGCTGATTGACCTGCCGCCGGAAGACCTGCTGAAACGCCTGGCCGAGGGTAAGGTCTACGTTCCCGAGCAGGCCAAGCGCGCCGTCAGCAACTTCTTTTCGCCAGGCAATTTGACCGCCTTGCGGGAGATGGCCCTGCGTCATGCCGCCGAGCGGGTCGACGCGCAGATGCTGCATTACCGCCGCGCCCATGCCATCTCGGCCCCGTGGGCGGCGCGCGAGCGGATCATGGTGTGCATCGGCGAAGGGGTCGACGCCGCCCGCCTGGTGCGGGTCGCCAAGCGCACCGCCGAACGGCGGGAAGCCCCCTGGGTGGCGGTCTATGTCGAGACGTCGCGCCACCTGTCGCTGCCGGCACAGGATCAGGACAGCATCGCCCAGGCCCTGCGTCTGGCCGAGCAGCTCGGTGGCGAGGCGATCACCCTGCAGGGCGAGGACGTCGCCGCCGAGATCCTGGCCTTTGCCGAGGATCGCAACCCCACGGCCATCGTCGTCGGCCGACAGCGCCGCCGGGGCTGGCGCCGGATGTGGCGCGGCGCCTCGGTGACCGCCCAGATCCTGAGCCGCACCGGGGCCTTCGACGTACTGCTGGTGGGGGGTGAGGACAGTGGCCGGCCGGCCCCGGCCATCCAGACCAAAGCGGTGGCAACCACGACCAATTGGCGAGCCTATGTTCTGGCCGCCCTGGCGGTAGCGGCGGCCACCGGCATCGGCTTCCTGATCGACCTGTGGCTGCCCTTGGCGAACATCTCGGTCGGCTTCCTGATCGCCGTCATGCTGATCGCCATGAAGCTGGGCCGTGGGCCGGCCATCTTCGCCTCGGTGGCGAGCTTCCTGTCGTTCAACTTCTTCTTCACCGAGCCGCGGGGCAGCTTTACGGTCTCGGATACGCAGAACGTCCTGACCATCGTCTTCTTCCTGATCGCGGCGGTGATCGTCAGCAATCTGGCCAGCCGGGTCAGCCAGCAGGTCGATGCGGCCAAGACCCGCGCCCGGCGCACCGACATCCTCTACGAGTTCAGCCGCAAGATCGCCGCCGCGGCATCCCGGGACGACGTGCTGTGGGCCGTGGTCCATCATGTCGCCGCCACCATCCGCGGCAAGTCGCTGGTACTGCTGCCGGGCAAGGACCGGCTGGAGATCGCCGCCGGTTACCCACCCGAGGACGAAATCAGCGACCGCGACGCGGCGGCGGCCGAATGGGCCTGGGCCAATGCCAGCCCGGCCGGCCGCGGTTCGGCCACCCTGCCCACCGCCGACTGGCTGTTCCTGCCGCTGCGCACGGCGCGCGGCCCGGCCGGCATTCTCGGCGTGCAGATGGAAGGCCAGGAGCTATTGGCCCCCGAAGACAGCCGCCTGCTGGAGACCCTGGCCGACCAGGCCGCCGTCGCCATCGAGCGGACCGTTCTGGTGGCCGATGTCGAGGCAGCCCGCCTGGCGACCGAGACCGAGCGGCTGCGTTCGGCCCTGCTGTCGTCGCTGTCGCACGACTTGCGGACCCCGTTGGTGTCGATCCTTGGCGCGGCCACCAGCCTGATCAATTACCAGGACGACCTGTCGCCCAACGACCTCCGCGATCTCGCCCATACCATCCAGGAGGAAGCCGAACGGCTCAACCGTTTCGTCCAGAACCTGCTCGACATGACCAAGCTGGGGTCCGGGGCGCTGAAACCCAAGGCCGACTGGGCCGATCTGCTGGATATCGTCCAGGCGGCCATCGAACGGGCTCGCAAGCTGCTGAAGGGCCGCCAGGTGAAGATCGACATCGACAGTGCCTTGCCGCTGCTCTGCGTCGATTCCGTGCTGATCGAACAAGTGTTCTTCAACCTGCTCGACAACGCCTTCAAGTTCTCGCCACCGGACAGCACCGTCACCCTCTGGGCCCGCCAGAAGGACCGGCATGTGCTGATCGAAGTCTGCGATCAGGGGCCGGGCATTCCCGCGGCCGACCGCGAACGGGTCTTCGACATGTTCTACCGCGTCGAGGCGACCGACAAGCAGACCGCCGGCACCGGCCTCGGCCTGGCCATCTGCCGCGGCATCATCGAGGCGCATAGCGGCACCATCCGGGCCGAACCAGGGATGAACGGAGCCGGCACCTGCGTCGTCATCGATCTGCCGGTCACCGAGATGCCGGCCATGCTGGACGGAGCCTGAACCCGGCCAGGCCCGCCAACACCAAGCCGCCCGCCGAACGGCGGGCTCCACCAAGCCCAAGCTGCGCGTCGGATCGCCGAGCACAAAACGCACCCTGCGCCAGGCGCGATCCAGACCTATGAGGCGTCGCTTCGGGGCCCCCGAGCGGCCGCATTTGTTTGCGTTCCGGTATGACCTGAAGGGGCCGATTCTTGCCGGTCCGCTTTGTGACGCCGAATGGGGAAAGCGGACGAACCCAGTCTACAGGTCTACTGACCTCGGTTGACTCAGGGCTTCTCGAAATCGACACTGACCCCGATTCGGAACGCTGATCCCTATCGTCATTGCGGCAGGAGGACTTGCGGGATGACCGGTTTCGGGGGTCTACAATAGGTCTCCTGAATGACGAACATGGGCGCACGCGGGCCGCGGGCAGAACTCCTCGGCCATAGTGGCCAGGAGGATGGTACGGTGCTGTCGCGCTCATCGATTAAGAGCGTGGGCGTGACTGACATGTTCGCCATTTCCTGCTATGTTGCGACCATGAATCAGCAAGAAATCATAGCGATGCTGAGGAAAAACGAACCGACTTTGCGAGCGCGCGGCGTCAGCCATGCGGCATTGTTCGGCTCGCGTGCGCGCGGCGACAACCGACCCGACAGCGACATCGACATCATGATCGAGTTTGATCCAGCGGCCCACGTCACGGTCTTCAACTACGCTGGGCTGAAAGAATATATTGCCAGTCTGTTCGATGCGCCTGTCGATGTTGTCAACCGTGACGGGCTAAAGCCCTATGTCCGTCCCGCCGCCACGGCCGACGCGATTTATGCTTTCTGATTCCGCGGCCGCCGCCTTGCGCGACATAGCGCATCACATAGAACTGGCCACCCAGTTTGCGGCGGGTTTTGTCTACGAGCGATTCCAGGAGGATCTGCGCACGGTCTATGCCGTGACGCGTTGCCTCGAGATTATCTCAGAAGCGTCGCGCCGTTTGCCTGACGACCTGAAGGCAATGCATCCGTCGATTGCATGGAAGGACATGGCTGGGGCGGGCAATATTTATCGCCACGACTATGAGGACGTCGCCACGCGCCTTGTGTGGGATACTGTGCAAATCGACTTGCCGCCGTTGCGCTTGGTAATCGACCGCGAGTGGGCTGGCATCGGCGCGGCCGGGGGATGACGCCCAATAGCGACCAGGGCGCGAATTTCCGATTGGCCAAGAACACCGAATTTGCCGGATCGAATGCCCGCTTCGGGGGATCCGCGAGCAAACGCTGAACGACCCAAATGGGCGCGAAACAGCCCTCGTCCAGGGCCTTCGCCGACCTTAACTGCCCAAGTTCTGTTAGCGAGGTCGGGTGCGAGACGTTTTCCTAGTACCTTGCGCAGAGCCGTACCTCACCGCCATGGATCGAGGACCGGCGTGCGAGCGCGCTCGTAATCGCTCGTGTCACGCGACAGAATGGTCAACCCGTGGCACAGCGCCGTGGCAGCGATGATTAGATCCGGCTGCGAGAAGGTGTGCCCTGCCTTGCGGCCTTCCTCGACCAGCAGCCGCCATTTGAACATAACGTCTTCGGTGACGGGCAGGACACGTTCCTCGAACATCGGCCGTACCTTGTGCGCGAGCCAGTCGTTGAGTTCGGCGCGGCGAGAGGCGTCGGCAACGAGTTCGATGCCGAAGCGAATTTCGGCGAAAGTCACCGAGCTGACGTAGAGCTGTTCAAGCGGCTGCGCGGCGATGAACGCGAGCACTTTCGGTTCTGGCTTTGGCCGGCGCAGCTCGGAGAGGATATTTGTGTCGAGCAGCCAACAAGTCACAGATCGACTCTGCGCACCGGCATTCGGTCGCGCCTCGGTTCGAGGTCGAGGTCGAGGTAGGGAGAATCCTGCATCGCGGCGATGAGCGCTTCGCCGCCGCGCTCTCCCTTAAGGCGGCGGAATTCTTCGACGGACACGACCACCACTTCATCGCGTCCATGTACGGTTACATGCTGTGGTCCCTCGCTCCGCACGCGCCGCACCAGTTCGCTGAAGCGGGCCTTGGCGTCCTGAAGCAGCCAGCGGCCGGGCGGCAGATCCCGCATGCGGCGGTGAGCCTTGGGCGGATCGGATGGGGGTGATTTTTCGAATCTAGTCATGCTGACTAGTTTAATGCGGGTGGAGATACAAACGCAAGGTCAACGATCGAACCGGCGGCGATTGGGAGGGGTGGCTCGACTTTTTCCTGGACGGCGTCGCGACCCCGCAGAGAGGGCATCAAGTGGTCCTCCCGACAGGCGGCGACCCGTCAGCCTCCCGGCAGCCGCACCACCGCCCGC
This sequence comes from uncultured Telmatospirillum sp., assembly GCA_903858635.1. Classification (GTDB taxonomy): domain Bacteria; phylum Pseudomonadota; class Alphaproteobacteria; order Rhodospirillales; family Magnetospirillaceae; genus DUZF01. The sequence continues at coordinate 8,394 of CAIOJO010000359.1, read as the reverse complement.
AGCCCGCCCAGATGCGATCCGTCCAGATGGACCTGGCCGCCGTACATTTCGGCCAGATCGCGGACGATGGCCAGCCCCAGCCCGCTGCCCGGCACCGCCTCGTCGAGGCGATGCCCGCGGGCAAAGGCCTGTTCGCGCTGATCGGCGGCGAGCCCAGGGCCGTCGTCCTCCACCGCCACCTCGATCCAGCCGGGGCCGTCACGGCGACAGCTCACGGCGATCCGCCGTTTCGCCCATTTCGCCGCGTTGTCCACCAGGTTGCCCAGCATCTCCTCGAAATCCTGGCGCTCGCCGCCGAACACGGCATCCGTGGCGATGTCGGCGCTGAGTTCCAGCACACGCTCGGCATGCAGCCGCTCGACCACCCGCAGCAGCGCCGCCACCGACGGCGCCACCGGGCTGCGCACGCCCGGAACGCCGCGCGACGCGGCGGCGCGGGCCCGGACCATGTGATAATCGATCTGACGCTGCATGCGGTCGACCTGCGCCTGGATCAGCCCGGCCGCCCCGGTGTCGGCCGCCTGCTCCAGCCGGCTCGCTTCATTGGCGATCACCGCCAGCGGCGTCTTCAGCCCATGCGCCAGGTTGCCGGCCATCATGCGCGCCCGCTCGACCACCTCGGCCTGATGGTCCAACAAGATGTTGAGATCGTCGATCAGCGGCTGCACCTCGCTGGGAAAGCTTCCCTCCAGACGTCTGGCCTCGCCCCGCCGCACGCCGCCCAGACGCTGCCTGAGCCGCTGCAGCGGGCTCAAGCCGATCCATACCTGCAGCGCCGCCGCGGCAACCAAGGCAGCGCCGAGGCCGATGAAGGTCAAGGCCAGCCGCAGGCTGAAACTGCGCACTGAAGCGTCGAGCGCGCGGGCGCTGTTGGCCACCACCACCCGCAGCGGCCCAGCGTAGCGCGGCAGCATCACCACCGTTTCGATGGCGAGGACGCTCTGGCCTTCGGGACCGGCGATGCGGTGATGGTGCTGCTCGCCCGGCTCCAGCTTGTCGGGCGGCAGGCGCAGGGTAAAATCCCACAGCGAACGCGAGCGCAGCAAAGCGCCGTCGGCGCCGAAGACCTGCCAATAAACCCCCGAATAGGGTTTGCTGAACTGCGGATCGCTGATCGCGGATTCCATCGACAGGCGCCCGTCTTCATCGACCGACAGGGCGGCGATGATCTGATCCTGGTCGTTGCCGAGATCGCGATAGAAGTCGTCCTCGGCATAGGCCCGGAACAGATGCACCAGCATCAGGGCGATCACCACCAGGGCGGCCGACACCCAGACCAGTGCCCCGCCCAGCAGGCGCAGGCGCAGCGAACCGCGCAGCCGCTGGCGCAACGCGCGCCAGGGCCTCACACGTCCTCCATCTGGTAGCCGAGGCCGCGGACGGTGCGGATCGCGTCGCTGCCGAGTTTGCGCCGCAACCGCCCGACGAACACCTCGATGGTGTTGGAATCCCGGTCGAAATCCTGGGCATAGACATGTTCGATCAGTTCGCTGCGCGACACCACCTCGCCCATATGGTGCATCAGATAGGACAGCACCCGGAACTCATGCGAGGTCAGGATGACCGGCTCGCCGTCGAGGCTGACCCTGGCCGCCTTGGGATCGAGCACGATCCGCCTGCAGGTGAGCTGCGGCGAGGCCCGTCCGCTGGCCCGCCGGATCAGGGCGCGGAGTCGGGCCAGCAATTCCTCCTGGCGGAACGGCTTGGCCAAATAGTCGTCGGCCCCGGCGTCGAGCCCTTGGACCTTGTCGTGCCAGGAATCGCGTGCCGTCAGCACCAGCACCGGCATGGTCAGCCCGGACTGGCGCCACCGTTTCAGCACCGCCACCCCGTCCAGCTTGGGCAGGCCGAGATCGAGGATGACCGCATCGTAAGGCTCGGTCTCGCCGAGAAAGCAGCCTTCCTCGCCGCTATGGGCGATATCGACAGCGTAGCCGGTGCGGCGCAGCGCGGCGGCCAGCTGGTCGGCCAGGGCTGCTTCGTCTTCGACCACCAGCAGGCGCATCGCTACCGGACCCGCGCCGCCGCGATTTCCGGCGCGTCGGCGTTCAGCAGGGCGGCGCTGCGGGCATCGTAGCGCAGTTCGATCACATGGCCGTCGTCGGTCAGCAGCTTGACCTCGTAGAACAGGATATGGCCGTTGTCTTCCAGTTCGACCTGGATCATTTTGCCGGCGAAGTCTTCGGATACCTTGTCGAGGATACTCTGCAGCGGCGCCACCCGCCCCGCTTCCAGCGCCGCGCGAGCCCGGTCCTGGTCGCTGTCCGTCGGCTTGCGCTCGGCCGCCGCGGCCCCCACCGACAAACTGAACAGCAGGCATAGCACGGCCGCCAGCGCCTGCGCGGCACGACCATCGATCGGCGAAATCGGTCCGAGATCCTGCATGTCTCTCTCCTCGCCGCGAGCCTGCGGCACGGGGCCGGGCCGGTCAAGCGAGTGTGGGATTATTCGGCGGCTTCTCCTTGCAAATTCGGCCAGCGGCGGAGACAGTGCGGCGATGGCTCCGGTGCTTTGCGGATTGTTGACGGCGTTTTGTTGGGGATGGGCCGATGTCTTGGCGCGCTTCACCGGCCGCGCTTTGGGCGCCCGCGGGGCGCTATTCACCATGATGCTGGCCGGCAGCGCCGGGCTGTCCCTGTGGATGGTGGCACGCGACCAGCCCTGGCCGGGGATTCCCTCGTGGTGGACGGTGGCCACCGCGCTGCTGGCGACCCTCGCCATGCTGCTGTTCTACGAGGCCATGCGGCGCGGCCCGGTGTCCCTGGTCTCGCCGGCGACCGGGGCCTATCCGGCCTGGGCAGTGCTGATCGGCATGGCGTTCGGCGTCGCCACGCCGCCGGCCGCTCTGGCCGCCATGGCGGTGACGCTGGGCGGAGTGATGCTGGTGGCCCGCTATGCCGCCGCCGAGCCCGATCCGGCGGAAGCTCCGAAACGGCCGCTGACCTTGGCCCTGGCTCTGATCGCCAGCCTTCTGTTTGGCGTCACCCTGCTGGTCGGCCAGCAGGCCATCCTGCGCGACGGTTCGACCCCGATGCTGTGGTGGGGGCGCACCACCGCCACCGTCATCATGGGACTGGTGTTGCTGTTCCAGCGCCCGCGCCGAGCCTGGCGGCCGCCGCTGAAGGCGACGATCCTGGCCCTGCTGCAAGGCGGGCTCGACACCCTTGGCCTGGTCTTTCTGTTTGCCGCCGGGCGAGGTCTGGAGGGGGCGATGGCGACCATCTCCAGCTCGGCCTTCGGCGTGGTGACCGTGCTGCTGGCCCGCCTGCTCTACAAGGAGCGCATTTCGCCGGGCCAGGGCCTCGGCATCGGGCTGGTATTCTCCGGGGTGGTGGGATTGGCCGCTCTTGCCTGAGCCGGCAATGCCCCCAACATGGCCTAAACACGCAGCTAGCCGCAGGAATCGATGGTCGAAGACGCGCAAAGCAAGACATGGAGCAAAGCGGCCCTGCTGCTGGTCGGCCACGGTTCCTCGCGCCTCCCGGTCAGCCGGCTGGCCACCGCCCGCCTGGCCCAGGCGATCCGGGCGCGCGGACTGTTCGCCGAGGTCCAGGAGTGCTTCTGGAAGGAAGAGCCGCAGCTTTCCCTCGACCTGGTGCGGGCCGAGACCGTCTATGTGGTGCCCAATTTCGCCGGCGAAGGCACCTATACACGGCGCCTGATCCCGGAAAAGCTCGGTCTCGAGGGAACGGTGAGCGCGGTGGCCGGCCGCCGGGTGATCTATTGCGAACCGGTCGGATGCCATCCGGCCATCCCCCAGCTGCTGGTCCGTCGCGCCGAGGAGCTGTGCGCCGGCCAGGCCCTCGACCCGCGGCGGGTGGCGCTGCTGATCGTCGGCCATGGCGCACGGCACGGCGGGGTCAGCCGCACCCCCGAGGCGGTGGCGGCGGCGGTGCGCGCCAGCGGTCGCTTCGCCGAGGTGGCCGCGGTCTATATCGAACAGGAGCCGCGGGTGGCCGATTGGCCGGCGGCGGTCGGCGCGGCGTCGGTGATCGTCGCCCCCTTGCTGATTTCCGAAGGCATGCACGCCAGCGAAGACCTGCCGCCGCTGTTCGGACTGAGCGTGCCGGTCGGCGGGCCATCCGCCGCCGCCGGACGCACCGTCTGGCTGATGGGCGGCATCGGTCGCGACCCGGAAGTGGCCGACGTCATCCTCGATCAGGTGCGCCGCGCCGACGCGCTGCGGGCGCCGCCGGCGGCATGCGGCGCGAGCCCAGGCTGACCACGGTGGCCACAATGCGAATCGCCGCCATGCTTTGGGCTACCCAGCGGAACGATCTGCGGGCAGGATGGAGCCACTTCGCTGCGGGAGCCAGTCGGTGAAATTCGCCATCCTCGTCAACGAGGCGCCGTTCAGCCATCAGGCCGCCGCCTCCGCCCTCGCCTTTGCCCAGGCCGTACTGGCCCGCGGGCATGCGCTGCTGCGCGTGTTCTTCTATTTCGACGGCGTGCAGAACGCCAACCGCCTGGCGGCACCGGCGGCCGAGGCCGGCAATCTGGTGCGGGGCTGGTCGGCCTTGGCCGAGGAACATGGAGTCGAATTGGTGGTCTGCATCGCCGCCGGCCTGCGGCGCGGCGTGCGCGAGGCCAATCTGGCGCCGGGCTTCCGCATTTCCGGCCTGGGGCAGCTGGTGGAAGCCGCCAGCGAGGCCGACCGCCTGGTGACGTTCGGTGCCTGAGATGGAGCAGAAGCGGTTCCTGTTTCTCAATCGGAAGCCGCCTTGCGGCAGCGCCCACGCCGCCGAAGCGCTGGAGGCGGCCCTGCTGGCCGCGGCCTTCGGCCAGGAGGTCCATCTGGCCTTCATCGACGACGGCGTGTTCCAACTGCTGCGCGGCCAGGCCACGGGCGCCGGCAGCCTGGCCGACAGCCTGGCCCTGCTCGACGAAGCGGATATCGAGCAAGTCTGGGTGGAGCGCCAATCGCTGGCCGAACGTGGCCTGAACGAAGCCGATCTGGCCGTGCCGGCCACCATCGCCGACCGCAGCGCCCTTGCCCTGCTGATCGCCGGCATGGACGTGGTTTGCTCCGCCTGAGGATGCCCATGGGCCCGCTCCACACCGTCAACAAATCGCCCGCTGCCGGCAACGCCTTGGCAAGCTGCCTGGCCCATCTGACGGCGGGCGCGGCGATTCTGCTGATCGAGGACGGGGTCTATGCCGCCTTGGCCGGGGCCGCCACGGCTCCGCTTGTCGCCGCGGCCGCCGAGAGCCACCCGGTCTATGTACTGGAGCCGGACCTGGTGGCGCGCGGCCTTGGCGAAAGCCGACTGCTGCACACCATAACGCGGGTCGACTATGGCGGCTTCGTCGACCTGGCGGCAGCCCATTCGAACATCGTCGCCTGGTTTTGACGGAGGCCGATCTGACGCAGGTATTCCCACCGCGCAACCAACCGAGCGAACACCCCTTTGCCCAATATGTCCGCATTCTCGGCAAGGGTCCCCGGCTCAGCCGGTCGCTGACCCTCGCCGAGACGCGGAGCGCGGCCGCGATGATCCTCAAGGGCGAGGTCGAGCCGGTGCAGCTGGGGGCCTTCCTCTGCCTGCTCCGGGTGCGGACGGAAACGCCCGAGGAAGTGGCCGGGTTCGCCCTGGCCATCCGTGACGCGATGGCCAAACCGGCGGTCGAACCGGCGGTCGACCTCGACTGGCCGTCCTATGCCGGCAAGAGCCGTCGCCTGCCCCTGTTCATTCTGGCGGCCCTGCTGCTGGCCGAAAACGGTGTTCGCGTCGCCATGCACGGCAGCGAGGGACATACCGCCGGCCGCCTCTACACGCGACAGGCCCTGGTCAGCCTCGGCATTCCCGCCGCCGGCTCGCTGGCGGAAGCGGCGGCGGAACTGGGCGCCCGCAACTTCACCTATGTGCCGATGGAGCTGTTGATTCCGCAGCTCGGGCCGATCATGGAGCTGAAATGGCTGCTCGGCCTCCGTTCACCGCTGCACACGGCGATCCGTAACGTCAACCCGTTCGACGCCGGAGCATCGTTGATGAGCGTGTTCCACCCCAATTACCGAACCGTCCACTGCGCCGCTGGTGTATTGATGGGCATGACCACCCTGGCCTGCTTCAAGGGCGATGGCGGCGAAGCGGAACGGCGGCCGGAGAAACCTTGCGTGGTGGAGGGGCTGCAGGACGGTGTCGCCTTCAGCGAGGAATGGCCGCCGATGGCCGCGGCCGAGGCTGAGGCCGAGATGGATCCGACCGCACTGGCCCTCCTGTGGCGGGGCGAGATCGCCTGGCCGCATGGCGAGGCCACCGTCATCGGCACCGCCGCGGTGGCGCTCCGCCTGCTTGGCCGCGCCGGCCGACCGGCCGATGCCGAAGCCCTGGCCCGACGTTGGTGGGGCGAGCGTCGCCGGCTTGCCGTGCCGTCGCCTTGATAGAAAAACCAGGCGCCGGGCTTTACCGGACCTGCCAACTGTGGAATAGATGCGGGGCCCACCGGCCGCCGCCATGCACGGGATCCCGATGATCGATATCCAGCATCTCACCCATGTCTATCCGGGCAGCCGAAAGCTGCCGCCGCGCACCGCCATCGCCGATCTCACCATGGCGATCGGCGAAGGCGAGTTCTGCATCCTGACCGGACCCAACGGCAGCGGCAAATCGACCCTGTTCCGCATCCTGTGCGGCATGGCCCTGCCGTCGGCAGGGCGCATTCGCATCGGCGGCCATGACCTGCTGGCCGAACCGGCCAAGGCGCGGGCCCAGATGGCCGTGGTGTTCCAGAGCCCGGCGGTCGACAAGCATCTGACGGTGGGCGAGAACCTGCGTCTGCACGCCGCCCTGTACGGGCTGAGCAGATCCGACCTGGCCGGCCGGATGGACGAAGCGGTGTCGTGGAGCGACATCCGGGACCGGCTGCAGGACAAGGTCGAGAACCTGTCGGGCGGCATGGCCCGCCAGGTGGAACTGGCCAAGAGCCTGCTGACCCGGCCCCGCATCCTGCTGTTGGACGAACCCACCACCGGCCTCGATCCGAGCAGCCGCCGCAGCTTCCTGTCGGCGCTGCACAAGATCCAGCGCGAGCGACGGATCACCGTTTTGATGACCAGCCATATCTTCGCCGAAGCCGAAGATGCCGACCGGGTCGCCATCATGCGCAAGGGCGAGCTGCTGGCGCTGGACAAGCCGCAAACCCTGCGGGCCCTCCTCGGCCGCGAAATGGTGGTGGTGCAGAGCCGCCTTCCGGAACAGCTGGAAGCCCGCATCCGCGCCGATCTCAAGCTGCACACGCGCCGTCATGGCGACGAGATCCGCCTGCAGGAGACCGATAATGGGGCCAGCCTGCCGATCCTCGAAGAGCTGCTGGCCCGCTACCGCAGCGACATCGACAGTATCGCCATCAAACAGCCGGCGCTCGAGGATGTGTTCATCCACCTGACCGGCAAGACCGCCGCCGAGATCGAGCGCGAGAACCTGGAGACCGTCAGCCCATGATGCGCGTCGCTTTCGCCCTCGCCGTTCGCGAGTTCGTCCGCTTCATCCGGCAGCCGCAGCGGGTGGTCGGCACGGTGGCCCAGCCGATCCTGTTCTGGCTGTTCCTCGGCTCCGGCTTCAGTTCCTCGTTCCGGGCACCGGGCATGGAGCAGGTCAGCTATCTCGAATATTTCTACCCCGGCGTCATGCTGATGATGATGCTGTTCGCCAGCATCTTCTCGTCGATCACCATCATCGAGGACCGCGATGCGGGCTTCCTGCAAAGCGTGCTGGTCGCACCGGTGTCACGCATGGCCATCGTGCTGGGCAAGGTGCTGGGCGGCACCGCCATCGCCATGGTGCAGACCCTGATCTTCACCATCGCCGCGCCCTTCCTCGGGCTGCATCTCGGACTGGCCTCACTGGCGTTGCTGATCGGCGCCTACCTGCTGACCAGCGTCGGCTTCGCCGCCATGGGTTTCTATTTCGCTTGGGGAATGCGCTCATCGGCCGGCTTCCACGCCGTCATGATGGTCTTCCTGATGCCCCTGTGGATGTTGTCGGGGGCGCTGTTCCCGATCGAGCGGGCGCCGTTCTGGCTGCATGTGCTGATGACCATCAACCCGGTGGCGCATGCGCTGGTCCTCTTGCGCAGCCCGTTCTACCAGGCCCCGGAGCAGCTGTTCGGCGACAGCCGCTACCTCATCGCCTTGGCGGTCACCGTCCTATGGGCGGCGGTCTGTCTACTCGGTTCGATGGCCCGGGTTGAAAAGCGCGACAAGGGCGTCGCCCCGTCAGCATAGCCAGCATTCTCGTCATCCCCGGACTTGATCCACGGCTGTCCGGCACGGGGTTTGCTTCATACTCCGTCCCAGATGAATTCGATCTGGGCGGGATTGGCCGGCTGTCTTGGCGGAGGCCTGCGCAGATGATCGATGCGTCGGCAGTGCATGAGGTTGGCGCGGATCAGGCG
>CAIOJO010000358.1 GCA_903858635.1 uncultured Telmatospirillum sp. | reverse complement strand
TTGGGCCGGGCAGATGGACAACGGCAGCCTGAGCGGGGCGGCCACCCTGATCAGCTTCACCAACGCCACCGCCGGCACCTCGACCATCAATGCCGTCTCGGGGGCGACGGCGGGCTCGGGGGGCGGCTGGCTGATCAATCCGTCGGTAACCGGCGGCTACGCCGATCCGGGCCTGCAGGAGTCCGCGTCGACGGTGATGAACCAAGGTGCCGTGAACCATTTCTACAATCTCAGTCTGATCGATCCCAGTAGCCTGCCAGCTTGGCCGAGCTCCGGCGTGAGCGCCGACGGCGTGAGCTGCGCCGTCAATTATTCCCCCCAGTTCTGGCCGGCGAATGCCCCGAACGGGTTCGTTGCAATAGCGAACGGCACCCCGGCCTCGACCATCTATCTGTCGGCATACTTCTACGATTTGATGGCAAACAATTCCGGCGATTGCATCCATGACGGACCGGGGAATGACGTCATCACCATCAATGGAAGCGGCACGACGGTTATGCTGGGCACCGCAGCGACCGACGAGATCGTCCTTCAGAAGGCGACGGGTGCCTATGTTTTCGGTTTCACCCCTGGTCACGGCTCGTTGCTGGAGGCCACCAGCAGCTTTCTTCCCACTGTCCTGCTGAACGGGACCGCCACTCCGGTGCAGGGCAGCAGCCTGAACTTCGGCACGGCGTCGTCTTCCTCGCCGATCTTCGTCAATATCGGCAGCGTCGGGGGCAACAGCGCGGCGGAAGTCGCGACGGCGGCCAATGCCGCCTACAAAGTGTCGGACTTCAACGGCAACGCGGCAAATGGGGCGCTGGGCGAGCAGGTGATGTTCCTCGGCACCGATGTCGGCGGCAATACTGAGGTCTGGGCCTTCCGGGCGCCACTTTCCCCGGTCCAGGCGCCGATCACCGGCGCCGACCTCAATGGCAACCATCTGGTGGACGCGAACGAAATCACCCTGATCGCCACCCTGATCGGCGTGCCGGCGAGCGGTCTGACGGCGGCGGATCTGGCCTGACACCGACAACTCCCTCCGCCACGCACGCCAAGAAAAATGGCTGACCCCGGTTTCTCACCAAATCAATGTCGTGCGCATCATTATGCACGCAAGGCTTGGTCGTCCTCTGCGTTGGTGCATAATGATGCGCATCGGCGGAGTGGGCGATGCCGACAATCGAGACCCACACCCGTAAGATAATCGCCCGCCTCGAGCGGGATGGGCGGCTCAACATCGGCGGCGGCAACCATGACAAGTTTGAGCATGCGAACCGGCCGGACGTTCTGGTCATCCTGCCGCGCCATCGTGAGCTTTCGCCCGGCGTGGCGCGCGATATCGCCAGGAAGGCCGGATGGTAAGGAGGATCGGAAAATGGCCGAATATGTTGGAATCCTGGACGGCAGCGGCGATGCATGGGGCATCCGCATCCCAGATCTACCCGGCTGTTATGGTGGCGGGGAAACGCCGGAAAAGGCTCTTGCAGACGCCATTTCGGCGGCTCGAGAGTGGATCGAGCATCAGCGTGGCAAAGGCGTGGAAATTCCAGCTCCCAGCATGATGATCAGGATCCTCACGGACGAGCTGTCCGCCGGGGAGATGCTCGTTGTTGTCCCGGTGGTTCTCGATGCCGGCCGCACGGTGCGCGCCAATCTCACCATGGATGCCGGCCTATTGGCTGCCATCGACGAAGAGGCCGCGCGTCGGGGAATTAGTCGCTCGGCCTTCTTGGCGAGCGCCGCCAGGGAGAAAATCGGCGCCAATCGGTAATCGGGGTCAGAGTGCGGTTGTCTGGCTATTCAATCTGCCCGCTGGTGGCCCACATCCGGCGGATCATGCGGATTGCGGCAGATGTCGAGGAATCGCATCAGAACCGCCGCTTTCCGGCGCTAAAGACGCCATTGGATGCAATGCGCTTGTCATAGGCGGCAAACGCTTCGCGGTTTTCCTCTTGCCATCGGGCGATTCGCGCCGCCTTCACCGCGGATTCCAGCGCGACTTCAAAGGTGGCCGAGAGGTTGATGCCGAGCGCTTTGGCTTCGGCGACGAGATCCTCTCTGGCCTTGACGGTTACGGGACGTTTTGGGGCGTGGCTCATGATGTGCTGCGGTCCCGCCAGGCCAGCAGGGCAAGCAGCGCCAGGGTGCTGAACAGGGCGCCGCCGGCGAAGGTGGCGGCCGGACCGAGGTTGCTCCATAAGGCGCCGGCGATGACGCTGGCCGGCAACAGGGCGATGCCGGTGGCCAGGTTGAAGGCGCCGAAGGCGGTGCCGCGCAAGGACTGCGGCGCGGCGTCGGCGACTAGGCTGGCCAGCAGTCCCTGGGTCATTCCCATATGCAATCCCCACAGGGCCACCCCCGCCATCACCTGGCCGATACCGCCGGCCGTGGCCAGCACCGCATCGGCCAGGATGAGGACGGCGAAGCCGCCCTGCAGCAGCCCGCGCCGGCCCAGCCGGTCGGACAGGCGGCCGACTGGATAGGCGCTCGCCGCATAGACCAGGTTCATCGCGACGAAGACCAGCGGCACCAAGGCGGTCGGCAGGCCCACCGAGCTCGCCCGCAACAACAGGAAGCCTTCACTGAAGCGGGCCAGGGTCATCAGCATGGCGATGCCGACCACCATCCAGAAGGCCGACGGCATCCCGCGCAGCTTGCCCCAGGACGGTCGCTCCGGTGCCGTCGCCGCCTTATGGACGGTGGGTTCGTGGACGCCCAGCAGGATCAGCAGCACGGCCAGCAGCGCCGGGATGGCGGCCAGCCCGAACACCAGCCGATAGGCGTTGCCGGACAGGCTCATCACCAGCATGGCGATCAGCGGCCCGGCGAAGGCGCCGACGGTGTCGAGGGATTGGCGCAGGCCGAAGGCTGCGCCGATCGCCTGCGGCGGCGACAGATCGGCCACCAGCGCGTCGCGGGGGGCGCCGCGGATCCCTTTGCCCAAGCGGTCGGCGCAACGGGCGGCGATCACCCAGCCGACCGTCGGGGCCAGGGCGAACAGCGGCTTGGTCAGGGCGGCCAGGCCGTAGCCGAACAGCAGCAGCGGTTTGCGCCGGCCGGCCCGATCGCTGATCTGGCCGGACAGCAGCTTGGTGATCGCCGCGGTCGCTTCGGCCAGGCCTTCGATGAGTCCGACCGACAGCGCCCCGGCGCCCAGCACCTGGGTAAGGAACAGCGGCAGCAGGCTGTGGATCATCTCGGACGAGCTGTCCATCAGCAGGCTGACGAAGCCCAGGACCCAGACGCCTTTCGGTATGGCGGAACGGGAGGCCGGCCGGCCGGCCCCGGCCATCAGCCGGGCCGGTCCTCGCGCTGCGGCCCGTAACGGAGCACCTGCACCTTCTCCAAGGTCACCAGGCCACTGCCGATCATCCCGTCGAGGATCGGCAGGAAGGCATCGATCTTGTCCTGGGTGTCGACGATCTCGATGACCATCGGCAGGTCCTCCGACAGGCGCAGGATCTTGGCCGTGTGGATGCGGCTGGAATGCCCGTAGCCCAACGGGCCGCGCAGCACGGTGGCGCCGGCCAGATGCAGCTCGCGGGCCTTCATCACCACCGCCTCGTAGAGGGGCTTTCCATGACATTTCTCGCCTTCGCCGACGAAGATGCGGAGCAGCACGGCATCCTTGGGCAATTGCATGGCCGTCCCCCTATTCATTCAAGACCATGGCTCCGGCGTGGCCGAGCCAGACGCCGATCAGGCACAGCCCGACCGACAAGACGATATTCAGCCCCGCCCACAGCCATTCCCCGTCCTGGGCCAGGTTGAGGGTCTGCAGGCTGAACGACGAAAAGGTGGTGTAGCCGCCACAGACCCCGATCATGAAGAACTGCCGCCATTCGCCCGGGATGAAGAGGCGGCCGTCCGGCCCGGTCAGGGTGGCGAAGAAACCGATGGCGAACGAGCCGGTGAGATTGATCACCAGGGTACCCCAGGGAAAGGTCTGGCCGATCCAGTTGGCGATCACCCCGGACAGCCAGAAGCGCAGCGTTCCGCCGATGGTGCTGCCGATGGCGACCAGGACATAGGTTCCCATCATTTCACCACGGTCACCGAACAGGGTGCCAGGCGGACCAGCCGCTCGGCGGTGCCGCCGATGATGCGCTCGTAAAGGGCCGAATGGCCCATGAAGCCGACCACCAGATGGTCGATGGCGTGTTCCTTGACGAAGTCGACAATGGTACGGACGGGGTGCCCGGCGGCAAGATGGACCTCCAGTGGCAGCTGCTTCAACTCGGCCAGGCTGCGGGCCCGCGCCACCACCAGCTGGAAGCGATGATCGGCCTCATCCTTCTCTTCCACAACCTCGTCGATCGAGGCGGGGAAATCGGGCAATTCCTCGACCGACAGCATGTGCAACCGGGCCTGATGGTGCTTGGCGAGGTCGATGGCGAAGGCCAGCGCCTTGAAGCCGCCGTCGGATCCATCGTTGGCGACGAGGATTTCCTTAAACATTCTGGGCCTCCTCCGTGGGAAGTTCGCAGCTCGGCTGGAACCAGCGCTGGGCGATCAGGGTGGGGACCACGGCACTGCCGATTACCGTGGTGACCAGCACGGTGTATTGGCCCTGGTCGATGATCCCCTTGGTCAGGCCGAACAGGGCCGAGATGGTGCCGAAGGTCAGGCCGGTGGACATCATCAGGGTGGTGTACATGCCGTCGCGCCGGTCGAAGCGGAACAGCCGGGTCAAGGGAACGATGCCGATGAACTTGGCGGCCATCTTGAGGGCCAGCAACATGGCGATCAGCCCGGCGCCGGCGATCACCGCCTTGAACTCCACCAGCGACCCGGCCTTGAGGAAATAGAACGGCGTCAGGATGGTGAAGGCGACCACCCGCATGCGGTGGGCGAGGCCGGGGTCCTTCTGGAAGGTGGGCGCCAGGACCATGCCGATCAGATAGGCCGGCAGCACCGCTTCGCTTCCGGCGATGCTGCCGATGCCGCCCAGGAAGAACAGGATCATGGCGATGAACTTGGTCTCCGGTTCGCTGACCCGGTGGCCGACCTTGGCGAAGAACCACGGCGCGAACCTGGGCAACGCCACCATGGCCAGCGCCGTCAGCGCGGCGAACCCCAGCAGCAGCCAGCTGTAATTGGCAAAGACGATGCCCAGCGCCAGCACCGTGCCGAGATCGGTGACGAAGCAGGCGGCGAGGATGATCTTGCCCAATTCCGTCTTGTTCAGCCCGGTTTCCACCATCACCGCATAGACCACGGCCACCGACGTGGTGGACAAGGCGATCCCGGCGATCTGCGCCTGATCCCACGGCCACCCGGCGACGAAATGGGCAAACAGCAGCACGCCGACATAGGGCGCCGCAAAGCTGACGACTCCGATCCCGAGGCTGGCCCACAGGTTCTTTCGCACCACTTTGGCATCGATCTCGGTTCCCGCCAGGAAGGTGAGCAGGATCGCCCCGAATCCCGCCAGGTAGTTGACCCAGGGCGCCAGGCTGAGGCCGATGCTATTGCCGGCGACCGCCCCCACCATGATCTCGATCAGCGCCACCGAGATGGCCGCCCAGATGGAAATCAGCGATGCCGCCAGGGCCAGGCCGATCCACAGCGCCGATGCCAGCCAAACGTTGTCCATCCCGGTCTCCACCTGAGGAAGGCGCCGTCGCCGGCGTCTTCATTGCCGATCGGCGAGGCGCGGCGGCAACAAAAAAGCCACCCTGCGGTGGCTTTGCGCAACAGCCTCCCACCGCAAACCCTCGCGCGGTAGGAGTCATCAGCCTCGCGGCGGTTTCGGGGGACCCCATCCCCATTGCTTGCCGAACAGAGTAAGCAGTCGGCCGGTTGCGGTCAACGGCGCCGCCCGACACGGCGCCGCCCGACACGGCGGAAACAACCAAAGCAACACGGACGAACGCGGATGCCGCTTCGCGGCGCACGGACCAAGGAGACAGAAGCAAAGGGAAACTATTTGTCCGTGTTCGTCCGTGGAGGTCCGTGTCCGTCCGTGTTGCTTGAAGATGCATAAGCACTCCCGCGGCCCGGTGCGGGCTTGATCCCTTCCCGCGGGCCTGCCACTCTACCGCCGCCTCTTTCACTGTGGTCGCCCCATGAGAATACTCGGCTTGGCAGGCCTGAACGGCCTGTTCAGCGTCACCTTGGTCCTCGGGGCCGCGCTGCTGTTCTGGATCCAATTGCTGGTCTCGAAGCTGCTGTTGCCGGTGCTGGGCGGCAGTCCAGCGGTGTGGAATACCTGCCTGGTGTTCTTCCAGATGGCGCTGCTGGCCGGCTATCTTTACGCCCATGCGACGGTGCGCTGGTGGGGTGGACGATTGCAGCCGTGGTTGCATCCCTGCCTGCTGCTGGCGGCCGGGCTGGTGTTGCCGGTCTCGCTGGCCGGCATCGGCCTGCCGACCGATCAAGCGAACCCGCTGCTGTGGCTGCTCCAGGCGCTGTTCCTGCTGATCGGCGCCCCGTTCATTGTCCTGGCCGGCACCGCGCCCCTGCTGCAAACCTGGTTCGTCCGCGCCCGCACCCGCTGGTCGGCCGATCCCTACTTCCTTTACGCGGCCAGCAATCTGGGCAGCATGGCGGCGCTGCTGTCCTACCCGACGGTGATCGAGCCGGCGCTGCCCTTGGCCGCGCAAAGCCGTTGGTGGGCGGCCGGCTACGGCCTGCTGATCGGCCTCACCGCGCTATGCGCGGTTGCCGCCCGCCGTTTCGCCGGCACCGCCATCGACGCCGTGGCGGAGGTGGCCGAGGTGGTGCCGAAGTGGCGCCTGCTGGGCCGGCGCCTGCACTGGATCCTGCTCGCCTTCACCCCGTCGAGCCTGCTGTTGGGGGTCACCACCCATCTCACCACCGACGTCGCCGCGGCGCCGCTGTTCTGGGTGGTGCCGCTGGTTCTCTACCTGCTGACCTATGTGATTGCCTTCCAGCAGAGCGTGCGGGTGCCGGCCGGCCTGGTCCGGGCCATCCAGCCGTGGCTGGTGCTGCTGCTGGCGGTGGTGCTGCTGCGCGGCTGGCAGGACCATCCGGTGCGCCAGTTCGCGCTGCATCTGACCACCTTCTTCGTCACCGCGCTGCTGTGCCACCTGGAGCTCGCCCGCTTGCGCCCGGCGCCGGCGCGGTTGACCGAGTATTATCTGCTGATCGCCTTTGGCGGCGCCCTGGGCGGTATGTTCAATGCCCTGCTGGCCCCGCTGCTGTTCGACGGGGTGGTCGAATACCCGCTGGCCCTGGTCCTGGCCTGCCTGTTGCGGCCCGGTCCGTGGCCGCGCCGGGGCGGGGGTGTGATGAAGGCGGTCAACGACCTGCTGCTGCCGTTGCTGCTGTTCGGCCTGCTGGCGGTGATCGGCCAGGTCCTCGAACTCGACTTCGCCGCCGAGAACAAGCGCATGCTGGTGGTGGTGCTGGTCGCCGCCCTGGCCGTCGCCGCTTTTCAGCGACGGCCGCTGCGCTTCGGCCTGGGGGTTGCCGCCCTGTTCTCGGCGCTGGCGTTGGGTACCCAGTCGGGGGACATGCTGCTGCGTCTGCGTAACTTCTACGGCCAGCTGACGGTGATGGCCCAGGAGGCGCCGCCGACCCATGTGTTGCTGCACGGCACCACCACCCACGGCATGCAAAGCCTCGACCCGGCACACCGGCTGGACCCGCTGAGCTACTACCACCACGAGGGGCCCCTCGGCCATCTGTTCGCCGATCTCGAGGGGCGGCGCCCGCTGCAGCGGGTGGGGGTGGTCGGCCTCGGAACCGGCACCGTCGCCTGTTATGGCCGCAGCGACGAACATTGGACCTTCTTCGAAATCAATCCGGCGGTGGTGGGGATCGCCCGCGATCCGCGCCTGTTCACCTTTCTGCGCGATTGCCCGGCGCGGCCCGAGATCGTGCTTGGCGATGCCCGCCTGTCGCTGGCCCGCCAAGCCGATGACAGCTTCGATCTGATCGTCCTCGACGCCTTCAATTCCGACGCCATTCCGGTGCATCTGGTGACCGAGGAAGCGGTGGCGCTCTATCTGACCAAGCTGCGCCGCGGCGGGCTGCTGGTCTTCCACATTTCCAACCGCTATCTCGATCTGGCCCCGGTGCTTGGCAATATCGCCGCAAGACGCGGGCTGACGGCGCGAATCTATCTGGATGCCGCCGATTCCGATGACACAGGCGATCCCAGGCCGGACCCGAAGGATGCCTCGGACTGGGTGGTGATGGGGCGCGAGGCCACCGACCTGTCGCCTCTCGCCGGCACTCCGAAATGGACCAGGCTGGCCGGCAAGGCCCGGCTGGGCGTGTGGACGGACGACTATTCCAACCTGCTGTCGGTGCTGCTGCGCTGAATCTGGGGAGGATGCGCCTGACGCCACTGGCGGCCGAATTCGGCATCGTCTTCCAGCACGTGGAAATGCCACCAATTGTTCAGCATCCCCAGCAGTTCGATGCAGATCCTGGGGTTGCCGGCGGCGCGATAATGGCGATAAAGCCCGTCCAATTCGCCGGTGAATCGCCGATGCGCCTGCTTATGCGGCTCCGCCTGCGCATAGCCGCTGGCGGCGAACAGTGCTTCCTCATGGGCGAAATGGGTCTGCACATAGTCATGCAGCACCTGGAACACGTAGTCCAGGCGCTCCACCCCATGGCCGGCGGCATGGGCATCATGGAGTTGGCCGATGAGGTCGAACAGGATGCGATGGTCCCGGTCGATTTCGGGAATCCCGAGTTCGTAGCGTTCCTGCCAATCGTCAAAACTCATCGGGTCCCTGTCGCTCCTTCGGCGGCGGGCCCCTCGGCCGGCCATCAACCGGCCGATGATCGCCTCAGGGTAAAGTCTTGCCAAGGCAGCTAGCGTTGCGCGCAAAAGTGAAATAATCAAGGTCCGCGAGGGCCAAGCCGGATGGTTTTTGTACGCGGTCGCTGCGCTGGATCGCCACAGGCATTGAGCCGACGGCCCGAAGGCTATTGTATGGCTCCTGTCGGCGTCCCGAGATGGTGCCGGAGCAGGGTGGAACCGGAGACCCGATGTTGGAACAAGTGACGCCCCTGTTGATCCCGCAATTGGGACCGTTTTACCAGGCCTGGGCGCCGTGGGGCGAAACGCTGCTGCGGCTGGCCGTGGGGCTCGCCCTGCTGCCGCATGGGCTGCGCTCCTGCTTCGGCTTCTTTGCCGGGACCGGGGTGCCGATCAGGAATGTCGACATGCTGGCCGAGGATTTCGCCCGTCGCGGTTATGCCCCGGGACGACTCTGGGCGATCGGGGTGGCCCTGACCAATACCCTGGGCGGCCCGATGCTGGCGCTGGGCCTGCTGACCCGCCCGGTGTCGCTGCCGATCGTCGCCCTGCTGCTGCTGTCCAGCTTCGAGCATGGCCGCAAGGATGGCTATTTCTGGAACCAGCAGGGCCTCGAATACCCGGCCATGTGGTGCGCCGGCGCGGTTTATTTCCTGATCCACGGCGGCGGGCCCTGTTCTCTCGACCACCTGATCGGCTGGGAGTTTTAGGCTTCCCAGATCGGCGACAGCACCGGCCAGCCGCGGTGCAGGGCCTGCGCTTCCAGCTCGCCGGAGCCGCGCACCACCACCGGATGGCCGACCGCGTCGAGCATCGGCAGGTCGCTGAGATCGTCGCCATAGGCATGGCATTGGGCGGCTGGAACCCGTCTGGCTGTCAGGAACCGGGCGATGACTTCGGCCTTGCCGGCGCCGATGGTCTGCGGCGGCCGGATTTCGCCGGTATAGCGGCCATGCGCCGTGACCAGGTCGGTGGCGAGGATGTCCCGCACGCCGAGGCGCCGGGCGATCGGGGCGAGCAGCGCCGGGAACGAACCCGAGACGAGGACGGCTCGGTCGCCCTGGTTCTGATGGCGATGCAGGGCGGCGACCACGGCGCTGTGGAACAAGCCGGGGATGGTCGCCGCGACATGGTTGAACCAGCCGGTCGCCCGCTGCTCCACCGCCGCGACTTCGCGACCGGCGAAATGGGCATAATAACGGCGGTTCAGCGCTTCGCGCGAGGCGCCGCCACGACGCAGCCGGGCCATGTCCTCTTCGAACAGAACCTTGCCGCAGAGGTCGCCGGTCGCGGCAAACCAGTACTCCTGGAAACTCAGCATGCTCTTGATGGAGATCAGCGTTTCGTCGACGTCGAAAAAGACGTAGCGCCGCGGCGAGTGAGGCGACATGGCCGCTGCTTCGCGCCGGATCACCACCCGGCTAGCCCGCATGGGCCACTTCCGGCGGTGGGGCCGGGCCGACGCCGTCTCGGTTGGCGGCGAGCTGGGCATAATGGCCGGCGAGGGCTTCCTTGGCGAGGGCTTCTTCCATCTTTCTCAGGCTGCGATCCTTGACCACGGTGAAGATGCCCGACACCCGCACCGCCTCGCCGGCGGCTTGCTCGACTCCGACCTCGACGGTGAAGCGTCGACTGCTGGCGCTGACCTCCCGATCGCAGACTCGATAGTGGAGCTGTGCCGCAAGAGGAAACAGGAACTTTTTGTATTCCGCGGCAATATTATTGAAAATGAAATAATACCTGGTGCCATCCTGCGGAAGAAAGAAGGCTTCGGTCACCGCCAGGAAGGATTGGCGCACCGCCTCGACCAGCAACATCCCCTGAAGATGCTGTCCGGTCTGATGGTCGCCCATCAATTCGCAGGCGTCGTCGATCAGGAGATCCAGCAGGTAACGGTCTTCGTCGATTTTTCGCGGTTCCGAGATCAGCGAATTGGCTGGCTTCCACTTGTGCGACAGGGCGCGACCGGCGCGGCGCGGCCATCGATGCCATAGGCTGAAATCGAGATTATGGCGCTGCGCGCTGGTCTCGACCAAGGCGAGGATCGACGCCATGTCGGCGTCGCTCATTCCCTGACCAGGCACCAGGATCATCGGCTCACAGGTGACGAGGGCGGTGGATAATTGCAGGATTTCCCGCAATTGGGCGATCGTCATGGCCGATCGCCCAACACAGAAATCCCGGAATTTCTCGCCGACCACCAAGACCCACGGCCGCTTGGCCGGCTGGGGGAAAACTTCGTCTTGCGGAGTCCGGAGAGGGCCAATGGCCGACAACGTAACCTGACGATCACCAGCCACACCTACTGCGTGGACTTTCATGACTACAGCGGCTCTAAAATTGTCGACATAGAAAATATATCTCGCAAGACGTGTATATTTGAAATTCATAGTGCTTATGCGGCTCATAAGGTCGGAAGGGCGGTATGGATCGCGAATTTAATCTCTCGTTGCTGCGGACCTTCGTTACCGTTGCCACCACCCGGAGCTTCACCGCGACCGGACGGCATTTGTTCCGCACGCAGCCGGCGATCAGCCAACGCATCCGCCGCCTGGAGTCCCTGGTCGGGTTTCCCTTGATGACCCGGGCGGCCGATGGCGTGTCGCTAACGCGCGAAGGGGCGGTCCTGCTCGGCTACGCCAGACGGTTGTTGACCCTCAACGACGAAGCGATGCAAAGGCTGCGGGCCGACCGGGCGCCGCAAGTCATCCGCCTCGGACTGCCCGAGGAATGCCCCTATATCGGACTGGATCAGGTGCTCGAACGGCTGGCCGCCGAGCATTTCAACCTCACGGTGACCATCGAGGTCAGGCTGAATGCCGAGATCGCCAGCGGATTCGCCAAGGGGGCCTACGACATCGTCCTCCGGCATGGCCCGATCGACGGCACCGGGACGCCGGCGCGACGGGGCCCGCTGGTCTGGGTGGCCGACAGCCGCCGCCGGTCGCCGCTCGGGCCGGTGTTGCCCCTGGTCATGTTCCCCGAGGGCAGCGTCTATCGGGAACTGGCATTGGAGGCTTTGATGCAAGCCGCGGTGCCGTGGCGGATCGTCTGCACGGCGACCAGCGCGGCCAGTCTTTGCAGTGCCGTTCGGGCCGGGCTGGGGGTGTCGGCGATGGCCGGGGAAATGGTGGGCGAAGGGATGGGCATCTGCGGCATCGAGGACGGCTTGCCGCCTCTGCCGGAGGCCGGTATTTCGGTGGAATGGCGGCACGGTGCGGCGTCGCCGGATGGCGGCCATGCGGGAAGGTTGCGTCGAAATGGACGCCGCCTTCCATGTCCTGTTTGCCAATCCGGCGGCGGCGCTGCTCTTCGGCAGGCCGCTGGCGGAGCTTCCGGGAAGGACGCCGGCCGAGCTGCTGCCGCCGGACTCGGCGGATCGGCTGCGCCGGCACCTCGAAGACATGATGCGGACCGGCCGACCGGCGGCCTATGAGGACGGCTGGACCGACCCGCCCCGCCAGATTGCCCTGCGCAGCCAGCCGAGCGCTTCTGGCCTGCTGCTGTTCCTCAAGGATGTCTCGGCGCTGCGGCGGGCCGAGCAGACGCTGGCCAGCGAGACGGAACACCGGC
Organism: uncultured Telmatospirillum sp.; assembly: GCA_903858635.1. GTDB lineage: Bacteria > Pseudomonadota > Alphaproteobacteria > Rhodospirillales > Magnetospirillaceae > DUZF01. The sequence continues at coordinate 9,553 of CAIOJO010000358.1, read as the reverse complement.
GGATGGTCGAAGAGTGGTTCGAGAGCGCGCTGTCGGTCAACCGGCTGGTGGTTTTCAAGCTGGATCGCCAACTCCGCTATTCCTGGGTCTACAACAACCAGGTGTCGGTGCGCGATCTCGACGCGGTCGGCCGCACCCCCGACGCCTTTTTCGATGCGGCCAGCGCGGCGCGTCTTTCCGCCTTCTTCCATTCGGTCATCGACAGCGGCAAAGCGCGGCGCGGCGAGTTGGCGCTGCATCTTCGCACCACCGGGCAGGATCGCCATTTCATCACTTCGGCGCGACCGGTGTCGGGCCCGACCGGCGAAGTGGTCGGCCTGACCGGTGCGTCCATCGACATCACCAATGTGGTGCGGCAGCGCGAGCAGCTGAGCCGGGCTCGCGAAGAGGCCGATCTCGCCAAGGCGGAAGCGGAACGGGCCAGCCTGGCCAAATCGAAGTTCCTCGCCGCCGCCAGCCACGACCTGCGCCAGCCGGTGCAGTCGCTGTTGCTGCTGATCAGCCTGTTGCAGCACGAGTTGAGGGGGTCTCCGGCGCTCAGGGTGGTCGAGCAGATGAACGCGGCGGTGGACGCGCTGCGGCTGTTGTTCGACAGCATGCTGGATGTCTCGCGGCTGGATGCCGGCATCATCGTGCCGACCATGCAGGTCTTGTCGGTGGGGGACCTGCTGCTGCGTCTGGCCGAGGAGTACCGCCTGCGGGCCAAGGAGCAGGGGCTCGGTTTTCGTCTGGTGCCGACCTCGGCCCGCCTGCGCACCGATCCCCTGTTGTTGGAAAGGATCCTGCGCAACCTGATGGAAAACGCCCTGCGCTACACCGAGAGCGGTCGCCTGCTGGTCGGCTGCCGTCGGCTTGGCGATCGGTTGAGCATCCAGGTCATCGAGGACGACCCGATCCAGCGCGACAGCCTGTCGTTGATGCTGCAGAACTGGGGATACCGGGTGGAGAGCGATGCCAGTGGGGAAGCGGCGCTGGAACGGGCGGCGGGTTCGGCCCGGCCCGATGCGATCATCGCCGATCTCCGTCTCGGCGGGGCGCTGACGGGCCCCGAGACGGCGTTGCGCATTTGCGCCCGGCTGGGGCAGCCGCTGCCCATCCTGATCGTTACCGGCGATACCGCCCCCGAGCGGGTACGCGAAGTGTTGGCCAGCGGTTGCCGCATCCTGCACAAGCCGGTGGGGGCCGAAGAACTGCGCCGGGCGCTGGCCAGCATGCTGCAGGAGCAGGACCAGCCGGAAGCATCGGGCTGACGGGTCACCCCTGCTCGGCGGCAAGCCTTTGCGAGTCCTGGCGCTCCCGTTCGCGCCGGTGGGCGAGGCGCCCGGCGACGGCAATGCCGATGCTCACCACCGCGACGACGACCGTGGCCAGGGCGTTGATCTCCGGGCTGACTCCGAGGCGGACCTTGGAAAAGACCACGATCGGCAGGGTGGTGGCACCGGGGCCGGTGACGAAGGCCGAGATGACCACATCGTCGATCGACAGGGTGAAGGCCAGCAGCCAGCCCGCCGCCAGCGCCGGTGCGATGATCGGCAGGGTGATGACCAGGAATACCTTGAGGGGGCGGGCCCCCAGGTCCATGGCCGCCTCCTCCAGCGACAGATCCATCTGGGCCAGCCGCGACTGCACCACCACGGTGACGAAGCTGAGGCAGAAGGTGACATGGGCCAGGATAATGGTGAGCATCGAGCGGCCGGCCGGCCAGCCGATGCTTTGTTCCATGGCGACGAACAGCAGCAGCATGGCCAGCCCGGTGATCACTTCGGGCATCACCAAGGGGGCGGTGATCAGGCCGGTGAACAGGGTGCGGCCGCGGAACCGCCCGAACCGCACCAGCATCACCGCAGCCAGGGTGCCCAGCAGGGTGGCCGCAGTGGCGCTGGTTACCGCCACCTTCAGCGATAGCCAGGCGGCATCCAGAACCTTCTGGTCGGCCACCAGTTCGCCGTACCAGCGGGTCGAGAAGCCGCCCCACACGGTGACCAGCCGCGAGGCGTTGAAGGAATAGGTCACCAGCAGCACGATCGGCAGGTAGAGGAAGGCGTAACCGAGCGCCAGCAGGCCATAGAGGATCAGGGCTCGGTTCTTCACGAGTCGACCGCCTTCGACTGGTAACGCTGGAACACCATGATCGGCGCCACCAGGACCACCAGCATGGCCACCGCCACGGCGGACGCCACCGGCCAGTCGCGGTTGTCGAAGAACTCGGCCCACAGCACCTTGCCGATCATCAGCGTGTCCGGCCCGCCCAGCAGGTCGGGAATGACGAACTCGCCCACCGCCGGAATGAACACCAGCATCGACCCGGCAATCACCCCCGGCAGCGACAGCGGCAGGGTGACCGCCAGGAAGGCGCGGAACGGGCGGCAGCCGAGGTCGGCCGCCGCCTCGAGCAGCGACAGGTCCATCTTCTCCAAGGTGGCGTAAAGCGGCAGCACCATGAACGGCAGGTAGGAATAGACGATGCCGATATAGACGGCGAGATCGGTTTCCAGGATCTGCAGGGGCTCGTTGATGACGCCGGTCCACAGCAGGAAGGCGTTCAGCAGTCCTTCGCTCTTCAGGATGCCCATCCAGGCGTAGACGCGAATCAGGAAGCTGGTCCAGAACGGTAGGACCACCAGCATCAGAAGGGCGTTGCGGTTGCCTTTCGGGGCCCGGGCGATGGTGTAGGCCATCGGGTAGCCGATCAGCAGGCAGCCGACGGTGGAAATCGCCGCGATCTTCAGCGAGTTCAGATAGGCGACGGCATACAGGTCGTCGGTCAGCAGGTAGCGGTAGTTGCCGAGGTTCAGCCGCAGCTGCAGCACGCCGTCTTCGGCCCAGGCCAGCAGCGGTTTATAGGGGGGGATGGCGGCCTGCATCTCGGACAGGCTGATCTTGAAGACGATCAGGAATGGCACCAGGAAGAACAGCACCAGCCAGGCATAGGGCGGCAGGCCGACCAGGAAGCGGCCCCAGCGCCGGAGCAACCCCGACAGGCGGTTCCCCAATGGCTGGTTCATTGCGTCAGCACCAGGGCGTTGGCCGGATGCCAGGCCGCATAGACCACGTCGTCCCAGGTCAGGCGCTGCTCGCTGCCGTGGCGCAGATTGGTCTGCGACACCTGGACCCGGCGGCCGGAGGCCAGCGCCACATGGTAGATCGAGATATCGCCCAGATAGGCGATGTCGCTCACCGTTCCCTGCACCCAGTTCCAATCGGCGGCCGGCTCGTCGCGCGACAGGGTCATCTTCTCGGGCCGCACCATGACGGTGACCGGTGCCCCCACCGGCAGGGTGCCGGAATGGGCGATGCTCAGATCGCGCTCCAGTTCGGGCGAGCGCACCACCACATGGGACGCCGCGTCGGCGGTCACCACGCCGCCGAACATGTTGGCGGTGCCGATGAAGTCGGCGACGAAGCTGGTGGCCGGGTATTCATAGACCTCGACCGGGGTGCCGACCTGTTCGATCAGCCCGGCCCGCATCACCCCGATGCGGGCCGACATGGTCATCGCCTCTTCCTGGTCATGGGTGACCATGACGAAGGTGATGCCGACCCGGTCCTGGATATTGACCAGTTCGAGCTGGGTCTGTTCGCGCAGTTTCTTGTCCAGGGCGGCCAGCGGCTCGTCCAGCAGCAGCACCTTGGGCTCCTTGGCCAGGCAGCGGGCCAGGGCGACCCGCTGGCGTTGCCCGCCCGACAGCTGGGCCGGCTTGCGCTGGGCGAAAGGGCCCATCTGCACCAATTCGAGGGCGGCCCGCACCTTGTCCCGGATGACCGGCTTGGGCAGCCCGTCCTGTTTCAGTCCGAACGCCACGTTCTCTGCCACCGTCATATGGGGGAACAGGGCGTAGGACTGGAACATCATGTTGACCGGCCGCTCGTAGGGCGGAATCCGCGCCATGTCGACGCCGTCGATGAAGATCTTGCCGGCACTGGGCGTCTCGAAGCCGGCCAGCATGCGCAGCAGGGTGGTCTTGCCGCAGCCCGACGCCCCCAGCAGGGAAAAGAACTCCCCCGGATAGATGTCGAGGTCGACCTTGTCGACGGCGACGAATGTGCCGAAGCTCTTCGACACTCCCTCGATCCGGATCAGCGGCCGGGCCTCGGGGTCGTTCCAGGGAGCGAAGCTCTGTTGCCGAACCGGCTGGTGCACCATGCTGCCGCTCAATGTCCGGTCTTGACCTTGGTCCAGGCCCGGGTCCGCACCCGTTCGAAGTCGGGGCTGGCCGGCGGCACCTGGAATTCCTTCGCCCGCACCGCCTCGGGCGGGTACACCACCGGGTCGGCCAGGATCTCCTTCTTTACCAGCGGCCTGGCCGGCAGCACCGCATTGGCATAGCCCACGGTGTTGGTGATGGCGGCGATGATCGCCGGGCGCAGCAGGAAGTCGATGAAGCGATGGGCGTTGTCCGGATGCGGCGCATCCACCGGAATGGCCGCCACGTCGACCCCGAGGATGGCTCCTTCCTTGGGGATGACGATGCCGATGTCGACGCCCCTGCCGGCTTCCCGGGCGCGATTGCGGGCCTGCACCAGGTCGCCCACATAGCCATGCGCCAGGCAGATGTCGCCATTCGCCAAGTCATTGATATATTTTGACGAATGGAAATATCTTATATTCGGGCGGATCTTCGATACGACTTCGGCGGCAGCGGCCAGGTCCTCGGTGGATTGGCTGGCGCCGGTCTTGCCGAGATAGGCCAGCGCCGCCGGAAACACCTCGACCGGGGCGTCGAGCAGGCTGACCCCGCAGCCCTTCAGCTTGGACACCACCGCCGGGTCGAACAGCAGCGACCAGGAATCGCGCGGTGTGCCGGGCGGCAGCAGCTTGTTCAGCTTGTCGATGTTGAAGCCGATGCCGGTGGCGGCGATCATATAGGGCACCGCATGGGCATTGCCCGGATCCGAGGTCTGCAGGGCCTTCAGGATGGCCGGGTCGAGGCTTCCCCAGTTGGTGATCTTGGTGCGGTCGAGAGGCTGGTAGAGCCCGGCCTTGACCTGCTGGGCGAGGAACGGCGAGGCGGAGGGGAACACCACGTCATAGCCGGACTGGCCGGCCTGCAGCTTGGCGGCCAGCGTCTCGTTCGAATCATAGACGTCGTAATTGACCTTGATCCCGGTCTCGGCGGTGAATTTCTCGATGGTGTCGGGGGCGATGTAGTCCGACCAATTGTAGACATTCAGCAGTTTTTCCTCTGCCGCCGTGGCCGGCAGCGACAGCATCAGCAATCCCAGGGTCAGGAGCGATCGGGCCATTTTTCCCGTCATCCCGGCGAAGGCGCGGCTGACCTGTCGGTTGGGTTGAATGGGCATGGGCCCCCCTATCGCGATCAAGGAATGGCGATATTCGGGGCCTCGGGTCCTCACGTCAACCCCCTTCGGAAGGGTCTGGAAATGACCTGTGTTCACGTTATATTCTCATCGATGCCCTCGATGGACGGAGCCGATGCCCGACAGCTTCCCGAAAGCCCGTGGAACCTCGTTCAATCCGAAGAACCGCTTCGAGACCCTGGAGACCGTCGCCTTCGACGACGGCTGGGACAACGCCGAGGAAACGCCGCCGCCGCCGACCACCATCCTGCTCGACCGAACCAAGAGCATCCTCAGCGAGAACGATTCCCCCGATATCGGCTTCGAGGTGTCGATCAACCCGTACCGGGGCTGCGAACATGGCTGCGTCTATTGCTTCGCCCGTCCCAGCCATGCCTATCTCGGCCTGTCGCCCGGCCTCGATTTCGAGACCAAGCTGCTGGTCAAGCCCGAGGCGCCGCGTCTGCTCGCCGGTGAATTGTCGAAGCGCGGCTATCGCTGCCGGCTGCTGGCCATCGGCACCAACACCGATCCCTATCAGCCGGTCGAGCGCCGGCTTCGCGTCATGCGCGGCTGCCTGCAGGTGCTGGCCGATTTCCACCATCCGGTGGCCATCACCACCAAGAGTCACCTGGTGACCCGCGACATCGATCTGCTGGCGCCGATGGCGGCCCGGCGGCTGGCTTCGGTGGCGGTCAGCGTGACCACGCTGGATCGCGATCTGTGCCGCAAGCTGGAGCCCCGCGCCGCCACCCCGGCCAAGCGGCTGGAGGCCATCCGCGAACTGTCGGCGGCAGGAATTCCGGTGACCGTGCTGGTGGCTCCGGTCATTCCCTTCGTCACCGACCATGAGCTGGAAGCGATCCTTGCCGCGGCCAGGCAGGCCGGAGCCAGCCATGCCGGCACCATCCTGCTGCGCCTGCCGCATGAGGTGAAGGAACTGTTCGCTGCCTGGCTCGATGCGCATTTCCCCGAACGGGCCCGGCATGTCCTCAGCCTGATGCGGCAAAGCAGCGGCGGCAAGCTCTACGACGCCACCTTCGGCCAGCGCCAGACGGGAACCGGCCACCACGCCCAGCTGCTGGCCCAGCGCTTCCGCCTGGCCGAGCGGCGGCTTGGCTTCGCCGGCCAGCGCTCGGCCCTCGACAGCAGCCAGTTCCGCGTCCCGCCCAAGGCCGGGGATCAACTGAGCCTGCTGTAGCACTGACGGCTGCAGAAAAGTCACCACGGAGACACGGAGGTCACGGAGGGAGAACTAATGAATCTCCGTGTCTCCGTGGTGCAACAGCTGGGGGCTCTCCGCGACATTTCGCCGGAAGCGGGAGAGACTACGCGCCCATCGTCGCCCTTTACGAGGTTCGCTTGAAGCCCGAGACCCGGTCCTATCTGCTGTTGAGCGCGGTCATCCTGGTCTGGGGGGTCAATTGGCCGGTGATGAAGACCGGGCTGCATTACATGACACCGCTGTGGTTCGGCGTGGCGCGGCTGTCGCTGGGGGCGCTGTGCCTGCTGGTGCTCGCCGTTCTGCGGCGGCGGCTCTACTGGCCGGGCCTGGGCGATCTGCCGATCCTGTTGTCCCTCGGCGTATTGCAGATGGGCGGCTATCTGGCCCTGATCAGTTCGGTCATCGCCTTGGGCGAGCCGTTTACCGCCGCCAATCTGATCGGGCTGGCGCTGATCTCGTTCGGACTGCTCCTGGTGCTGGCGGCGCCGCCGGCCAGCCAGCCGGTTCCGGCTTGAGTCGGACGCTGGTCGCCTCCACTTGATCGGGGGGCGGACGGCCCTCTAGGCCATCGGAGAACGACCTTGTATGCAAGTTTCGGCCTTTATGTCGACGGTGAATGGCGGCAAGCCCGCGGTGGCGCGCAACTGGATGTGATCGACCCGGCCACCGAGGAGGTTCTGGGGGCGATCCCATCGGCGGCGCCCGCGGATCTCGACGACGCCCTGGCCGCCGCCGCCCGCGGCCTGGCCGTCTGGCGGCGGACGTCGCCCTGGGATCGGGCCAAGGTGCTGCGCCGCGCCGCCGACCTGATCCGCGAGCGGGTCGAGGCGATCGTCGCCGTCATGTCGGCCGAGACCGGCAAGCCCTTGGCCGAGGCCCGCCTCGAGACCGGTGCGGCGGCCGACCAGTTCGAGTGGTATGCCGAAGAAACCAAGCGCATCTACGGCCAGACCATCGAGGGCCGCGATCCGGCCGTGCGGATGACGGTCCATTACGAGCCGGTCGGCATCGTTGCCGCCTTTTCGCCGTGGAATTTCCCCGCCGTGCTGCCCGCCCGCAAGCTTGCCGCGGCGTTGGGTGCCGGCTGCGCGGTGGTGATCAAGCCGGCGGAAGAGGCGCCCGGTTCCGGCATGGCGATCATGCAGGCGCTGCACGACGCCGGGTTGCCGAAGGGCGTAGCCAACCTGGTCACCGGCGTCCCGGCATCGATCGCCAGCCACCTGATCGCCGCGCCCATGGTCCGCAAGATCTCGTTCACCGGCTCGGTGCCGGTCGGCAAGCAGCTGCTGCGGCTGGCCGCCGACGGGGTCAAGAAGGTGTCGATGGAGCTGGGCGGCCATTGCCCGGTCCTGGTGTTCGAGGACGCCGACCCGGTGGCGGCGGCCGAGGCGGCGGGCCGAGCCAAATTCCGCAATTGTGGCCAGGTCTGCGTCTCACCCAGCCGCTTCTTTGTCCATGAGAGCATCGCCGAACCTTTTGCCGACGCCTTCGCCCGCCTGGCTCGATCGCTCAAGCTGGGGCCCGGCCGCGAGGCGGGGGTCGAGATGGGGCCCTTGGCCAACAAACGCGGCCTGACCCGCGCGCTGGAACTGGTCGAGGACGCCCGGCAGGCCGGAGCCCGGCTGCGGGCCGGCGGCGGCCGCCCGAGCGGCTTCAACCGCGGCTATTTCTTCGAGCCGACGGTGCTCGACCAGGTACCCGACAGCGCCCGCATCATGCATGAGGAGCCGTTCGTGCCGATCGCTCCGATCGTCGCCTTCTCGTCCTTCGACGAGGCGGTGGCCAAGGCCAATGCGGTGCCGTTCGGGCTGGCCGCCTATGTCTTCACCCGGTCGCTGAAGACGGCCACCCTCGCTTCCGAGGCCCTCGAAGCGGGGATGGTGGGGGTCAACGACATGGCCCTGGCCACCGCCGAGGCGCCGTTCGGCGGGGTCAAGGAAAGCGGCATCGGCCGCGAAGGCGGTTCGCTGGGCATCAAGGATTATCTCGAAGCCAAGTACACCCGGTTCCGGCTGGTGTAGTGGGCGAAAAGCCCTCTTACGGGTGCGCATTGCGTCAAGTAAAATCTATAGTTGTCATGGTGGGGTGGGCGTCTCGCCCGCCTACCCCACTGTCTCTCTGGGTCACCGACTTCAGCCGGCCAGCGAGCGCAGCAGGGCGAGCGAAGGGGTGAAGAACGAGGCGCCGGTGACCGGGCGGGTGAAGTCGAGCAGGTGGTCGTAATGGCCCGCGGCGTCGCGCTTCACCATGCGGTCGAGCATCTTGCGGAACGGCAGCGGGCTGGCGCCATAGGCGACGAAGTAGAGGCCGCATTCGGCGGTGTCGCCATAGGGCATGCTGTGCCGCAGGATTTCCAGTTCCTGGCCGCTTTCCTCGATCACCACGCGGGCGATATGGGCGGTCGGCGGTTTGACCTCGTCGGCCAGTTCCTGGTCGGTCTCCTTGGTGCGGCCGATCACCGCTTCCTGTTCCGGCACCGGCAGGGTGGTCCATTTCGCCAGGTTGTGCACATAGCGTTGCAGGCTGACATAGCTGCCCCCGGCGAAGTCGGGGTCTTCGTCGCCGACCAGGGCGACGGCAGCGCGCTCGGTGCCCTTGGGGTTTTCGGTGCCGTCGACGAAACCGCCCAGGTCACGGCCGCCCAGATGACGAAAGCCGTGGACCTCTTCGACCAGGGTGACATGGCTGCCGAAACCCGCCATCACCTCGCGGGCCAGCAGGAAGTTGATGTCGTGGCGGGGCGAATGGATGTGCAGGAACAGGTCGGCCGCGGTGGTCGGGGCGCGGCGCGGACCGTCGGCCAAGGCCTCGAACGGCGCCAGCAGCGCCGGTGTCCGGCGGCCGAACAGGGCCGGCCAAGCCTCGGCTCCCACCGACAGGGCGCTGACCAGCGCCGGTTCGCGGTATCCGGCCGCCAGGTCGGCGGTCAGCGACGGGAGCATGGCCAGCGACCGGCGCAATGAGGGGCCGGCCCCGTCGGTCAGTCGTGCCGTCAGGAAGATTGCGAAATTGCTGGATTCGGCGCAGATC
>CAIOJO010000357.1 GCA_903858635.1 uncultured Telmatospirillum sp. | reverse complement strand
TCGCCAGGCTCGCCCCTCCTTACGTCCGGTCCCGGCGGGCAATCTTACCGGACATCATAGTTGACGGTGAACCGGCCAAGATAATTGTCGGCGCCCAGACATCCCGCAGTTGCACACGGTGACCTATCAATAGGATCGTATTTTGCCAGTACGGACGGACCAACAAAGAGTGGAAGGCTGTTAGATGGCAGGCTCAACGTTTCAGACGAACCCCATTGACCTCCATAGGCTTCTTGACGAATGCCAGCGGGGCGTTATCCAGCTTCCCGATTTTCAGCGCAGTTGGGTTTGGGACGAGGACCGCATCAAGAGTCTGATCGCGTCGGTCTCCCGAGCCTTTCCAGTTGGAGCGCTCATGTCGCTCGACACAGGCGGCCCAGTGAACTTCAAGCCGCGCCCCATTGAAGGCGCGCCCTCTGCTGCCCGCCAGACGATTCCGCAATCGCTCCTTTTGGACGGCCAGCAGCGCATGACCTCCCTCTACCAAGTCACCTTGCGTGGCAAGGTGGTGGAAACCGTCACACCTAAGAAGAAGAAGGTTCGTCGCTGGTTCTACATCGACATTAAAACGGCGCTTGATGAATCCCTCGATCGCGAAGATGCGATCGTCGGCGTGCCGGAAGACAAAATTGAGCGGACGGACTTCGGCCGAGAGATCAAACGCGATCTTTCGACGCCTGAGCGTGAATATGCGGCCCTCATGTATCCCGTCTCGCTGGTATTCGACTGGGATAAGTGGCAAGACGGCTTCGATAAGTTTTGGTCCGGTGACCAGAATATACGGGTTCGCGACGATTTCCGGACCTTTAAGCGCCAGATTCTCGAGAACTTCAAATACTACCGTGTCCCCGTGATCGCACTGGACCGTTCAACCTCGAAAGAAGCCGTATGTGTTGTCTTCGAGAAGGTGAATACAGGGGGAAAAGCGCTCGACGCCTTCGAACTTGTCACGGCGATGTATGCGGCATCTGGGCACGAGCTCCGCAAGGACTGGTATGGGGACGACGGCATCAAAGGGCGTCATCGTCGACTTGCTGACACGCTTCGGCCAGCTGACTCCGACGGCGGTATCCTCGCGAGCGTTAGCAACACTGATTTCCTACAAGCGGTTTCGCTTTTCTATACCCGCGAACGCCGCCGAATTGCAGAACAGGCAGGAAAGCAAGGCAAGGAATTGCCGCCCGTGTCTGGTAACCGCCAGGCGCTCTTGGACCTGCCGCTCGATGCTTATAAGCAGTTTGAAACCAAGGTCGAGCATGGCTTCATCCAGTCCGCCAAATTCTTGCACATGCTGCACATCTACCGGATTTTTGATCTGCCCTATCAGTCTCAGATCGTCCCTTTGGCCGCGATCCTCGCCGACATTGGCGAAGCCTGGGAGCACGAAGCAAACCGCGAGAAACTGGTTCAGTGGTATTGGAACGGCGTTTTTGGCGAGCTCTACGGTTCTGCCGTCGAGTCCCGCATTGCGCGCGATTTCATGGAAGTTCCTGCCTGGCTCAGGGGAGGGCCCGAGCCTTCAACCGTGAGCGAGACAATTTTCCGTGCCGACAGATTGAAGACGATGCGTATGCGGCTCTCCGCAGCCTACAAGGGTATGAATGCGCTTTTGATGAAGGACGGTGCGCAGGATTTTCGATCCGGTCAGAAATTCGACCACACTGTTTTCTTTGGTGAGAACGTCGATATCCACCACATCTTCCCGCAAGATTGGTGCAAGACTCGTAGCATTAAGCCGGAGATTTTCGATTCAATTATCAACAAGACGCCGCTCTCCTACAGAACGAACAGGATTATTGGCGGCGTAGCGCCGTCTCAGTACATCGCAAAGTTGGAGAAGGGGGATGAGTGCCGCGCGACAATCTGGATGAGACTGGCGCGACAATCTGGATGAGAAAGCGCCGCCGGTGCCGTCACGCAGGGAAGGCCGAAGGCCGACCGCAGTGACGGC
>CAIOJO010000356.1 GCA_903858635.1 uncultured Telmatospirillum sp. | reverse complement strand
TTCCGCCGAGTCAATACTTATTTTATCGGAGATCAACAATCTGTTGCGAGGGTGCCTCCGCAACCCATACCATATCTACCCGAAAGCGCGGGGATCAGCCGCCGCCGTCACGAGGGGGTGAGCAATTACGCCAACGGCGTCACCAATGACCACGTATCGCGATTCATAGATCCCGCCGACCAGGCACAGGCCCATCAGGATGGGAAAGAGGTAGGGGACGCGGCGGATCTTTGCCTTCCGCCAGATCGTCTCGACCCAGGTGGTCCGGGTGCGAAAGCGCTTCGGCGGCGGCATCAGGCACAAAATCGCCGCGATAAACATCAGGGCGGGTCCGATCGCCAGAAGCCATGCACCGCATATCACCCCCAGGATCTGAAGGCTCGGCACGCCAATCAAGGTCAGAACGAAGAACCCGGCCGCCGCGGCCACAATGGCGGTAATGCTCGGCACGAAGACCTGAATCAAGCCATGCTCGACGGCTTCCGGCATGCTGGCATCGATCTCGAGCTGCTCGAATATGCGCGACATGAACTGAACGCAGTGCGACAGCACGATGGCGAAGACGAAGACCGGGAGGATGATCAACAACGGGTCCAGGTTGAACCCGACCAGGGCCATGGCCCCGGTGCCCCACACCGTGCCAATGGCGGCGGTGACAATCGGGATCAGCACACCCATCCACGATCTGAAATATATATAGAGGATCAAGCACGAGAATAACAATGATATACCAATAAGGCGGAGCGTTGTGTGAAGATCACCATATATTATACCAAGCAATACCGGGCGACCAACCATATGTATCTTTACACCGTTCCCCGCCTCTTTTGCGCCAAGAGCATCAATAGTCGTTACGAGATCGCCATAGTTTGTATCATCCTTGAAGTCGGCAATGATCATCCCGGCTTTTTCATCGTCCGACACCAGCGTGCCGCGATAGGCCGCCCGCACCGCGCCTTGGAACGAGGCCCATTCCTCTGCCGTCCGCGGAAGATCAGGCCAAGCGAGAGCATTGATGTCGACGCGCCCGTTGGAGCCGGTGATCGACTTGGTCTTGCGGAGCGTCAGGGCTTGAACAAGATGGCGGTGCACCGACGGATGGAAATAGATCTCGTCGGCGATGCGCTTGTAGGCCGACATGAACTTTTCGGTGTAGACCGTGCCTTCCGTGTTTTCGACTACGATCAGGGTCGTGTTCGAACCACCGAACTGCGCCCCGAACTTCGACACCAGTTGCACGTTCGGATGGTGCACGGGCAACATGGCCTCGAGCACCACCTTCAGTGAAAGGTGAGTGACCGACATATAGCCGAGATAACATGTAAGCACGGCCATCACGCTTGCGATAAGCAAGGCACGGCGACGAATAAAAGCGGCGATTTTCGGCGCGATCATTTATTATGGCCCTCCCCACCCACCAAAGAACAGAGGCGCTGCTTCATTCTCAAGATATTTTTCAGACATAGTGGTGAGAGAGTGTATTGCTTCATAGGGCCCACTTATTTTGGTGGAAGCCAAGATCAGGCCGCCCTGCCCGACCGCCATTGCGCGGCCGTCATTGTCGACCGCGACCCCGGCGATGAAGGTGTCGGCCAGAGCTGGGCCCAGATATGTTCCCAACCGGAGATTGCCGACGTCGGCGCGGCCAGCGGTATCATCGAGGGTGGTCCCCGGCCCGATCGGCACGGCGGTCAACTTGCCGTCACGATAAATGCGCAATGTCCCGCGCCCCCCGATCAGCGCGGTTTCCCCATCGTCGCTTAAGGCGACGGCGAGCAGATGCTGCGTAGCGCCGGTGTTCACCGCGGTTGCGGTCATCGGACCATCGAGCGCGTGCGATAGCTGCACCACGGCGCCGTTGATGCCCACGGCAAAACCACTGTCACCGTGCATGGCGACGGCGAGCAGGGTCGGCAGAGTATTGGCGCTCACCAGCGACCAGGTGCCACCCCCGTCGTCGGTCCGCGCCACCGTACCGAATTCGCCGACCACCACGGCCCGGTTGGCATCGATGACAGCGATGCCGCTCAGGCGTGGCCGATCATGGCCGGTCCAATCCTTCAGTTCCTGCCGTTTCCAGGTCGCACCGCCATCGGTCGTGTGGAGAATCAGGCCTTCGTGTCCGACGGCCCAACCAGTCTGGGCATCGGCAAAGGCGATATCGCGCAAATATAGACCGTCTTCCGAATGCACGACTTGCCAGGTGTTCTGGCCCGCCTTCTGCTTGAGGATTTCACCGTTGCTCGATACGGCGAAGATCGACTGATCCGCCGTTATCGCCACGCGGCGGAGAAGGCCGTTGGTCGCGGCACTGATTCTCGACCAGTGCGCGCCGCCATCCGCAGAGAACTTGACGGTGCCGTGATATCCCGTTGCTACGGCCGCACCGTGGGGACCGAGCGCGATGCCGAACAGGTTGTCGGGGATCTCGCGCAGGACATCCTTGGCCCCGGGCGGAGCGGTTGTCGCCACCTGTTCAGCCATGACCGGGGTTGAAACCACGCCGAACCCGCAGGCGCCGGCGACGATCAACATTGCGGCCAGTAAATGGTCTTCAATTCGTCTTCGCATTATTCTTGAGCTCGCGATATTTATCGCGCCCTCCCAAAACAGTTGTTAATTGACGCAACAACAAAGCCATGTGGGCCCATCGCACAGTGGAGCGAGCTCCGCTCACCTCAATGTTTGCCAAGCCTCACGACTTCTTCCGCAACTGACCTGATTCTCAAACCTTCACCTAGACCGGCACCTCATCACGTTACTCATGCAGCCAGGAACCGAACAATTGGTGCAAACACCTACCGGCTAAGGAATCCCCCTAAGCCAGGGACGGGCGCGATCACCCGCACAACGTCACCGTCTGTATCAAATCGGGCGGCGCTAACGCACATGACACTCACTCGCAATTCCAATGCCAGCCGCAAACCGCCTCGAGGAGCCCGGAAACCGGTGGCTCGCAAGACCTGCGCGAGCAATGGCGATGTCGCGCCTTGGGCCACTGTTCTAAATCTGAACATCCGCCACAGGCGCGCCCCGGGGCCAGGGCTGGCGTCACCGGCGGTCGCGTGGAAGCTGTGCTGCCGGCCCCATAGAGGGCGAATCCTTAGCCGGTAGGTGTTTGCACCAATTGTTGATTGCTGCCCAAGGCGTTTAAATCGGCCGTAGAATCATGGTTCTGGGTATCTCGCACCCAATAACCGAACAAATGCCGCCGGAGTGTCCCATGGCCGACAAAGAAACCGCCAAAGCAGACATTACATTCTTCAGTCCGGAGCTGGTGGGTGACCCGGAATCCTCGAGTCCCTATCTCAAGGGATATCGGTGCAAGAATTGCGGCCAATTGGACTTTCCGAAACTGAGTCCCTGCCCGAACTGTTGGGGTGAAGAGTTCGAAGTCGTGAAGCTCAGTACGCATGGCAAACTCTATAGCTTCAGCGACATTTATATCGGCCAGGCCGGAATGGCGACGCCGTATATTTTCGGTTACATCGATCTTCCGGAAAATCTCAGGATATTTGCCCAGCTTGAAGGCGAGCCGGGAAGCTTCCAATGCGATGAAGATGTCGTGCTGACCATTGGCGAAGTCAGAAAGAACAAAGATGGCCTGCCAATAAATAGTTACAAGTTCAAGAAGCCAACAGACAAGAACCACAAGTTCAAAGTCTGGCATTCGGTTTCCGAGTGATCGGCGCGGGTTACCCACGGCAAGGTGTCATATCATGAAATTTCAACGCGACGTTTATATTGCCGGTGTTGGTGAGACAAAGTTCGGCAAGCACGATGTCGAATACGATGTCCTCGGTCGCGCCGCTGCGCTGCAGGCCCTGAGGCAATCGAACATCCATCGGCCCGATATCGTGCAAAGCGCCTATGTCGGCAATGGGACCAACGGCATCGTGACCGGACAGACGGTGCTGAAGGATCTCGGCATGTGCGGGCACATGCCGATCATCAATGTGGAAAGCGCCTGCTCGGCCGGCGGGATGGCCGTCTATATGGCCATCCGCGATGTCTCCACCGGCTTCACCGACGTTTCCATCGGCATCGGCTGCGAGAACCATACGCTGCATATGCAGAGCGGCACCGCTTTCGCCCCGGCGATGAGCGATATCGAGACCATGCATGGGGCGGTGATGACCGGCAAATACGCGATGCGGGCCAAGCGCTATATGTACGAGACCGGGGCGACCATCGAAGACTTGGCGATGATCACGGTCAAGAATCGCCGCCACGCGACCAATAATCCCTTTGCCTGGTTCAAAGGCGAAATCAGCGTCGACAAGGTGGTCAATTCGCGCGTGGTCGCTTCCCCGCTGACCCTGCAGCAATGCTGCGGCATCGCCGACGGCGCCGGAGCGGTGGTGGTTTGCTCGGCCGAGATGGTCAAGAAGCTCGGCATCGACAAGCCGATCCGCGTTGCCGGTGCCGTGGTGCAATCCGGACCGTTCCACAACCGGCCGCGCGACATCACCGGTGACGATATCACCGAGTCGTCCGCCGAGCAGCTCTATGCGGAATCGGGGATCGGACCGGAAGACGTCAACATCGTCGAGTTGCACGACGCCTTCACCATCGCCGAACTGCTTTATTACGAGTGCTTGGGCCTTTGCCCCAAAGGCGAAGGACTGAAGTTCCTGCGCGACGGCAACGCCACGCACGGGGGCAAATGCGTCGTGAGCCCGCGCGGCGGCATGCTCTCCTACGGGCACCCCATCGGGGCGTCGGGGGCGGCGCAGATCGCCGCCAATGTCAAGCAGATGCGCAACCAATGCCCGGGCTACCAGGTGGAGCCGGCTCCCCGCGTCGCCATGTCGCATGTGACCGGAGGCGGGCTGTCGGGGACCGAACATGCCGCCTGCACCATGCACATGCTGGTGAGCGACTGGTGAGTGACGGACAGGATAACCCGGGCGCGAGGAACCCCATGACCAGCAACAGTGCAAATCAAAAGGTGGCGCTGATCTCCGGCGCCGCCGATCATATCGGCGAGAGCATCGCCCTTCGCCTGGCCGGACAGGGACTGAAGGTGGCCCTGTGGGACCAGCCGGGCGAGCGGCTTTCGGCGGTGCAAAAACGGGTTGTCGAAGCCGGCGGTCAAGCCGTCGCGGTGCCGGTGGCCGGCACCACCGCCCAGGCCATTCAGGGGCTGGTTGGTCAGGTGCTGTCCCGCTTTGACCGCATCGACGTTCTGATCAACTACACCCCGGAGCCGCCCGGCAAGCCACTGTCCGCCGTCACCGCGCAAGACTTCGTCGGCACCATCGACTCCATCCTCGGCATGCAGGGTCATTTGCTGCGCGAAGTCATGCCCGGCATGCGCAGAAATGGCTATGGCCGGGTCATCAATATCGCCAGCCTCGCCTATCTCGGCCTCGCCAAGGGAGTGGATGTGGCGGCCGCGCAAGCCGGCCTGTTCGGCCTGACCCGCTCGGTGGCGCTGGAAGCGGCGCGAGACAACGTCACCGTCAACAGCGTGGTGCGGGGCGACATTGCCACCCCGACCATGTCCGAGGAGGAAAGCTTGGCGATCGCCAATGGCATTCCGGTCAAGCGCCTGGGCACTGCCGCCGATATCGCCAACGCCGTGGCCTTCTTTGCCGCCGAGCGAACCAAATACGTCACCGGTCAGACCTTTTTCGTCTGCGGCGGCAAGAGCGTTTACTACTCGATGTCGGTCTAGATCAAATTGGACTGGCCGTCAGATTTGTGGGGTTCACATGGGCATTAGCAATCGCGTGGCCTTGATTACCGGCGCCGCCAGCGGCATGGGCCGCCAAACGGCGCAACGCATGGCCGAGAGCGGCGCCGCCGTGGCCATCAACGACATCGACCCGGAAAAGGTCGAGGCCACCGTCAACGAATTCAAGAGCAAAGGGTTGAACGCTCTCGGTGTCGTCGCCGACATCAGTTGCCGTGATGCCGTCGGAGCCATGGTGCAGAAGACGGTGGACCGGTTCGGCCGCATCGACATCTTGGTCAACAATGCGGGAATGGAGCGAGCGGGCGCATTGCGCAAATTGAGTGAAGCCGATTGGGACATCACCATCGACGTCAATCTCAAAGGGGCTTTCCTTTGCGCCCAGGCGGTCCACGGTCATATGGTCGAGAAGAAGCACGGCCGGATCATCAACATCGCGTCGCGGGCTTGGCTGGGCGGCGCGGGCCAGGCGCCTTACTCCTCGGCCAAGGCGGGAGTGGTCGGTTTGACCCGCACCTTGGCAGTCGAACTGGGAAGAAGCGGCATCACCACCAACTGCATTGCGCCGGGACTGATCCATACGCCGATGTGGGACAGCCTACCGGAAAAGGATCGCGACTATCTGTTGGCAAGACAGCCGACGGGCAAACTGGGCGATCCCGACGACATTGCCAATACCGTGACGTTTCTTGCCGATGACGAGTCGAGCTTCATCAATGGGCAGGTATTGTATGTTTGCGGTGGGCGCAGCCTGTTCGCCGGCTGACCTTCGCCGCATGTGACGAAACAGGGAAGAACTTAGTCTGCTATGGCTCAGAGCAACTATTTTGCCGGACTCAAAATCATCGACTTCACCGGTGAGCTTGGGCCCTATGCGGCAAAGATGTACGCCGGCCTCGGTGCCGACGTCATTCATGTCGAGCCGCCGGACGGCGACCCGCTCCGCCGGGTCGGGCCCTTCTTTCAGAATCGGCCGGGACCGGACAACAGCCTGCCCTTTCTTTACTACAACAGCGGAAAGCGCGGCCTGGCCGTCGACCTGGAGCAGGAGGAAGGCCGCGAAATATTGCGCCGGCTGTGCGCCCAGGCCAATCTGTTCATCGAAAGCTGCGCGCCTGGCTATCTTGACGGGCTTGGCCTGTCCTATGACAGTTTGAGCCACGACAATCCCCGTCTGATCCAGGCCTCGATCACCGCCTTCGGGCATACGGGGCCGCTATCGGCGGCGCCCGCCAGCGAGCTTACTTGTGCGGCCCTCAGCGGCTTCCTCTATCTCGCCGGGATCGACGACGAGAAGCCGGTTCGCGCCCCCGACGATCAAGCCTACCGGATGGCCGAGGCCTATGCCGCGGTTGGCAGCGCCATCGCGCTGTTCCGGGCCCGGCGGACCGGCCAAGGTCAGCAGGTCGACGTACCCTGTATCGAGGCGGGGGCCATGGCCCTGGAGAATGCCGCACAGTTCTGGGATCTGGAGGGCAAGATCCGCCGCGGCCGCGGCCGCGAGGCGGGCACCGCCACCATTCACCGCTGTGCCGATGGCTACATCGCTTTGGTCGCCATCATGGGCAAGAACAAGGTGATGTGGGATCCCTTCGTCGACTGGATGGCCAAAGAGCAGGTCGAGGACTGGCAGGTGTTCGATGACCCGAAATGGATCGAGCCGGCCTATCGTGCCTCGGCCGAGGGATACACCACGTTTTGCCGCATCTTCGAAAAATACTCGGCACAACATCCCAAGCTCTATCTCTATGATGTGGGGCAAAAATATAAGGTGGCGGTGACCCCGGTCAGTAATGGGAAAGACCTTCTGGAAAACCCGCAACTGCGTCACCGCAATTTTTGGCAGACGGCGGCGAACGAGGCGGCCGGCGGTGTCGTGACCTATCCGGGAGCGCCTTACGAATTCGGTGAGTTGCAGTGGCGATTGGGGCGAAATGCCCCGCGCCATGGCGAACACAGCGCCGAGATTCTGGGCGAATTGGGCTACAGCGCCACCGAACTCGCCGCACTGCGCAAGACGGGAGCGGTCCATGCAGGTTAAAGGCGCCCTTGACGGCATCGTCGTGTGCGACTTCTCGTGGGTCGGGGCCGGCCCTATCGCCACCAGCGTTCTCGCCCAATGTGGCGCCCAGGTGATCAAGATCGAGAGCGTCGCCCGGCCCGACATCTTGCGGAAGGGTGAACCGTTCAAGGATGGTATCAGCGACGGTATGGACCGCAGCGGCTATTTCGCCAACCGCAATGCCAACAAGAAAGACATCGCCCTCAACATGAACCACCCGAAGGCCCGGGAGGTGGCGGTTCGCTTGATCGAGAAGAGCGATATCGTCATCAACAATTTCCGCGTCGGGCAAATGGAGAAATGGAATCTCGGCTGGGAAGATATCCGGAAGATCAATCCGCGCATCATCTATGTGACGATGAGTCTCCAGGGAGAAACGGGGCCCCATGCGAAGTATATGGGCTTCGGGGTCAATCTGAATGCGCTGTGCGGCCTGACGGCGCGGGCGGCGGCTCCCGGCAAGGAACCGTTCGGCACCGGAACCAACTACACCGACCACGTCATGGTGCCGACGCATACCCTGTTCGGCATCATGGCCGCCTTGCTGGAACGCGAGGTCACCGGCCGCGGCCAAACGGTCAGCATCTCGCAGCTCGAATCGGCGCTCAGCATGGTGCCGAGCGATGCCATGGCCTATGCCGCCAATGGCGAGGTCTTGCCCCCGCTCGGCCTCAGCGATCCCCATGCGGTGCCGCACGGCGTGTTCAAAACCCTGGGCTACCGCAAATGGATCGCCATCGCCGTCTTTTCGGAAGAGGAATGGCAGTCTCTGCGCCGGGTGATGGGCAATCCCGACTGGGCGAACGATGACCGCTTCGCCAGTGCCGAAGCCCGCCGGCGCCACGAAGACGAGCTCAATGCGCTGATCGAGGCATGGACGGCAAACCAATATTCCGACTGGCTGATGGCCGAGCTCCTGGGCCATGGCGTCAAGGCCGGGATGGTCAAGGATGCCAGGGAGACCATCGAGGACGAACATCTGCGCCGCCGCGGCTTCTGGGCCTATCTCGACCACCCCGTGGTCGGGGTCAGCCTTTACAACCGGGCGCCGATGACGTTCTCCGAAACGCCTGTGGTGATGGAAACGGCCGCCCCGTCGATCGGTCAGCACACCACCGAGGTGCTGACCAACATGCTTGGCTATTCGGCGGCCGAGGTCGACCGCCTGACGACGGAAGAAGTGTTGATCTGACCGGTGGCGTCGCGCCAACAATCCGAGGAACAAGAGATGGATTTTTCGATCTCGCAAGAAGAGATGATGCTGAAGGAGATGGCGCGGCGCTTCACCGAAAAGGAGTTGCTGCCGCTCGACCAGGTCCTTCTTCAGCGACAGCTGCATCTGTGGACCGAGCCGATTCAACTGCTGCCGGACGAAGACCAGGCGCGACTCTTGGGGATCGCCAAGGAGATGGGGTTCTGGGGCATCGAGGTCGAGGAGAGCCTGGGCGGACAGGGCCTCGGCATGTTTGCCAAGACACTGGTCGTGGAAGAACTGTCCAAGTCGCTGGCCGGTTTCTCGCATCACGGCTTCACCTTGCCGCCGGATGCGCCCAATCTCTACTACCTTCACGAATGCTGCGTCGGCAGCCAGCGCGACAAGTATTTGCGCCCATATTGCGAAGGCGAATTGGACTCGGCGATGGCCGCCACCGAGCCGGGGGCCGGTTCGGATGTCAGCGGCCTGAAGACGACCGCCGTCCGCAAGAATGACAAATGGGTGATCAACGGCTCGAAGATCTTCATCAGCAAATGCGACCGGCCGAACATCCTGTTCATCCTCATCGCCGTCACCGACAAGCAGGCCGCCGCCAAGGACCGCTTCACCGCCTTCCTTCTCGACAAGAACACCCCCGGACTGCGCATCGGCCAGGAAACCCCGGTCATCGGGGCGATGCCGACCTGGGCGGTCTATCTCGACGATGTCGAAGTGGGCGACGACGCGGTGCTGGGCGAGGTCGGCAAAGCCTTCATTCCCCTGCAGAACCGCTTCGGCGTGCGGCGCATCGAATTGGCCGCCCATTGCACCGGCATGGCGGAACGGCTGATCCAGCGGATGATCGATCAGGCAAACATTCGCAGCACCTTCGGCCAATTGCTGGCCGAGCGGCAAACGATCCAGAACTGGATCGCCGATTCCACCATCGAACTCGAAAGCGTCCGCCTCGCCCTCTACTACGCCGCCTGGAAATCCGATCAAGGGCATAAGGACCTGCGCATCGAGGCCGCGGCCCTGAAAGTGTCGGCCACCGAGATGCTGACCCGGGTGGCCGATCGGGCGATTCAGCTGTTTGGCGGGATGGGTTTGGCCCAGGAAACCGGTATCGAATACGTGGCGCGCATGGTCCGCATTTGGCGCATCGTCGAGGGACCTTCGGAAATCCACCGCATGTCCATCGCCAAGACATTGCTCAAGAACGAGCGAACCTACGATCCATTCGTGGTTTGCAGCGCGTAAGGGGAGAGGACACCAATGCCCGTCGATTTCGCAGTGCGGAACCATGTCGCCACCATCACCCTCAATCGTCCGGAGGCGATGAACTCGCTCGACCCCGAGTCGATGGCGCAGTTGAATGACATTTGGGAAGAGGTGCGCAGCAATTCCGATATTCGCGTTTCGGTGCTGACCGGCAGCGGCGCAAAGTCGTTCTGCACCGGCACCGATATGAAGAAGGCGCCGACTCCGACCGAATGCATGGCAGCGATCTATTTGCGGGACGGTCAGCCGATCCTGCCGGCAATGAAGATGTGGAAGCCGATCATCGCCGCCATCAACGGCTTCGCCATTGGCGGAGGGTTGGAAATCGCCCTGGCCTGCGATCTGCGGATCGCCAGCACCAATGCCAAGTTCGGCCTCACCGAAGTCAAGGTGGCCAGTCTGGCCGGCCTGAATGGAACGCAAATGCTGCCGCGGGCCGTTCCCCGCGCGGTGGCGATGAAGATGCTGCTGACCGGCGAGATGATCGGGGCCGAAGAGGCGCTGCGCTACGGCCTGATCAGCGATCTGGTCAGCCTCGAGGAATTGCCCCAGTTGGCCACCACCTATGCGGAAAAGATCGCCAGCGCGGCGCCGTTGAGCGTCCAGGCGGCGAAACAGGCGGCCCTGCTCGGCCAGGACATGCCGCTCGACCATGGCATCCTGTTCTCGCATCTGATGTGGGGCATCCTGCGCGACACCGAAGACCGCAAGGAAGGCTTCCAGGCCTTCGCCGAGAAGCGCACGCCGGCTTACCGGGGGGCTTGAGACGGACCCCTTAATGGGGGGCACTAACTAAGCCCTCCCCCTTGATGGGGGAGGGCTTTAGCGCGCCCCCTCACCTATCCTCTCCCGCAAGGGGAGAGGGATTCATGCCCCTAACCCGCGCTCGCCGCCTGACGGGCAACCATCAGATAGTATTTCAGCGCTTCCCGCATTCCGTTCTTGAAGGGCATATGGTCGATCGGAAACAGGCGCGCCGCCTTGGCTCCGCTGTAGACCAGATGCTCGGTGAGCGGGAACGGCAGGGCCAGGCCTTTCTTTTCGATGTCAAAGGGCGACATCGGGACGGGGTCGAGGGTTTTTCCGGTTATTTGCGCCAGGACCTCGACGATCCGTGGGTATGAAACCAACTCGTCGGAGGTCAGGTTGTAGGCTTCGCCGAAGGCCCGGGCTTCGCCGATACAGCGCATGATGATCTTCGCCAGGTCGACCACCCAAATGAAGTTGAACAAGGCAAGGCTTGGCTCGGGGATGACGATTGGCTGTTTCAGGCGCAATGCGTCAAAGAAGAATTTCTCGCGCGGCGCGTAGTTATAATAGCCATATATGATCGATGGCCGTAGCACGGTATAGGGAATGTCACGCTGCCGGCACTCTTCCCTCAGCCGGCATTCGCTCAGCCATTTATTGTAGCCATAATCGCCATACTGTCCGAGATCGTCTTGCGGGCCCTCCAGCGGCGGCGCCTCCTCCGTGATCGGCAACACATTGCTCTTGGCGTAGATGGAGGTCGTACTGATCAGGATGTAATGCTCGACCCGGCCGCGCAGATTGGCCAGCATCGTGCTGATATGGTCCGGTTCATAGGCGCAGAAATCGACGACGGCGTCCCACCCCTCGGGCGGGATGGCATCCCGGATCTGGTCGGCCATCTCACGGTCGCCGACATGCTCGACCACCCCATTGATGCCCAAGGGAAAGCGCCCCCGGTTGAACACATGGATCGACGCGGTGCCGGCAGCGGCCAGCTCTTCGACGAAAACCCTTCCGGCGAAATAACTGCCGCCGATCACCAGGATGTTCTGCATGCGACCTCCGGCGCTGGGAAAACTACCCAGCCCACACATTGATCTGACGCAAGGTCGGGCAGGTGATCCCGGCATGGACCGCCGGGCCGTGGTCGACCAGAAAAGTACTGCTGGCGGCGCTCAGCCCCTCCGCCCGCAGTTCGCCGATGATCGCCTGGCATATGGCCTCGACGACGCCGTGCTTGGCCGTGGGGGTGTCGGCAACGACCAGCGCCTCCACCATCGCAACCATGAAATCGCCGAGCCTCGGCTGACCGGCGAGACCACGCCGCAACCATTTGTAATAGGGCGCATAGCGGTGGTTGAGGAGGTAAACCAAGGACATCGCATCGGCGCAGAATTTCGTCGCCGCATATTGCGCGGCGAATGGCTCGCCGCGCCTGACACTGCGGAGAAAATTGTATTGGCCCGATTGTCCGGCCGACATGCAGCGCGCGGCAATCTTGGCCAGACGGACGTCGTCCGGATAAAAGCCGCGGAGGCGCCCCTGGATGTCCGAGAATTCGCCCAAAGGGTCATCAAAGATCCGGCCGGCGGTACAGGCGGCCAGGTTCTTCTCCGGGATGCGCAGCCATTCCAGCGACGTCGTCGGGGCCGATGGGCGGCCAATGAAGCTGCGATAGAAGGCGCCGATCTCGAACACCCCGACCCGCCCCTCGCCCCAGTCGCTGGTGTCCCGCCGGAAGCCCTCGAAACGGGCGGGTAGGCGCCGATATTCGGCGGCGAGCTGGTCGCCGATGGCTTGGTAATCGGCGGCGGTCAACCACAGACAAAAGCCCGGGCCCCAGTCGTGGTCGCGCGAGTATTCATCGTCGAAGCCGAGGCAATCGGAGCCGTCGCCGATCAGCCCGGCGGCGACTCTCCCTGCATAGGCGGAAAACCGTTGGTGGAGCATGGGCCGGCCGTGGCGCTCGAAATAGCGTTCGGCCAGATCAAGGCCACTCATCTGGCCAGGCTCATCGATATTCAATAACTTGGACTTCCTCGGTCGCGGTAAAGATCTGTTGCTCGATCATCGAGTTCAAGCGGCGACTCACCTCTGTATCAATGTATTTCTCACCGCATTGCAGGCAAAGACCGGCCGGAACCCGCTTGATCACGTAGAGCTTTCCTTCCAAGCGATAGTCGAAATTGCCGACGGTCACCGGTTTGATATCGCCGCCGCAAAAGAAGCATCGGGCGAATGATTTGACCATGGCCTCTCCCTCGTCGTTATTGGCGCGGCGCCGTGGGTCCAGCCACAGCGGCGGCCGCGGCACATAGGCAAAACTGACCACCAGCCAGCCATTGCCGCCGTCGGCGGCGACCACATGGACCGCTTTCCCCTTGACGATGCCGCAGAACAAATAGCTGGGAGCGCGACTAAGGTGACGGTGTTCCTCGAGAACCCGGCCGCCGCGGAGAACCGCTTCGATTTCCGGCACGGAGACCTCGCCGCCCATCAGCGAGCGAACCACATGTTCGGACAGAACATAGCGCTCCGCATGAAGGCAAGCCCGCAACGCCTCCAACGCATTATCGGAATTATTACTGTTCGATTCCGGTGAAGATGGCATCTTCATTTCCGAACAAATGCTTGAATTGTGCCTCGGCCTGCCGGCGCACGACGTCGGCTTGCTGCGGGCTGAGCTTTCTTCCCTCGATCCAGCGTTCAAGGTTGGCGCCGCCGGGCTGCCAGCGTTCCAGCGTTTCGCGTTCGAAGGCCCAGGCCTTCTGCTGCACTCCCACCGACACCAGGATGTCCCACACCGCGTCGCGCCGTGCGATATGGCAGTAGATGCACATCACGCAACGATCGAGGCCGAATTCCTCGATCTTCTGCCGGTCGTACTTGATCGCCGGCACATCCCGCGCTTCCACGAACGGATCGAGTAGGCGGGCGAGGTCGGCCAGCTCCTTGGCCGTATCAAACACCAGCCACTTGCCCCAGGATTCGAGATATTCCTTGTTGGTCAGCGGCTTGCCGTCGTGGTTGATGTAGTTGTAGCGCCGATAGACGTGATCCTCGGGCACCACGAATACGAAATGCGATGACGGACGATCGACGATCATGTTCGCCTCCTCGCGTTTCTTGGTCGTCAGCCGCCGGCCAGGGCCGGGATGACGTTGATGACATCGTTGTCGGCCAACGAAGCGTTAGGACCACCTCGGAATTGGGCGTTGTCGCCATTGATCAGGACGGCGATCTGTTTCGACAGCCCGCCCGCTTGATCGAGCACGGCTTGCCGAAAACCGGGGTTCTGGTCGTCGACCAGATCGATAACCTGGGCCAGGGTGGGTTGCCCGTCGATGGTCAATTCCATGGCGTCGCGGCGGACCTGGAACAGACGCATCCCCAGCAGATTGACGGTGACCGTCAGTTGCATTGGCATTGCCCCCTCTGTGGCTGCGAACCGCAGCATTGCGCCTGAAAATGCTGTTCCGCCTGCGCCAGGTCGGCGTAACCGCTCCGCCTGACCAGGGCCTGCAACGCCTCGATGCCGAGATTTCGCCCCTGGCGTTCGGCGTTCTTGACGTTGACGAAGTACAGTTGCCGCGTCTCGTAGCCATAGGTTTCGAGCTCGGCCCGCAGATAGATGGCAAATTCGCGACCGTCGCCAGTCTCGGCAGTCGATCGGCAACAGCGTTGGTAGAGCATGGGAAACTGGCGAAGGATCTCGGCCTGCCAACGGGATTCGATGGCGACGATGAAATCGATCGCCGGGTCGTCCGACAGTGGCGGTATCAGCTCTTCCATGCGGGCATATTTCTCGGCCAGCAGATTGCGGCCGAGGGCCGTCGCCTCTTCGAGATCGGCCCAGTACGCTTGCAGCAAATGCGGTGTCCAGGTCTCAAACAGACTTCCGCGGATATTAAGGAAATTGTCCGGCGCCGTCTGGCAAGGGGCTTGGCGGTCGCTTTGCACCTGGACAAACATCGCCCATTCCAGATCGAGAATACGGTCGAAGAACGAAGCAACCATCGCCCTTCATCCTCTCTTATCGTAATTCAGCAATTTGCCAAGCAGATGCGGCAACTGGTCCGTATTGTCGACGAACTGTACCAATTCGTGATATTCGGCGCGCAATGACTGCTTGGCGGAGGGACTGCAGCCGACTCCGAGGGTGAGTAGGCTGATGCCATTCTTGCGACAATAGGTAATCGCTTGATCGACGCCGCAGCCCCAGTTGGAGGCGCCGTCGGTGACATGGACGATCAGTCTCTTGCTGCCCCGGCCTCGGCTGCTGATGCCGGTCGCGATGATGGCTTCCCCCGAGGCCGTCTTGCCATGGGGAAGGATCGTCAGCATCTTGCCGCCGCGGTACAGCTCGGTGATCCGGCAGGTTTGCTTGACTTCGTTGTAAGCGAACAACCGGGCATTCTTGTTGAAACCGAGGATCGCCTGAAACAAGGTCTGGTAGACGACTTCGGCTTTGCCCCATTTGGCTGGATCGGCCATCGATCCGGTCGCGTCGACCAGCAGGATGATGTCGCGCCGCAGCTCGAATTCGTGCTGCTTCTGCTGGAACACCAAGCCGGTGGTGTGGGCGCGGTACAGCCGCCGCCGATGGATCTTCCCCGCATCCAGGCCGCGATTGTATTTGCTCCGGCGCTCGGCGGCCAACCGCACCACCCGCTCAAGCTGCCGCAGAAGCAGGCGATCGACCTTGCTCTCCGCCACCATCACGATGTCGCTGCCTTCGATCGGCACCACATTATCGGGATCCAAGACGCTGTTCTTCAGTTCGTCGGTGAAGTCGCGGCTCTTATTGGGAATGGCCCGTTCGATCAGTTGGGCGTAGCTGACGATGGTCGCCTTGACGGCTTTGCGCTCGGCATCGTCTTTGGCCATGTCCTCGTCGCAGGTGTCGGGGACGAGGAAGCGATCGCCACTATCGCCGGGCCAGAAGCGGATGAAGGGAAGCAGCTTCTGCCATAGGGCAATATAGAGCTCTAGGCGGTGCTCGACCCGTTCGGCCAGACCGCGGACATTGGGGCAGTCCTGGCGCAGCGCCGGCACGATGCCGTTCAGCACGTCGATGGGTTTCTGATAGAAGCGGTCTAGGGTGCCGCGTTCGACCAGGCCGCCGACCGAGCGATCCTTGTAGCCATCGCGGTATTTCGCCTCGTCGCGGTCGCCGGCCATCTTCCACCAGATATGCAGCAGTTCGGATACCGTCGGCGGCGAGATCAGTTCGCGAGCATTCTTGGCGATCAGCCACTTGCGGGCCGTTTCCGTGTAGTTTCCCAAGACGCTCTTGTTAGAGAGGGTGTCGACGAACAAAGATTCGCAGATATTGACGAAAATATTGAACTTGTATTCATACTGTGGTGGCAGTTGCAGCCGTTCCCTGGCCCGTTGAGCGAGCTGGGCGCTCCACTCGATTTTCCTCAGGGCCTCCTGGATGGTCAGTCCGACCATGAGGTCGACCTTGGCCGCGGGAACCGGATATTTGCCCATGATCGGCGTCGGATCGAGGGCGATGGCATTCTCCACGTCCATCCCCGACCACACGATGCTGCCGACATTGCGCCCGACGAAGGAGGCGATCTTGCGCAAGGCGACGAGCAACTTTGCCAGTTCAAGCGGCTCCACCGGCGACTTGTCGCGTCGCCAGAATTCCGAATAGCCTTCTTCCCCGAGGATGACGAATCGCTCGGCCGCTTGCCGGTCGCCGACCAGCCTGATCACCCGGTCGCGCGCCATGGCCGCCTACTTGGCCGGAGGCTTGGCGGTGCCGGCGACGCGCGGCGCAGGGCGGCTGAACAACAGGTATTCGGTCTTGCCCTTCTCGACCTTGCCCAAGGTCAGATGCAGCGACAGCAGAATCGACTCCAAGGTGGCCTTGTCGGTCTGCAGGCTGCTAGCCGCTCTTATTCACCAGACCGCTGGTGGTGGCCCACTTTCAGATTTTCTTTATGCAAGGCGAGCATGACCGTAGGGGCCTACGGGCTCCTTGGTGGCGGTCAGTTTCTGGAGCGGAGGTTAGGTGTTTCGGAGG